>NZ_CP154631.1:3349674-3666233 GCF_039555755.1 Pseudomonas sediminis
GCGCGACCTGGCGGCTGACCTGCGAAGTGGACAATCCCAAGCGCTCGGCCGCCGCACTGAACTGCCCGCACTCGGCCACGGCGACGAATTCGTCGAGTCCTTCCCAGCGATTCATCGACACTCCTTCTCCCGTGTGCCTGATTGCATTTGTGCTGCGCCTTTGGGAGCTCGCTGTGGGTGATCCTAGTGCAGCCGGCGACAGGCCAGCTTTTGTTCAGGAAGGCTAACATTATTTCTGTATGGCAATAATGTTTTGCTATTTCGCTGATTATCTCTTGTTGGCCGTGAACTAGACTGTCGACCATTGTCCACGCTCCCTGGAGAGAACTGCCATGATCAAGTCCCGCGCCGCCGTTGCCTTCGCCCCGAATGAACCCCTGAAAATCGTCGAGGTCGATGTCGCGCCACCTCAGGCCGGAGAGGTGCTGGTACGTATTGTCGCTACCGGCGTGTGCCACACCGATGCCTATACCCTGTCCGGCCAGGACAGCGAGGGCGTGTTCCCCTGCATTCTCGGTCACGAGGGTGGCGGTATCGTCGAGGCGGTGGGTGAGGGCGTCACTTCGCTGGCGGTCGGCGACCACGTGATTCCGCTGTACACCGCTGAATGCGGCGAGTGCAAATTCTGCAAATCCAACAAGACCAACCTGTGCAGCTCGGTACGCGCCACCCAGGGCAAGGGGCTGATGCCCGATGGCACCAGCCGCTTCTCCTACAACGGCGAGCCGGTCTACCACTACATGGGTTGCTCGACCTTCTCCGAGTACACCGTGCTGCCGGAAGTCTCTCTGGCGAAGATCCCCAAGGAGGCGCCGCTGGAGAAGGTCTGCCTGCTTGGCTGTGGCGTGACCACCGGAATTGGCGCCGTGCTCAATACCGCTAAGGTGACCGAGGGCTCCACCGTGGCCATCTTCGGTTTGGGTGGCATTGGTCTGGCGGCGATCATCGGCGCCAAGATGGCCAAGGCTTCGCGCATTATCGGCATCGATATCAATCCGGCCAAGGAAGCGGTTGCCCGCGAGCTGGGCGTGACCGATTTCGTCAATCCGAAAGAGCACAGCAAGCCGATCCAGGAAGTCATCGTCGAAATGACCGATGGCGGCGTCGACTACAGCTTCGAGTGCATCGGCAACGTGCAACTGATGCGTGCCGCACTGGAGTGCTGCCACAAGGGCTGGGGCGAGTCGACCATCATCGGCGTGGCGCCGGCCGGTGCTGAGATCAGCACTCGTCCGTTCCAACTGGTCACCGGCCGCGTCTGGCGCGGTAGTGCCTTCGGTGGCGTCAAGGGCCGTACCGAGCTGCCGAGCTATGTCGAGAAATCGCAGAAAGGCGAAATCCCGCTGGATACCTTCATCACGCACAACATGGGGCTGGATCAGATCAACGAAGCGTTCGAGCTGATGCACGAGGGCAAGAGCATTCGTACTGTCATCCATTTCTGATGGCGTGCCGCACGGCTGATGGTCGTGCGGATTCTTTCGTAGGGTGCGTGGGGCCTCCTAGGCTGCGCGCACCGCTAATCCCTGGTGCGCATGGCGCACCCTACGGAGCGGCTCATGACCCTCGAAATCGTTTCAAGCAACAAGAGCTTCGGCGGCTGGCACAAGCGCTACCGCCATCGCTCCAGCAGCCTCAACTGCGACATGGTGTTCGCCGTCTATCTGCCGCCGCAGGCCGAGCAGGGCGCCAAGCTGCCGGTGCTGTACTGGCTGAGCGGGTTGACCTGCACTGACGAGAACTTCATGCAGAAGGCTGGCGCTCAGCGGATGGCAGCCGAACTGGGGTTGATCATCATCGCGCCGGACACCAGCCCGCGTGGCGAGGGGGTGGCCGATGACGCCAATGGCGCCTATGACTTCGGTCTGGGTGCAGGCTTCTATGTCAATGCCATCCAGGAGCCCTTCGCGCGGCACTACCGCATGTACGACTACGTGGTGCAGGAGTTGCCGGCGCTGATCGAGGCCAACTTCCCCGTCTCGGACAAGCGTGGCATCGCCGGCCATTCCATGGGCGGTCACGGTGCGTTGATCTGTGCGTTGAAGAATCCGGGGCGTTACCAGTCGGTATCGGCCTTTTCACCGATCAGCAATCCGATGAACTGCCCGTGGGGCGAGAAGGCCTTTTCCCTGTATCTGGGCGAGGAGCGTTCGCGTTGGCGTGAGTGGGATGCCAGCGTGCTGATCGCCGAGGCCAGCGAGAAGCTGCCGATCCTGGTCGATCAGGGCGATCGTGACGATTTTCTCGAAGGCCAGCTCAAGCCGCAGGCGTTGCAGGCTGCGGCCAAGGCGGCCGCTCATCCGCTGACGCTGCGCATGCAGCCGGGCTATGACCACAGCTACTACTTCATCGCCAGCTTCATCGACGATCACCTGCGTCATCACGCTGCTGCTTTGCGGTAGTCGTAGCCCGGATGAAATCCGAGAAATTCGCCCCCCGGATTTCATCCGGGCTACGGGGCAATGCGGTTAGAATCACGCCCTGACTTTTTCAGGGCGTTGTTCTTTATGCGTATCGGTCATGGCTATGACGTACACCGCTTCGGCGAAGGCGATTTCATCACTCTCGGCGGCGTACGGATTCCCCATAAATTCGGTCTTGTCGCTCATTCCGACGGTGACGTGCTGCTGCACGCGCTGAGTGATGCCCTGCTCGGTGCAGTAGCGCTGGGCGATATCGGCAAACATTTCCCCGATACCGATCCGACTTTCAAAGGCGCCGATAGCCGTGCGCTGCTGCGCCATGTGATGGGCCTGGTGCGTGGCAAGGGCTACGCGGTGGGTAACGTCGACGCCACCATAATCGCCCAGGCGCCGAAGATGGCGCCGCATATCCAGAGCATGCGCGAGCGCGTTGCCGAGGACCTGGGTATCGAACTGGATCAGGTCAACGTCAAGGCCACCACCACCGAGAAGCTGGGTTTCACCGGACGTGAGGAAGGTATCGCGGTGCACGCCGTCGCCCTGCTGGTCAAGGCATGAACGAGCTGCAGCTGCTGGGGCCGCGCGCCCATGGTGAGGCCTGTGGTCGGGCGGTGCTCAAGGCCACTGCCGAGGATTTTCAGGTCGATGAAGTGCTGGATATCCCGCTCACTGGGCAGGGTGAGCACCTCTGGCTATGGGTGGAAAAGCGTGGCCTGAATACCGAGGAGGCCGCCCGGCGGATCGCCCGCGCTGCCGGTCTGCCGCTCAAGGCGGTCAGTTACGCGGGACTCAAGGATCGTCAGGCGCTGACCCGGCAGTGGTTCAGTCTGCACCTGCCGGGCAAGGCCGACCCCGATCTGGCCGCTGCGCAGGGCGATGACATGGTCATCCTGCGCAGCCAGCGACACAACCGCAAATTGCAGCGCGGTGCCCATGCCGCCAACGGATTCACCTTGCGCCTGACTGCCCTGGAGGCGGACCGCGATGCGCTGGAGCAGCGTCTGCAGCGTATCGCCGAACAAGGCGTGCCCAACTATTTCGGCTTGCAGCGCTTTGGCTTCGATGGCGGCAATGTCGAGCAGGCGCGTGATTTCGCCTCGCGTCAGGAGTTGCCGGTGCAGCGCAACCTGCGCTCGCGCCTGCTGTCTTCGGCGCGCAGTTACCTGTTCAACCAGGTGCTGGCCAAGCGTGTGGCTGCCGGTACCTGGAACCAGGCGCAGGTCGGCGATGTGCTGGCGTTCACCACCAGTCGCAGTTTTTTTGTCGCGGGGGAGGCCGAATGCAGCGATCCGCGGCTGGCCGCGCTCGACGTGCATCCGACAGGCCCACTCTGGGGCGATGGTGCGCTGCCGAGCGTCGCTACGGTGCAGGCGCTGGAGCAGTCGGTGGCTGAAGAGTGCGCGGAGCTGGTGCAATGGCTGGTCAAGGCGGACATGGCGCACGAACGGCGAATTCTGCGCCTCCCCATCGGCGGCCTGTCATGGCATTATCCCGAACCCGATATTCTGCAACTTGCATTCGTCCTGCCGGCCGGGTGTTTCGCCACCGTGGTGGTGCGCGAATTGCTCGATCTGGTGCCAGCAGGGCAGACGGATACTCCATGCGAATTCTGATTTCCAACGACGACGGGGTGAACGCACCCGGTATCGCTGCGTTGCACCAAGCGCTGGCCGACTATGCCGAGTGCGTAGTGATCGCTCCTGCCGAAGACAAGAGCGGCGCCAGCAGCGCACTGACGCTCGATCGTCCGCTACATCCCATGGCCTTGGCCAATGGCTACATCAGCCTCAATGGCACGCCGACCGATTGCGTGCACCTGGGGCTCAATGGCTTGCTCGAGCAGACGCCGGACATGGTCGTCTCTGGCATCAATCTGGGGGCCAACCTGGGTGATGACGTGCTCTATTCCGGCACCGTCGCCGCCGCGCTCGAAGGACGTTTCCTGAGCAAGCCAGCGTTCGCTTTCTCGCTGCTGTCGCGTCTTCCCGACAACCTGCCGACCGCTGCCTATTTCGCCCGTAAACTGGTCGAGGCGCACGAGCGGCTCGAACTGCCGCCGCGTACCGTGCTCAATGTCAACGTGCCGAATCTGCCGCTGGAACATATTCGTGGCGTGCAACTGACCCGCCTCGGTCACCGCGCGCGCGCGGCGGCTCCGGTCAAGGTGGTCAACCCGCGTGGCAAGGAAGGTTACTGGATTGCGGCTGCCGGTGATGTCGAGGATGGCAGTCAGGGCACCGATTTCCATGCCGTGATGCAAGGTTATGTATCGATCACGCCGCTACGGCTTGATCGCACGTTCAATGAGGCTCTCGAATCTATGGATGGCTGGTTGGAGGGCATCTTCTGATGCGTGGCCAGGACGACATGCAGCGCAGCGGGATCGGCATGACCTCGCAGCGCACCCGTGAGCGATTGATCCAGCGCCTCTATGAGGAAGGACTGTCGAACGCTCGGGTACTGGAAGTGATCCGCCGTACGCCGCGTCATCTGTTCGTCGATGAGGCCCTGGCGCACCGCGCCTATGAAGATACGGCGCTGCCCATCGGGCATAACCAGACGATTTCCCAGCCGTACATGGTCGGCCGCATGACCGAGCTGCTGCTGGCCGCTGGCCCGCTGGACAAGGTGCTGGAGATCGGTACCGGTTCCGGTTACCAGACCGCCGTGCTGGCACAGCTGGTCGAGCGGGTGTTCTCTGTGGAGCGCATTCAGGTGCTGCAGGATCGCGCCAAGGAGCGTCTGGCCGAACTCAAGCTGCGCAACGTGGTCTTTCGCTGGGGTGATGGCTGGGAAGGTTGGAACGCGCTCGGCCCGTACAACGGCATCATCGTCACCGCCGCCGCCGCGCAAGTGCCGCAGGCCTTGCTCGATCAACTGGCTCCAGGTGGACGGCTGGTCATCCCAGTCGGCAGTGGCGATGTGCAGCAGTTGTTGCTGATCGTACGTGAAGAGCAGGGTTTTTCCCGGCATGTGCTCGATGCGGTACGTTTCGTGCCGTTACTCAACGGGCCGCTGGCCTGATCGCTTTTTCGCTCCGGAAGGATCCATGAAGAAACATTTTCTGCTCTATGCCAAGGGCTTGGCCATGGGCGCTGCAGATGTCGTGCCCGGCGTTTCCGGCGGCACCATCGCTTTCATCAGTGGCATTTATGACGAGCTGCTGCGCTCCATCGCCAGCATCCCCGAAGCGCTCCTGCTTTTGCTGCGTGGTCGCATCAAGGACGCCTGGCAGATGGCCAACGCGACCTTTCTGCTGGTGCTGCTGTGCGGCATCCTCACCAGTGTCCTGACGCTCGCTCGCTTGATCACCTATTTGCTGCACCATCATCCGATTCCGGTGTGGTCGTTTTTCTTCGGATTGATTCTGGTGTCCACCTATTTGGTGGGGCGCGAGATCGAGCGGTGGAACTGGAGCAGGGTGGTGAGTTTTGTGCTCGGTCTGGCTTTCGCCTACTGGATCACCGTCGCGGCGCCCATGCAGTGGGGCAGTGACCTGCCGACTCTGTTTCTGGCTGGTGCCATTGCTATCTGCGCAATGATCCTGCCGGGTATCTCGGGCAGTTTCATCCTGCTCCTGCTGGGCCTTTACTCGGTGGTATTGGGGGCGGTGAAAGAGCTCGATCTTATGGTCTTGGCGGTGTTTGCCAGCGGTTGTCTGGTTGGCATTCTCAGTTTCGCTCGCCTGCTAAGTTGGCTGCTTTCACGTTGGCGTGACCTCAGTCTGGCGTTTCTCGCTGGCCTGATGCTGGGTTCGCTGAACAAGGTCTGGCCCTGGAAGGAGACCCTGAGCTGGCGTATCGACAGCAAGGGCGAGCAGGTGCCGTTACTGGAGAGCAATCTGCTGCCAGGGAAATTTGCCGAAATCAGTGGTCAGGATCCGCAGTTGCTGTTTGCCGTTGCACTGGCAATCGGCGGCATCGTTCTGGTGCTCGGTTTGGAGTGGCTGGCGAGTCGTCGGCCAGTCGATACTGGTCGCGCTGAATAAATACGGCACAATAGGCGTCGTACTCGGAATCATTCAGGGAGCTGTTGGGTGAGTTGGACCGTCCTTCACGTGCTAGTCCGCGCAGTAGCAGCCATTCGCCTGCCTCTGGCCATGCTTGCTGCCTCCGCGTTGGTCGGCTGTGCCAGCTCGCCCCCAGGTGGTGTGCAAGTAGTCGACCGTGGACAGAACCAGGGGCGTGCTCCAGTAGTACAGCGTCAGCCCGTGCGCAGCGGCCACTATGTGGTGCAGCGTGGCGACACGCTCTACTCCATTGCCTTTCGTTTCGGCTGGGACTGGAAAGCGCTGGCTGCCCATAACGGCCTGCGTGATCCTTACGTGATCCGCGTTGGCCAGGCGATCCGTTTCGACAACCGCCCCGTAGGTAACAGTCAGCCGGTCGCTTCGGCACCGCCTCCAACCACTTCGACCGTTATCACCCAACCAGTGCCCAGTCGTCCACCGGTTGCCGTTACTGCGCCGCCTGCAACTCAGCCCGCTCGCCCGCCGGTAGCCAATACACCAGCGACGACGCCAGTCACTCCAGTGAGTCGTTCTGCCAGCGGTTGGTCGTGGCCAACCGACGGCACGGTAATCAGCCGTTTTTCCTCAAACGGTAGTTTGAATAAAGGCATTGATATCGCAGGGCAATTAGGCCAGCCTGTTTTAGCTGCGTCTGATGGATCAGTGGTGTACGCCGGGAGTGGTTTGCGGGGCTACGGCGAGTTGATCATCATCAAGCACAGCGATACCTACGTAAGTGCTTACGGTCATAACCGCAGGTTGTTGGTACGGGAGGGGCAGCAGGTCAAAGCCGGGCAAAGTATTGCCGAAATGGGGTCCACAGGGGCCGACCGGGTGAAGCTGCACTTCGAGATTCGCCGCCAAGGTAAACCTGTCGATCCGCTGCAATATCTGCCACGTCGTTGATCCGTCGCTGACCCGTTCCATCACGTAGGAGGGACGGGCTCAGGTGTGGCCAGGACGGTTCCGCCAGAGTCTGTTGTCGAACTCAGCTAGGGACAACAACAATGGCTCTCATCAAAAAAGAAGCGCCGGAGTTTGACGTCGACGATGAACTGCTCCTCATGGAGCCAGGCATCGTTTTCGGCGAGGTTCAGGGCGATGAGGTGGAAGCACCGGTCGCACGTACCAAGGCGAAGAACGCCACCCCCTCCAAGCAGCACAAATACATCGACTACACCCGAGCGCTAGACGCCACTCAGCTTTACCTCAACGAAATCGGTTTCTCTCCCTTGCTCACTCCCGAAGAGGAAGTGCACTTCGCGCGTCTGGCGCAGAAGGGCGATCCTGCTGGGCGCAAACGCATGATCGAGAGCAACCTGCGGCTGGTCGTGAAGATCGCTCGGCGTTACGTCAATCGCGGTCTTTCCCTACTTGATCTGATCGAGGAGGGTAATCTCGGCTTGATTCGTGCCGTGGAAAAATTCGATCCGGAGCGGGGGTTCCGTTTCTCGACCTATGCAACCTGGTGGATCCGCCAGACCATCGAACGCGCCATCATGAACCAGACGCGAACCATCCGTTTGCCGATTCATGTGGTCAAGGAGCTCAACGTCTATCTGCGTGCAGCTCGTGAACTGACCCAGAAGCTTGACCATGAGCCTTCTGCGGAAGAAATTGCCAACCTGCTGGAAAAACCGGTGGGCGAGGTCAAGCGCATGCTCGGCCTCAACGAACGCGTATCCTCGGTGGACGTTTCGCTCGGTCCGGACTCGGACAAGACACTGCTCGACACCCTGACCGATGATCGCCCGACCGATCCCTGTGAGCTGTTGCAGGACGATGATCTGTCGCAGAGCATCGATCAGTGGCTTTCCGACCTGACCGACAAACAACGGGAAGTCGTTGTGCGCCGCTTCGGTCTGCGCGGCCATGAAAGCTGTACCCTTGAAGAGGTAGGGCAGGAGATCGGCCTGACCCGCGAGCGAGTGCGGCAGATTCAGGTCGAGGCGCTCAAGCGCCTGCGGGAGATTCTCGAGAAGAACGGCTTGTCCAGCGAGGCCTTGTTTCAGTGAGGTTTCGCCTCGATCACGAACCCGGCTCCGGCCGGGTTTTTTATGCGCGCTTATGTAAGCCATCGCTTACAGGTGTTGTCAGTATATGTTCTGAAAGCCCATGGTTTTTACTGATATTTTACTTAACTGTTTGTTTTTTAAAGATTTTAAAAAAATCACGAATAGACTGGGTCAATCTGAGTCGGGTTGTGCGGTTGCCTGAGGCGGCTAATATCACACCCGTGCTCAGGGACAAGCACAGGCCATCAGGATGAGGGTCAGGAACATCGCAAGACGCGATTCATCAGGACGATGAGTTGGGAAACAAAGGGACTAGGGAATAAAAGTGGGCGGCGCAAGCCGCCCCTTTTTTTGCGCGTTATTCGTAGGGCCAGCCTGACGCTCCGTTGAAAGTAAAAGACCCGCACTTGGCGGGTCTTTGTGTTTCTGGGCGAACTCAGCGCTCCAGATGTTGCAGCTTGTCCTTCACGCCATCCCACTCTTCGGCGTCCGGCAGTGCTTCTTTCTTCTCGGTGATGTTCGGCCACACCTCAGCCAGGTCGGCGTTCAGTTCGATGAACTCCTGCTGATCTTCGGGCACTTCATCTTCCGAGAAGATCGCCTGCGCTGGGCACTCCGGCTCGCACAGGGCGCAATCGATGCATTCATCCGGGTGAATGACCAGGAAGTTCGGGCCTTCGTAGAAGCAGTCCACCGGGCAGACTTCCACACAGTCGGTGTATTTGCACTTGATGCAGTTGTCGGTGACGACGAAGGTCATTCTGATTCTCTCCTCGGGCGGCGGCCTGAGCCATTTCTGTGAAGGGCTGTCAGGCGCTCTGTCTGTGGCCGCGGCTCAGGCTGTAAACCGGGCGGTCGTAAAATTGCGCGCGATTCTAGCAGTTTGTTGTATTGAGCGTTAGATCTGCGTCTTCCATGTATATAACAGCTCCAGCGCCTTGCGCGGAGTCAGATCATCCGGATTGATCTTGTGCAATTGCTCCAGCAGCGGATGCGGCACGCTGGCGAACAGATCGCTTTGCATCGGCGCCTGCGGCTGGCCGGCTTCCTGACGCGGCAGATCATGCGGCAGGCTGGTGGCTTCCAGGCGCGCCAGGTGCTCGCGTGCGCGGCTGATTACCGTGCCGGGTACACCAGCCAGTTGCGCTACAGCCAGGCCGTAACTCTGGCTCGCAGGGCCTGGCTGAACGTGGTGGAGGAAGACGATGCGCTCGTTGTGCTCGGTGGCCGAGAGGTGCACGTTGGCCACCACCGGCTCGCTTTCCGGCAACACGGTCAGCTCGAAATAGTGTGTGGCGAACAGGGTGAAGGCGCGCAGGCGCGCCAGGTGCTCGGCGGCTGACCAGGCCAGCGACAGGCCGTCGAAGGTACTGGTGCCTCGGCCGACCTCGTCCATCAACACCAGGCTGCGTTCACTGGCGTTGTGCAGGATGTTGGCAGTTTCGCTCATCTCCACCATGAAGGTGGAACGGCCGCCAGCCAGGTCATCGCTCGAGCCGATACGGGTGAAGATACGGTCGACCAGCGATAGCTCGCAGGCCGCCGCCGGCACGAAGCTGCCGATATGGGCCAGCAGCACGATCAGCGCAGTCTGGCGCAT
Source organism: Pseudomonas sediminis (assembly GCF_039555755.1). Lineage (NCBI taxonomy): Bacteria > Pseudomonadati > Pseudomonadota > Gammaproteobacteria > Pseudomonadales > Pseudomonadaceae > Pseudomonas > Pseudomonas sediminis. The sequence goes on from NZ_CP154631.1 coordinate 3,359,722, forward strand.
GTAAGTCGATTTACCGCCCATGTTCGGCCCGGTGATGACCAGCATGCGGCGGCTGTCGTCCAGATCCAGATCGTTGGCCACGAAGGGCGTGGTCAGCACCTGCTCGACCACCGGGTGGCGGCCCTGTTCGATACGCATGCATGGTTCGTCGACGAAGCGCGGGCGGTTCAGGTCAAGGTTCAGCGAGCGCTCGGCCAGGTTGCTCAGTACGTCCAGTTCGGCGAGGGCTGCGGCACTATCCTGCAGCGGCGCCAGATGGCCGATCAGGCGTTCGAGCAACTCGTCGTAGAGCATCTTTTCCCGTGCCAGGGCGCGGCTCTTGGCCGACAAGGCCTTGTCTTCGAATTCCTTCAGCTCCGGGGTGATGAAGCGCTCGGCGCCTTTGAGCGTCTGCCGGCGGATATAGTCAGCTGGCGCCGACTCGGCCTGCTTGGTCGGCAGTTCGATGAAATAGCCGTGCACGCGGTTGTAGCCGACCTTGAGGTTGGCCAGGCCGGTGCGCTCCTTCTCCCGAGCTTCCAGATCCATGAGGAACTGGCCGGCGTTCTCGCTCATCGCCTGCAGCTCGTCCAGCTCGGCGTCGTAGCCGGTCTTCAGCACGCCACCGTCACGAATCACCGCCGGCGGGTTGTCGATGATGGCGCGGGCCAGCAGGTCGGCCAGTTCCGGGTAGGTGGAGATGCTGCTGGCCAGCTGTTGCAGGTGCGGGGTGTCCAGCGTGGTCATCGCCACCTGCAGCTCGGGCAGTGCCGCCAGAGCGTCGCGCAGGCGGGCGAGGTCGCGTGGGCGGGCGTTGCGCAGGCCGATGCGGGCAAGGATGCGTTCCAGATCGCCAATTTCCTTGAGCTGCGGCTGCAGCGTTTCGAAGCGATAACCGTCGAGGAGGCGGGCGATGGCGTTCTGGCGCGCCTCCAGCACCGCGCGATCACGCAGCGGGCGGTTCAGCCAACGGCCTAGCAGGCGGCTGGCCATGGCGGTCTGGCAACGATCCATCACCGACTGCAGAGTGTTGTCGCGGCCGCCGGCGAGGTTGATGTCCAGCTCCAGGTTGCGGCGGCTGGCACTGTCGAGAATCACCGTGTCGTCCAGACGCTCGTGACGCAGGCTGCGCAGGTGGGGCAGGGCGGTGCGCTGGGTTTCTTTGGCATAGCCAAGCAGGCAGCCGGCGGCGCCGATGGCCAGGGTCAGGTTCTCGCAGCCGAAGCCTTTCAGGTCCTGAGTGCTGAACTGCTGGCACAGGCTCTTGAAGGCGCTGTCGCGGTCGAAATCCCATGGCGCGCGGCGGCGCGATCCTTTGCGCTTCTCGGCGGGCAGACCTTGCGGCCAGTCATCCGGGATCAGCAGCTCGGCGGGGCTCAGGCGTTCCAGTTCGGCCAGCAGGTTTTCCCAGCCTTTGATCTCCTGCACGCTGAAGCGGCCGCTGGTGATATCCAGCACGGCCAGGCCGAACAGACGTTCGTCGCCTAGTACCGCGGCCAGCAGGTTGTCACGGTGCTCATCGAGCAGGGCTTCGTCGCTGATGGTGCCGGGGGTGATGATGCGCACCACCTGACGCTCCACCGGGCCCTTGCTGGTGGCTGGGTCGCCGATTTGCTCGCAGATCACCACCGACTCGCCTAGCTTCACCAGCTTGGCCAGGTAGCCTTCGAGCGAATGAAAAGGAATACCGCACATGGGGATCGATTGGCCGGCCGACTGGCCGCGTGCGGTCAGGGTGATGTCGAGCAGCTTGGCTGCCTTCTTCGCGTCTTCGTAGAAAATCTCGTAGAAGTCACCCATGCGATAGAACATCAACTGATCCGGGTGCTGGTTCTTCAGCTTCCAGTACTGCTGCATCATCGGGGTGTGTGCGGAGAGATCGGTCATGCCGGGCCTTACGTGCGGTGGGTGTGACGAAGCCGGGAATTTTCCCATACTTCGTCACTCACGTGGGCTGCGAATCTGACGCGATTACCTGTCAGTCGGTGAAGGTCACCGAGAACTGGGCCACAGCCTCAACCACGCGCTGCGATTCGCTGCGTATCTCGCGGATCACTTCGCCGGCCTGGTTGGCCAGGTCTACGCCGGTGCGTGCACGCTCTCGCGTGGTTGCCATGCTGGCCACTGCGTTGCGCGTAAGGCTCTGGTTCTGTTGAACGACGCCGTTGATCTCCTGGGTGGCCTGGCTGGTTCGCGAGGCCAGTTGGCGCACTTCATCGGCCACTACGGCGAAGCCGCGGCCCTGTTCACCGGCGCGTGCTGCTTCGATGGCCGCGTTGAGTGCCAGCAGGTTGGTCTGGTCGGCGATACTGCGGATCACCTGAACGATGCTGGTGATCTGCTCGGATTGTTTGTTAAGGCCTTCTATCTGTTCGGCCACATGAGCCAGTTCGCTGGCAATGTCGGCAACTACCTCGACAGTCTGGGCTACCGTGCGCTTGCCGTGATCGGCGGAAACGTCGGTTTCCTTGGCGATGTCATGAGCCAGCTGGGCTGCGGCAGCCTCCGAGTCGCGGCGTTCGACCTGAGCGGTGATGTCGCTGGCGAATTTCACGACGCCATAGACGCGGCCGTTACCGTCGTAAAGGGGGTTGTAGGTGGCGCGCAGCCAGACCTGGCGGCCTTGTTTGGTCACTCGACGAAAGCGATCGGACATGAACTCGCCTTTGTTCAGGCGAGCCCAGAACTGATGGTAGTCCTCGCTGTGGCTGTCCTCGTTCAGGCAGAAGAGCCGGTGATGTTGGCCAACCACCTCTTCTCGGCGATAGCCCATCAGGTCAAGGAAGTTCTGGTTGGCACTGACAACTTGCCCCTCGAGGTTGAACTCGATCACCGCCATGGAGCGGTCGATGGCTTTGATATAGCTCTCGTGCATATGTTCGGCCGCTACCTGGCGGGTGATGTCGGTGGCAATCTTCATGACCTTGGTCACCGAGCCCTGGGCGTCACGGATTGGCATGTAGGTCGCTTCCAGCCAGACCTCCTTGCCGTCTCGCGTCAGTCTTGGAAAGCGATCGCTGAAGTGCTCACCCTGGCGTAGGCGCTGCCAGAACTGCTGATAAGCGAGGCTCTCGCTCAGGCTTCGGGGGCAAAACATGCGGTGGTGTTTGCCGACAATGTCCTCCAGGCGATAATTCACCACGTCGAGAAAGGCTGGGTTGGCGTCGAGAATGATGCCGTCCGGGGTGAACTCGATCATCGCCATCGATTGGCGAATGGCCTGTAGCTCCGCCGCTCCCAGATCCTGCGCGTCCTTGTGTTCCTTGTTCCGTGACAGCCACATTGCAGTGCCTCCTGTCGCACCCTGGCCGTGATAACAGTAGACGAAATTTGCCGTTTCCACTGGCGGTGCAAGCTGTGTAGGGTTTGCCGTTCGATGAGCGAGGAGTGGATATGGACAGAATTAGCCAACTGGCCGAACAACTGGGTGCAGCACTGCAGGCGCAAGCTGCTCAGGTCACCACTGCAGAGTCCTGTACAGGCGGCGGTATTGCCGAGGCAATCACTCGCATCCCTGGCAGTTCGGTCTGGTTCGAGGCCGGCTATGTGACGTACTCCAACGCCCAGAAAACCAAACAGTTAGCTGTGTGTGCTGACTTTTTCGCCAGTGTGGGCGCCGTTAGCCGTGAGGTGGTCGAAGCGATGGTGCGTGGCGCTCAGGCCAACAGCGGGGCGCGCTATGCCGTGGCTGTCAGTGGTGTGGCGGGGCCGGGCGGTGGTTCCGTTGACAAACCAGTCGGTACGGTCTGGTTGGCCTGGGGCGACGGCGAGCGTCTTTTCAGTGTGCGCAAGCAATTCGCGGGTAACCGCGATGAGGTGCGCCGACAAACGGTCGAGGCCGCTCTGGCGGGGCTTCTGCGCCTGTTGGCAGAGGAAAATCCGCTTATGGGGTAGGCGGGCGACTTGCCCTGTGGAATAATACTGGCTACTTATACAGTTGTTGGCGGCCCTAGGGGCCCTTGTTAATACGTGAGGATGGTAATGGACGAGAACAAGAAGCGCGCTTTGGCGGCTGCCCTGGGTCAGATCGAGAAACAGTTCGGCAAGGGCGCGGTCATGCGCATGGGCGACCATGAGCGTCAGGCCATTCCGGCTATCTCCACCGGCTCGCTGGGGCTGGATATCGCTCTGGGTATCGGCGGCCTGCCGAAGGGACGTATTGTCGAGATCTACGGCCCGGAATCCTCTGGTAAGACCACGCTGACCCTGTCGGTGATCGCCGAAGCGCAGAAGCTTGGCGCCACCTGTGCCTTCGTCGATGCCGAGCATGCGCTCGACCCGGATTATGCCGGCAAGCTCGGCGTCAACGTCGATGATCTGCTGGTATCGCAGCCGGACACCGGTGAGCAGGCGCTGGAAATCACCGACATGCTGGTGCGCTCCAACGCCATCGACGTGATCATCGTCGACTCCGTGGCAGCTCTGGTGCCCAAGGCGGAAATCGAAGGCGAGATGGGTGACATGCACGTAGGTCTGCAGGCGCGTCTGATGAGCCAGGCGCTGCGCAAGATCACCGGTAACATCAAGAACGCCAACTGCCTGGTGATCTTCATCAACCAGATTCGTATGAAGATCGGCGTGATGTTCGGTAGCCCGGAAACCACCACTGGTGGTAACGCCCTGAAGTTCTACTCCTCGGTTCGTCTGGATATCCGCCGTACTGGTGCGGTGAAGGAAGGCGAAGAGGTCGTGGGCAGCGAAACCCGCGTGAAGATCGTCAAGAACAAGGTCGCACCTCCTTTCCGCCAGGCTGAGTTCCAGATCCTTTACGGCAAAGGCATCTACCGTAATGGCGAGATCATCGATCTCGGCGTGCAACAGGGCCTGGTCGAGAAGTCGGGTGCCTGGTACAGCTACAAGGGCAACAAGATCGGTCAGGGCAAGGCCAATGCGGCCAAGTACCTGGAAGACAATCAGGAAGTGGCGCGCGAGATCGAAGGTCTCATTCGCGAGAAGCTGCTGGTCAGCAGCACTCCAGCCAAGGCTCCGGCTGCCGATCTGGCTGATGCTGAAGTCGACTTCTAAGCCGTCAGAGCATGACCGTCGTACTGGATAACCCGCTCGCCGTCAGGCGGGCGGCCATGGATCTACTGGCGCGGCGTGAACATGGACGTGTCGAGCTTGCGCGTAAGTTGCGCAAGCGTGGCGCCTCCGAGGACATGATCGACGCGGCTTTGCAGCGGCTATCGGAGGAGGGCTTGTTATCCGAGGCCCGCTATCTGGAAAGTTTCGTCGCTTATCGTGCGCGCGCTGGCTACGGGCCGTTGCGTATTCGCGAGGAGCTCGGCCAGCGTGGGCTTGCGCGTAGCGATGTCGATCAGGCTCTGCGTGAAAGTGGTATCGACTGGTTCGAGCAGTTGCGTGAAACCTGGCAGCGCAAGTTTGCCAGTCGGCTTCCTGAGGATGCTCGAGAGCGTGCTCAGCAAGGCCGGTTTCTGGCCTATCGTGGTTATTCGCTGGATATGATCGGGCGTCTGTTGCGCGGTTGCGATGAATAGCGCGCCAGTCTGCTCAGGCTGGCTGGATGGCCAACTGGCGTAGATGGCTCGGCACGTCTGGTGCGCCGGCCAGGCGCAACCCTTCGCCAAGTGCAGTGGCTTCCTGATGCTCTTTGGGCAGGAGGAGGAACTCCGGGGTGCCGGCTTTCTTCAGTAGCGACAGGCGTGCATAAGGGATGCCGTTGTCCAGAAGCAGCCCCATGAAGCTGGGGTCACTCCACGCCGCCTCTGGCATGGCAAGTACGTGATAGCGATTTTGCAGGTTGTCCAGGCCCGCTTCATTCAAGCGATAGCGAACCAGATTGGCTGGCAGCAGCACTTCCAGTTCGCGTCTGCGCGCATAGGCGATTGCTCCGGTGAAGGCTTCGCCGTGCATCTCCCCTGACCAGAAGGTGCGTGAGCCGCGCCAGTTGGCTTGACGCAGCTCTATCGGCTCGCCGGCGAGAAATCGCGGCAACGCCTGGCTGACGGTCTTGACGAAATCCTTGTAGCTGATGATGCGCACCTGCTTGCAGTGTTCGCTTGCCGCGTAGTCTTCGAAGTTCACGTAGCCTGGTACCGGACAAGGACAGGCGAAGCCATCGATCAGGCGCAGATCGAACGATTGCAGTTGCTGCGTTTGTGCTTCCACTACTTGAGTCAGTGCGGAGTGGGCCTGTGCTTTGTCTTCCTGCACCGGGCCGGAAAGTGCGCCGCGAGGCAGGTTGAGCAGAAGCTGCAGTTGCGGGCCGTCATGCCAGCCAATGCTTTCGACCGCTGCAGGCAAGGGTTTGAATGGCAGGCGCAAGGCGCTGGCTCTGGCGAATATCTGCCGTGAGCTGCGGCCGAGCAGGCCCATGCGCTGAGCCAGTGCAGCCAGGCGGCTGCTGAGAGTTGAGGATTCGGACAGGCTCATGGCCGGCAGATCGTTCCTGAAGCGTCTGCTGCAGTGTGGCAGACGCGGATGGCTATTGCCCATATAGCGTAGCGCGGCGCGTGAGTGCCTGTCGCGTTACAGGTCTGTGGCAAAATAGCCGCATTCATTTGCGAGGGTTCCTCCATGCCCAGCTTGGTGCTGGATATTGCGTTATCGGCCGAACGATTGCAGGCCATCTATCGTGGCCAGGCCAACCGGATTATGGCGCAAAGCCGGGATGGGCGTCGCGTCAGTTTGCCGGCCCATCATTTGCGGCCGTATTTGACCCACGCCGGCATCTTTGGTTCCTTCGTGCTGGAATTCAATAGCTCCGGCGAGTTACTGAGCTTACGCCCTTTGGAGTGATCTGGCGCACTTGCCTCGCGCCGAAGCCGCCTGCGCGGCTATAATCGCCGGCTGCCAACCCTCTACCTGTCGAGCTGAGCCTGATCATGTACTCCCTGGCCCGCGAGCTGCTGTTCAAACTGTCCCCGGAAACTTCCCATGAGCTGTCCATCGATCTGATCGGTGCTGGTGGTCGGCTGGGGCTCAACGGCCTGCTGACCAAGGCGCCGGCCAGCCTGCCGGTAAACGTGATGGGTTTGCAGTTCGCCAATCCGGTCGGTCTGGCGGCGGGGTTGGACAAGAATGGCGATGCCATCGATGGTTTCGCCCAGTTGGGCTTCGGTTTCGTCGAGATCGGCACCGTGACCCCACGTCCGCAGCCGGGTAACCCCAAGCCACGCCTGTTTCGTTTGCCGGAAGCCGAGGCGGTGATCAATCGCATGGGCTTCAACAACCGTGGCGTCGATCATTTGCTCGAGCGGGTCAAGGCAGCGAAGTTCAAAGGTGTGCTGGGTATCAATATCGGCAAGAACTTCGATACGCCGGTCGAGCGGGCAGTGGATGATTACCTGGCTTGTCTGGACAAGGTCTATGCCCACGCCAGTTACGTCACGGTCAACGTGAGCTCACCCAATACGCCGGGGCTACGCAGTCTGCAGTTCGGTGATTCGTTGAAGGAGTTGCTCGAGGCGCTGCGTCGTCGTCAGGAAGATCTGGCTCAGGAGCACGGCAAGCGCGTGCCTCTGGCGATCAAGATTGCCCCGGACATGAGCGATGAAGAGACCGCGTTGGTGGCATCTGCGTTGCTGGGTGCCGATATGGATGCGGTGATCGCCACCAACACCACGCTCAGTCGTGAGGGTGTCGAAGGGCTGGCCCACGGGGATGAGGCAGGTGGTCTGTCGGGTGCCCCCGTACGTGACAAGAGCACGCATATCGTCAAGGTGCTGGCCGGTGAATTGTCGGGGCGTCTGCCGATCATCGCGGTTGGCGGTATTACCGAAGGCAAGCATGCGGCGGAGAAGATCGCTGCGGGTGCGAGTCTGGTCCAGATCTATTCGGGGTTCATCTACAAAGGACCGGCGCTGATTCGCGAGGCGGTTGATGCGATTGCCGCGCTGCGTAAATAAGCTGCGTAAATAAATAGGGCTCCCGAAGGAGCCCCTGGGCTTGCGCCCGCCGCCCGGAGGGGGTCGGCATGGTGAAGTCGGGTGTGTTCCTGATCAGCCGACAGCGTGAAGTTCGTTGAGTCGATGAATACCGGCCGTGCCGGTCAGCCCATCCCAGTTGTCACCACGGCCCTCACGCCAGCCATTGAGCCAGGCCTGACGAACCGAAGGTAGGGTGAAGGGGCAAAGTTCGCGGGATTTACCATTGATGCCGTACTGATAGCCGCGCAAAAAAGCTCTTTCTAACGGATCACGCTTAAGTCTTCTCATAGGGTGTTGCCCTCACTGTTGACTGTTATGTCCCGTTGGCCTTGTGGCAAGGCCGGGCAGAAATCTTCTGCCTGCGAAAGTCCGCTGCCGGCGTGGCGAACTCTCTGTGCCTTCGCCGTTGCAGCGAAAGCCCTAGGTAGTGTTCTAACGAATGCACCGAGGCCTGTGAATGATCGATTTGTCATAAGGGCGTAACCTAAATGCAGGTGAGGCCATAAGGACGCTGGAGATACGTCCAGCACCTTACAGCCAGACGCCGTCGTATCTGGCTATGCGAGCCGATACCGTCATTTTGCCAGTGCAAATGAGAGTGCTTGCTTATTCCGACGAAGGGTCGCGCTGTGACCTTTTGTCACTTATTTTGAGTCGAGGTGCGCCGCCGCACCTCTCTGATTGCCATAGGCAGTGGAACATCCATGTCTGATCGTTACGAAATCGTGCTGACCTGCCCCAAGGGGCTCGAAGGGCTGTTGCTGGAAGAGGCCAAGGCGCTGGGGCTGGAAGAAGCGCGCGAGCAAACGGCCGCGATCCGCGGCCACGCTGAAATCGAAGTGGCCTATCGGCTGTGCCTGTGGTCGCGCCTGGCCAACCGCGTGCTGTTGGTGCTGTCGCGTTTTGCCATGAACAACGCCGACGAGCTTTATGATGGCGTGCAGGCGATCGACTGGCGAGACCATCTTGAGCCGTCCGGCAGCCTGGCAGTGGAGTTCAGTGGCAACGGTTCAGGTATCGATAACACCCACTTCGGTGCACTCAAGGTCAAGGACGCGATTGTCGACCGGTTGCGTACCGCGGGCGGCGAGCGGCCCAGCATCGACAAGCTCAACCCGGACCTGCGCGTGCATCTGCGCCTGGACCGCGGTGAGGCGGTGCTTTCTCTGGACCTTTCCGGTCATAGCCTGCATCAGCGCGGTTATCGCCTGCAGCAAGGCGCTGCACCGTTGAAGGAGAACCTGGCTGCGGCGGTGTTGATCCGTGCCGGTTGGCCGCGCATTGCTGCTGAGGGTGGCGCCCTGGCTGACCCGATGTGCGGTGTGGGCACCTTCCTGGTGGAGGCGGCGTTGATGGCAGCCGATATCGCCCCTAACCTCAAACGTGAGCGCTGGGGCTTCTCCAACTGGCTCGGCCACGTGCCGGCAATCTGGAAGAAGCTGCACGCCGAAGCCGAGCAGCGCGCGGCAGCGGGTCTGGCCAAGCCGCCGTTGTGGATTCGTGGTTACGAAGCCGATCCGCGGCTGATCCAGCCTGGGCGCAACAACGTCGAGCGCGCCGGTCTGTCCGACTGGGTGAAAATCTATCAGGGCGAGCTGGGCAGTTTCGAGCCGCGCCCGGACCAGAATCAGAAGGGCCTGGTAATCAGCAACCCGCCTTATGGCGAGCGCCTGGGCGACGAAGCCAGCCTGTTGTATCTCTATCAGAACCTCGGTGAGCGCCTGCGCCAGGCCTGCCTGGGGTGGGAAGCGGCGGTTTTTACCGGCGCGCCCGAACTGGGCAAACGCATGGGCCTGCGCAGCCATAAGCAGTACGCGTTCTGGAACGGCGCACTGCCCTGCAAACTGTTGTTGATCAAGGTGCAGACCGAGCAGTTCGTTACCGGTGAGCGGCGTGCGCGCGAAGACGATCAAGAGCCAGCGCAGGATGCGCCGCAACAGGCGCGTCTGTCCGAAGGCGGGCAGATGTTCGCCAATCGTCTGCAGAAGAATCTCAAACAACTGGGTAAGTGGGCGCGCCGCGAAGGTGTCGAGTGCTATCGGCTGTACGATGCCGACATGCCCGAGTATGCCGTGGCAGTCGATCTGTACCGCGACTATGTACATGTTCAGGAATATGCCGCGCCCCGTTCGATCGACCCGGACAAGGCGCAGGCACGCCTGCTCGATGCCCTGGCGGCAATCCCGCAGGCGCTGGGCGTGGCGCAGAGTCGTGTGGTCATCAAGCGTCGTGAACGCCAGACAGGTACCAAGCAGTATCAGCGTCAGGCGGCGCAGGGCGAGTTCATGGAAGTGAACGAAGGCGGGGTCAAGCTGCTGGTCAACCTCACCGACTATCTGGATACCGGGCTGTTTCTCGATCACCGCCCGTTGCGCCTACGTCTGCAGCGTGAGGCGGCCGGCAAGCGGTTCCTCAACCTGTTCTGTTACACCGCGACGGCCACCGTGCACGCGGCCAAGGGCGGTGCGCGCAGCACCACCAGCGTCGATCTGTCAAAAACCTATCTGGACTGGGCGCGGCGTAATCTCGCGCTCAACGGTTTTTCCGACAAGCACCGTCTGGAGCAGGGTGACGTGATGGCCTGGCTGGGAGAGGACCGCGGTGAGTACGAGTTGATCTTCATCGACCCGCCGACCTTCTCCAACTCCAAGCGCATGGAAGGTGTATTCGATGTTCAGCGTGACCACGTCGAGCTGCTCGACCTGGCCATGGCGCGTCTGGCCCGTGGCGGCGTTCTGTACTTCTCCAACAACTTCCGCAAGTTCCAGCTGGATGAGAGCCTGGTGGCGCGCTATCAGGTCGAAGAAATCAGCGCGCAGACGCTGGACCCGGACTTCGCCCGCAACCCGAAGATCCACCGCGCCTGGCGTTTCACCGCCCGCTGATTACATCGCTAGGACACAATCCGGGGCCTGGTTCATGAAAACCCCCGGATTGCATCCGGGCGACGTGATCGTCAGCGCTTGGGTTGGCTGTAGGTGTCGAGCAGTACCTGATCGAGAATCGAGGTGGCGCCCCAGGGTTTCGGGTCGTTGAGGATGGCGACCACGGCCCAGTCCTGGCCGTTGCTGTCGCGGCTGAAGCCGGCGATGGCGCGCACGTTATTCAGGGTGCCGGTCTTGATGTGCGCCTCACCTACTAGCGGCGTGCGCTGCAGGCGTCGACGCATGGTGCCGTCCATTGCCACCAGCGGCATCGAGCTGCGGAACTCGGCAGCGTAAGGGCTGCGCCAGGCCGCCTGGAGTATCAGCGCCATTTCCCGTGCGCTGATGCGCTCGGCGCGCGACAGGCCGGAGCCATTCTCCATCACCAGATGCGGCGCGGTGATGCCCTTGCGTGCCAGCCAACTGCGGATCACTCGTTGCGCGGCCATGGAGTCGTCCTTGTCGGCTTCGGTACGGAACTGTGCGCCGATGCTGAGGAACAACTGCCGTGCCATGGTGTTGTTGCTGTACTTGTTGATGTCGCGGACGATCTCCACCACATCGGGCGAGAAGGCGCGTACCAGCATGCGGGCGTCTTCCGGGACGGGGCCCTGGCGGTCCTTGCCGAGGATCTTGCCGCCCAGTTCCTGCCAGATGCCGCGTACCGCGCCAGCTGCGTAGCTGGGGTGGTCGAGCAACGACAGGTAGGTCTGCGCGCTGCAGCCTTCGGCCAGTTGGCCACTGACGATCAGTGTGGTGCCGTCGAACTGATCCACTGCGTTATAGCGAATGTCGGGCCAGGATGGGCACTTTGCGGCCTTGAGCAGACGGACCTGGTTATCGATACGGATCGAGGCGATGGGCGGGTCCACGGCGATGCTCACCTTGCCGTCTTCGGCGCGGGTGATGAAACGTTGCGCCTTGAGGTTGACCAGCAGTGAGTCGGGTTTTACCAGGAACGGCTTGTTGGCGTCGCCGCCATCGTCGTTGAACGCCGGCAATTGCGGAGCGACGAAAAAGCTGCGATCGAGCACCAGGTCCCCTTGAACCTGGCGCACGCCATTGATGCGCAGGTCGCGCAGCAACAGCCAGAGCTTCTCCATGTTCAGTTTCGGGTCACCGCCACCCTTGAGGTAGAGGTTGCCATGCAGCACGCCATCCTTCAGCGGGCCGTCGGCATAGAACTCGGTCTTCCACTGATGGTTGGGGCCCAGCAATTCCAATGCTGCGTAAGTGGTCACCAGCTTCATGGTCGAGGCCGGGTTGACCGAAACATCGGCATTGAACTGCAGGCCGCCAGCCTGGCCGCCCAGAGGCACGGTCATCACCGACAGCGAGTTGTTGGAAATCTTGTTGGCCTTCAGGGCCTGCTCGACCTTGGCGGGGAGTGCGGCGCTGGCAGCGTGGCAGGACAAGGCGAGGGGGAGAAGCAGGGCGCTCAGCGCCAGTTGGCGAAACCGCTGGATCATCGACAAGAACCTTCCGCAGTCAGGCGGGAGTAACGAGGGAGCCAGACAAACGACAGTCCGACTCGGGGAAAAGTTGCCGGCATTATGCAGCAAGAACCGGCTTGCAGTCGGCCTCGTCTATTTAAAAACAGTCACTGCAAACAGCTGGCGTTCAATATGTTCGAGGGGCTGCTGGGCGACACAAAGCGGGCGCTCTGCCTGCGAAACTGCTAGAGTGCTGCGCGTTATTACCTTTGAGGATTGTTTCATGGCGACCAACCGTTCCCGCCGTCTGCGCAAGAAGCTCTGTGTCGATGAATTCCAGGAGCTGGGCTTCGAGCTGACCCTGAACTTCAAGGCTGACCTGAGCGATCAGACCCTCGACGATTTCGTCGATCAGTTCCTCGATCAGGCCATCGCAGGCAATGGTCTGGATTACGTCGGTGGCGAAGACTTCGGCCTGGTCTGCCTGGCCAAGCGTGGCTCGGTCAATGAAGAGCAGCGCGCTGCCGTCGAAGCCTGGCTGAAAGGCCGTGACGAACTGGAGAAGTTCGAGCTCAGCCCGCTGCAAGACGTCTGGTACCCGGAAAACCCGATCAACCAGGCTTGATCGCTACTCGGCGCCGGGTTCCCAGGCGCCGCCTCAGCTTTTGGCTGATCCAGGCCACGGCCTGATACCTGACTGCAGGAGCGGCTCTGCTCTCGAGTCGAAGCGTTGACCAACGTTTCGCGAGCAGAGCTCGCTCCTACAGCACTCCTGCCTTTTCCAAGACCATCTGTTCGTCCACCTGATCGATCTGGTCGGGCTGCATGAAACGTTCGGCGTAGCGCCGATAGATGCCAGCGCGAATGAACAGCGCGAACAGCTGCGGGTCGATGTGCGCGCCCTTGCACATGCCGACCATGATGTTCAGCGCCTCCGACAGCGTCTTGCCTTTCTTGTAGGGGCGATCCACCGCCGTCAGTGCTTCGAAGATATCGGCGATTGCCATCATGCGTGCCGGCAGGCTCATCTGTTCCCGCGTCAGACGTTTGGGATAGCCGCTGCCGTCCATCTTCTCGTGGTGCCCGCCGGCGATCTCGGTGACGTTCTGCAGATGCTTGGGGAAGGGCAGGCGGTCGAGCATCAGGATGGTCTGCACGATGTGATGATTGATGATGTAGCGCTCCTCGGCCGTCAACGTGCCGCGGGCGATGCTCAGGTTGTGCAACTCGCCGCGGTTGAACTTGTGCGGCGGCACTTCCAGCTTGAAGCCCCAGGGATTGTCCGGTGCGATCACCTCCTGGCCCACTCGCTCGATCAGGTGCTCGGGGCGGTCGGCGAGCAGCGGTTCATCCACCGGCAGGCTTGCAGGTGTCGAGCGTTTCAGGCGCTTGGCTTCCTCCCAGGACACGCCCAGGCGATTGTCCAGGGTGCGTAGCCAGCGGCGTTCGGCGATCTGCTGCAGGCGCGCCTGGTCGGCATCGGCCATGGCCTCGCCGCCCAGGTTGATGCGGGCGATGAAGGCGAACTCGTCGTCCAGATCGCTCAGCAACTGGTCGCGTAGCCTGGCCAGCTCCGCCTCCTCGCCACCTTCGGTGCGGGCACGCCAATAGGCGATCCAGGCATCGCGCTTGAGCACCTCGAAACGCATGCGCACTTCGTGAATGCGGTCGTACAGGGTTTCCAGTTTGGTCGCCTTGTCGACCACGTATTCCGGCGTGGTGACCTTGCCACAGTCATGCAGCCAGGCGGCGATATGCAGCGCCTCCCATTCTTCGTCGCTTGGGTTGTAATCACGAAACTCGGGGGCGTCGCTCTCGGCAGCGGCGCGCGCCAGCATCAGGGTGATTTCCGGTACGCGCTGACAGTGGCCGCCGGTATAGGGACTCTTGGCGTCGATAGCGCCGGCGATCAGCTGGATGAAGGCATCGAGCAACTGCTTCTGCCTGGCCAGCAGACGCTGGCTCTCGATGCACAGCGCGGCACTGCCTGAGACGGCATCTACGAAGGCGACACGGTCGGGGCTGAGCATGCTATCGCTGTTCTCGCCGGTGTCACGTTGCAGCAGCACCAGCACGCCGACGGTGTCGCCCTGACGGTTGTGCAGGCCGGCCGCGATCAGGTGCAGGCGCGGGCTGTCCATGGCCGACAGCAGCCCCTGGAATTTCCCCGCCTGATCGAAGCCGATGGAGGTGGCGATGCTGTTACCACCGCTGGCCGGGCGTTGTAACCAGGTGGGCAGGGTTGGGTCGTCATGGGCCAGGCCGTGGATGCCGAGGTCGGCGAGATTGCGGCTCTGACCGTCGAGGATCAGTCCATGGGGCTCCAGGCGTCCGCTGTGGTTGTCCAGCAGGTAGAGCAGGCCGCCCTGGGCCTCGCTGATGGAGACGGTAGCGTCCATCACGCGTTTGATCAGTGCTTCGAACTGGGTTTCCGCAGACAGGCTGGCGGCGATGTCGAGGAAGCTCGACAGAGTGTCCTTCATGCTGCTCATGGACACTGCCAACTGGTCGACTTCGAGAATCGGCGAGCGCCCGCTGGCCGGGTAGGCGAAGTCGAAGCGGCGGATGGCCTGCGCCTCCTGCACCAGGCTACGCAGCGGTTTGACCACCAGGCGCGAGGTCAGCCAGCCCAGGGGCAGGCACAGCAACAAGGTGGTGAGGGTGATCAGGGCACCCTGCCAGCGGATGCGGTAGGCCTCGGCCAGCAGTTCCCGCTCGGGGACCAGCAGCGCCAGATGCAAACCTTGCGGGCCGCCTTCCTGGATGTGCCGATGGGCCATGGCCCAGCGTTGCTTGGCCAGCTCGATGACGCCTTCGTCCTGTTCGTTCAACTGACCCGCCAGCAGTTCACCCAGGGCAGGGTTGAGCTCGCTGACCTTGACCAGCGATACCTTGCCGTCGACCTCCTTGAGCAGACGGCTGCTCTCGGGGTAGGCCACGGCGTTGCCATCGCTGTCAGCAAGCACCACCTGGGTGTTGGGGGTGACACGGTGGCTGGCCAGGGTAGCGGATAGATCATCCAGGGTCAGATCCGCGCCGATCACCGTGGTCAGGCCGCTGCGCCTGGCCAGGGTAGTGCCGATTTCCTGGGTGGAGAAGAACAGGTAGGGGGGGGGTGGTGATCTGCCCACCGTCGCCACGGGCGCGCTTGAACCACTCGCGTTGCCTCGGATCATAGGGTTCGCTGAGGTTCTGCCGGCGGCTGAGCGGGTTCAACGAGCCGTCATAGAACAGGTAGTCGCTCTCGGTACCGACGCTGCTGCGGTCGATGGCCCAGACCTGGTAGGCGGCTTTGTCCGGCACGTCGAAGCGTTGCTTGAGCATCTCGCTGCGCAGCGGTCTGACCATGAAGAAATCACCATCTTCATAACCCAGGTAGATCGAGGCCAGCTTGGGGTTGTCGCGCAGGGCCTGGACGAACAGCGGCAGCATTTCCAGGCGTTCGTCCAGCGTATCGGCCTGAGTGGCAGGGTGCAGCGCCAGCAGGCTGAGCAGATGGCGTATCGGTCGGTAGGTGCTATCCAGATCCTTCTGCACGTCGTGCTGGATGCGCTCGAACAGGGTCGAGCTGCTGGAGAAGATCAGTTGGCTGGTCTGCTGATAGTTGAATAGCCCCAGTACCACGCCGGTGAACAGCAGCAGCAAGGTGACCAGGACGCTGATGTGAACATGCAGGGGAAAACGGCGTTCGCGCGCAACCGCTGTATTGGCCATCACACTTCACTCCTTGCTGGCGCTGCAGGCTCCAACAGCATAGTGAAGTGTGGGCGAATCTGCCTAATCGTTATAAAGGCTGTTGCGAACTCTCTTCGGGCTTGCCCGGTTTGTTCAGTTGCAGGCGCAGGCCATGCACCAGCAAGGCGATGGTCAGGGTCAGGGCGACGCCGATCAGTGCGTTGAGCAGGCGAACCTCGGCAAGGTGCCAGTCATGCGACAGGCTCTCGGCCAGGAGCACGAAGCAGAGGCTGGTCTGCAGCACGAACAGGCCGTAGTGATTGGCCTGCAGTGCACGGCTGAGAAACACCAGCGCCAGCAGGGTCATCACCATCATCGGTGGGCTCTGCAGGCTGTGGCCGAAGATGATCAGTAGGCCGGCGGCGGCGAGGCTGGCCAGGCTGGCCTGCAGGGCGCGCACCAGGCTGCCCTGGAATTCCAGTTGCAGCGTGCTGATGACGGTCAGGGTCAACCAATAGCCGCGCGACAGACCGGCCAGGTTGACGATCAGCCCCGAGGCGGCGAAAGCCAGCATGCAGGCCAGGGCGTGCAGGCGCCACTGTTGGCGCGGTAGGCGCTGCGCGTGGCGCTTGAGTACTTTGAGAATGGCGAGAAAGCGCGGCATGTACGGCCACATGCGCAGACCATGCAGGCCGCGCAGGCCGAAGGCCAGCAGCATGACCCAGAGCCCGCCGAGGATGAACAGCGTGGCCACTGCGTAGGGGTTGTGCAGATTGCCGATGCCGAATTGTCCCTGGCCGAGGCACAGGCAGATGCACAGACCGATACCCAGCTTGCCGGCTTCGCTGCCGAAGCGTTGCAGCCAGGCCAGCAGCAGGCCGAAAGCAGCGAAAATGCCCAGGCTGATCAGCGGGTGGCTGGCGGCCCAGAAACCCAGGCCGGCGCTGCAGGCACCGAGGCCAGTGAGCAGCAGCATGCGCAGCATGCCGAAGCGGTGCAGCGGGTTGGCCTGGGCGGCCTGAAAAGCGCCTGCCGAGGCCCAGAGAAAACCACTGTGAGCAGTGAACAGGCCGAGCACCAGCGGCAGGGCGCAGCCCAGCACCGCGACCACGGCAGGGCCCCAGGCCGGCGGGCCGGCATGCCAGGTGAAACTGTTGCGAATCAGGTTCTTCATGAGCTGTTTTCGTCAGATCGGGCTCGAACGGCCGGTCATCTCCCTCGCCATTTCCGTAGCGTAGCTGTCCGTCATGCCGGCGATGAAATCGATCACCCGCATGAACGAGCGATACAGCGACCAGCCGGGTTCAGGCGCGTAGTAGCTGAGCAGGTCGAGGATGCGCCGGTGCTTGAACGAGAGCGCACGCCCACTGTGCAGCTCCAGTGCTGCACCGCAGAAGGCGTTGAGGAGGATTTCCAGCGTGGTGTAGGCGCCGATTTCATGCAGCGTCTTGCGCTTGTCGTGGAAGATCTTCTCGCGCGCCAGGGATTTCGCGCTCTGCACGCAGTGCTTAGCCGCGCCGTGCATGTGTTCGACCAGATCGCCCTGCAGGCCACCACCCAGCAGGGCGTGCTGTTGCTCGACGAAGGCGCCGGCCGCGGCGTTGGTCAGGTGTTCGATGGCCTTGCCGCGCAGGATCGCCAGCTTGCGTCGGCGTGAGTCCTTGGGGCCGAGCTGGCGATAGGTTTCCGGCAGATCATCGCCCACCAGGTCGAGCAGCAATGCCTCCACTTCGGTGTAGTCGAGCAGTTCCATCTCCACGCCGTCTTCCAGGTCGATCAGGCCGTAGCAGATGTCGTCCGCGGCCTCCATCAGGTAGACCAGCGGGTGGCGTGCCCAGCGCTGCGCCTCCAGTTGCGGCAGCTCGAGCTTGGCGGCGATCTGTTCGAGCAACGGCAGCTCGCTCTGGTAGCAGCCGAATTTGTGCTTCTTGTAGCCCTGAGCGTCGGCATGGCGAGCGGTCCAGGGGTATTTGAGGTAGGTGCCGAGGGTGGCGTAGGTCAGCCGTGTGCCGCCATCGAACTGGTGGTATTCCAGTTGGGTGAGCACGCGAAAACCCTGGGCGTTGCCTTCGAAATTGAGAAAGTCGCCGCGTTCGGCATCGCTCATCGCGTCCAGCCAACCGCGCCCGGCGGCCTGCTGAAACCAGTGGCGAATGGCGTCCTCGCCGGAGTGGCCGAACGGTGGGTTGCCGATATCGTGGGCCAGGCAGGCGGACTGTACGACCATGCCCAGATCGCTCGGTGTGCACCAGTTGGGCAGGTCGTCACGCAACATCTCACCGACGCGCATGGCCAGTGAGCGGCCGACGCAGCTGACTTCCAGCGAGTGGGTCAGGCGGGTGTGGATATGGTCGTTGCTCGAAACCGGATGCACCTGCGTCTTGCGTCCCAGGCGGCGAAAGGCGCCGGAGAAGATGATGCGGTCATGATCCTTGTGGAAGGGACTGCGGCCTAGCTCTGCCGAGCTGGGCGCAGGTTTACCGAGACGTTCACGGGTGAGCAGGGTGTGCCAATCCAAGGCCTATCCTCGCCAGGTTGATCCGGGCCCCTAGCTTGGGTGTTCATGCCGCCGGCTGCAACCCCGGTTGGTTACAGGCCGGCGGCGTCGATATCCACCAGCAGCAGTCGACGGCCGTTATCGATGAACTGGCCGGCGGTCAGGCAGTATTGGTTGGTGGTGGCGTCGCGGTAGGTGGTGGAGAGCGTCAGGCGCCGTTCTTCCCAGCCTTCGGCCAGCAGTTGATAGAAGTAGGGGCGCCAAGACCAGTTGTGGCCGAGGTAACGATCATCAGCCTGCCAAGCCCCTTGGCGCCATTCCAGGTTTGGCGTGAGCTGGGTGCCGTGGCGGTCGCACTGATAGATGCGCAACAGCCAGGGATAGTTGTCCGGTGCTTTCAGGCTCGTTGTCGGGGCACCGCTTTCGGCCCAGAACCTCAGTTCGGACATCAGCTCGGCCAGTTGCTGGCGCAGGTTGACCAGGCGTGCGCGCTCGGCGAGTTTCTGTTGCACGTAGTTGTCACGCAGGCGCGCGAAGCGGCCGACGAAGGCATCGCTGGCGAATAGCTCCTCTTCCGGCTTGGCGAACAAGAACCCCTGCACATAGCGGGCGCCGCATTCCAGGGCGAAGTTCAGCTCGGCTTCGGTTTCCACGCCTTCGGCGATGATCCAGCAGCCGGTTTTTTCAGCCATTTGTGCCAGCGCCTTGACCACTTCGCCGCTGGGGCCGCCACGGGCGGCTTCCTGAAAGAGGCGCATATCTAGCTTGAGGATGTCCGGTTGCAAAGCCAGCACGCGGTCGAGCTGTGAGTAGCCAGCGCCGAAATCGTCGATGGCGATGCGTGCACCGGCGTCGCGGTAGCGCGACACCACGTCAGGCAGGCGTTGGCTGGCGCCACCGAGTTCGGTGATCTCGAAAACGATGCGCGTCGGGTCGATACCGCTGCGTTGTAGTTGGATCAAGCTGGGCAGAGGTTGCGCCGGGCGCAAGCGGCTGATCCAGCGTGGCGAAATATTCAGGCTCAGGAACCAGTCCGCCGGGGCTTGATGAAAGCGCTGCAGGGCATCTTCGCGGACCTGTCGGTCAAGGCGGCGCAGGGCGGCGGGTGGGGTTTTCGGGTCGGCGAAAAGCGGCCCGGCCGAGCGCGCCTGGCCTTTGTCATCGCGCAGCCGAGCCAGCGCCTCGACACCGGCGATACGACCGGTGGCGGTGTCGATAAAGGGTTGGAAGACGGCAAAAGGCAGTCCGTCGATCACCTGGTTTGTCCTTAGCGCTGAGCGGTTGAGCCGCCTGATGGCGGTTGGGTTACTCAACCAAGCAAGATCGCGGCCAGGCCAGGTCTAGACCAATCGGCGTTTCAGTCGATACCGCTTTGCCGACGTCGAAGTAGTGGCGCAATGATCAATGCCAGGCGCAACCAGCGACGCCAACCGCGTTTACCACCGAGCAGTCCGGCCAGTGCCAATGCGCCGCCAGTGAGCAAAAAGGGTGCATTACCCTGGCGCAGGCGTTGGCCATACTCGCGTACCTGCTTGAGTGGTTGACTGATTTGCAGCACTTCATGGCGCAGTTCCTGGCGGTGCATCTCCAGGCGCATGCGCAGCACGGCTTTACGCAACTGACGGCGCGAGGCGCCTGGTGGCAAGTTGGACGTCATGGCAACAGTTGCTCGCGGTCACGTTGCAGTTCTTCAAGGCTGGCGCTGAACGGTGCTTCGGCGTTGCGCAGACTGATCAGCAGCCAGGTGGCACACCCTACCAGGCCAGCACCGTAGAACAGGCAAAGACCCGTGGCGACTGCCAGACGGTGACTGTCCCAGTAGACGATCAGCAGCAATGCCGACAGACCTATCAGCAGGAGCAGGGCGAAGGCCAGGCACAGGCCGCCGAGAACCAGCGCGCGCAGTGCCTGGTTGCGTTGGTCTTCGAGTTCATGGGCCAGCAGCGCCACATGGCCCTGGAGGAGGCCCAGTAGGGCCGCCCCCAGGCGCCGTGGCGATGGTCCATTGGACATTGGCGCTGTCAACGGCGGCTGATCAGCAGGCCGAGCACCAGGCCAATAGCGGCCGACAAACCCAGTGCCTGCCATGGGTGCTTGTGCACATAGTCTTCAGTGGCGTCGACGGCGATCTTGCCCTGCTCGCGCAGGCCAGACTCGGCTTTGTGCAGGGCGTCTCGGGCACGATCGAGGCTGCCACGAATGTCATCACGCAGGGCCTCGGCGTGTTCGCCGGCGAGACTGGCGGAATGTTGCAGGAGCTTCTCGGTATCGCTGACCAGAGCCTGGAATTCATCCAGCAGGGCGTCCTTGGTGCTTGGAGTAGCGGCTTTGCGGGGCATGGTGAGCAGTCCTCTGCGTTGGTATGTGCTACTTACGATTGCTCTGCAGCGTGAGGGTTCCGCAAGAATAGTCGGGAAGTGACCGGCCTGGCGTTTGGTATAGCGATTGCATTTTGCTGGTGCGCGAAGGTCGAGAAATGCCCTGCGATGGGGCTTTTCGGGGCGGCTCAGGATGGTCCATTTCGCGCATAACCATTTGATTAACAAGAAATAAGCATCGATATGTCGACATTTGGTGGCGCTATTTTAGGGCCACTCGACGGCACTTTTCGAGGGCGCCCCACTGTGTCTGGCTGCATTGTGGTGCGCGTTTCCGGGTTTGTGCCTTTGTTTGGTGCCTTTTCATCTGCCTCCGGAGTTTTCTTTCTCGATGGAAAACATCAACAGTGCCGTGGCCACGCTGATCCACGGCTCCAATACCCTGTTCATCCTGCTGGGTGCCATCATGGTTCTGGCCATGCATGCCGGCTTTGCCTTTCTCGAAGTGGGAACGGTACGGCAGAAAAACCAGGTCAACGCGTTATCGAAGATTCTCTCGGATTTCGCTATTTCCGCCCTGGCATATTTCTTCATCGGCTACTGGATCGCCTACGGCATCAATTTCTTCGAGCCGGCTGCCGTGCTGACGGAGAATCATGGCTACGGTCTGGTGAAGTTCTTCTTCCTGCTGACCTTCGCCGCGGCGATTCCGGCAATCATCTCCGGTGGTATTGCCGAGCGTGCCAAGTTCGGCCCGCAGCTGTGCGCCACGGCATTGATCGTGGCCTTCGTCTACCCCTTCTTCGAAGGCATGATCTGGAACGGCAACTATGGCTTCCAGGCCTGGCTCGAGGCTCGCTTCGGTGCAGGCTTCCATGACTTCGCCGGTTCGGTGGTGGTGCATGCCATGGGCGGTTGGTTGGCCTTCGGCGCCGTGCTGTTGCTGGGGCGCCGCAACGGGCGTTATCGCGACGGCAAGCTGGTGGCCATGGCGCCCTCGAACATTCCGTTCCTGGCGCTGGGCTCGTGGATCCTGATCATCGGCTGGTTCGGCTTCAACGTGATGAGCGCGCAGACGCTCGAAGGCGTCAGTGGCCTGGTGGCGGTCAACTCGCTGATGGCCATGGTTGGCGGTACCGTCGCCGCGCTGCTGGTAGGGCGCAACGACCCTGGCTTCCTGCATAACGGCCCGCTGGCTGGCCTGGTCGCGATTTGCGCCGGCTCGGACCTGATGCATCCGATTGGTGCTCTGGTCACTGGCGCGATTGCCGGTGCATTGTTCGTCTGGGCATTCACCGCGACGCAGGTGAAGTGGAAGATCGACGATGTGCTCGGTGTCTGGCCGCTGCATGGCCTGTGCGGTATCTGGGGCGGCATCGCCTGTGGCATCTTCGGCCTCAAGGCATTCGGCGGCCTGGGTGGCGTGAGCCTGGCCAGCCAGGTGATCGGCACTGCGTTGGGGGTGGTGGTCGCTCTGATCGGTGGCTTCGCGGTGTATGGCCTGCTCAAGGCGTCGCTGGGTATTCGCCTGAGTCAGGAAGAGGAATACAACGGTGCTGACCTGTCGATTCACAAGATCGGTGCGGTGAGTCAGGACTGAGAGGCCAGGGCAGGCGTTGTTTGCCAGCGTTTACGGCGGGCAATAAAAAACCGGGCAATGGCCCTAGCCGTTGGGGAAATCTGTTGAAAGATTCCCCGATGGCCTGCGGTTACGGGTCCTATAAGCAAAAATCCCCAGCCGAGATATTTTCTGCTGGGGACTTCTGCTTTTTGGCTTTCAGATCATGACGTTAACGGTCTGCATCAACAGATTAAGCCAACGCCTTGGCAATGGCCCGGTTTTTCATTCAGTTGTAGATCAGTCGCGACGACCTTCTACCGATTTGCCGGCGACGGTGCCTTCCTTGAGCATGATCTGGTATTCCTTGCCGTCGGTTTCCACCTGATGCAGGCGTACCAGCAGGTGGCCCCAGTCTTTGGCGAACCACAGCACGGTCTTGCGGGTGCTTTGCGTGGGGTCACGCACGCGTTCGACCTTGATTGCGTCAATCAGGCCCGCCTTGGTGCGTACCACTTCTTCGCCCAGCACGCGGAAGTCATAGGTTTCGATCTCGTCACCGTCGACCACCTGGTAGCTCACGCTCTTCTTGCCGGCCGCAACGTCCTCTTGCAGGGCAACCTGGTAGGTCGATTTGTCCAGCAGGCCACGGTTGAGCGGCAGTCTTACGGCATCGCCACGGTCGCTGCCGATGACTTGCTTCTGCTCCCAGTCGAAGTCCTGCTCGACCTTCTTGCCTTTGCCCAGGCCGCTGCGATTGAGGCGGTAGGTCAGTGGCAGCAGGGCGCCGTTGTCGACGCGGAAGGTGCTTTCTTCGGTGAGGCCGGCGACCAGCATCGATGCTTCGAAGTTGAGGGTCCAGCGGCCGTCGTCTTCACGTTTGAGGCTGCGCTCGGCGCTGCCACTGACCGGCAGCTGCTTCCAGTCCGCGGTGTAGCTGGCGGAGAAGGGCTGCAGGTCCTCGGCAAAGGCGGACAGGCTGAACAGTGTCAGGGCGAACAGCAGGGCACGACGCATAGAGTCTCCTAGGTTCGAATCAGGTGGCCGCTGGCGGGCAGCGGCTGGCCATCCAGCATTGCGCCTTGAGCGCCAAGACGCAAGCGGCCTTCGGCAAACCAGCGCACTGCCAGCGGATAGATCTGGTGTTCCTGCTGGTGCACGCGGCGAGCAAGGCTTTCGGCCGTGTCGTCTGCCTTGATCGGCAACACAGCTTGTACGACCAGAGGGCCACCATCGAGTTCCTCGGTCACGAAGTGCACGCTGCAGCCGTGTTCGCTGTCGCCGGCTTCCAGGGCGCGCTGATGGGTATGCAGCCCCTTGTGCTTGGGTAGCAGTGACGGATGGATATTCAGCAGGCGGCCTGCGTAGTGCTGAACGAAGCCCGGCGTGAGGATGCGCATGAAGCCAGCCAGCACCACCAGGTCAGGCTGATGGGCATCGATGGCCTGGATCAGGGCTGCGTCGAAGGCGTCGCGGCCATCGAACTGCTTGTGGTCGAGCATGCCGGTGGCGATGCCGGCCTGTTTCGCTCGCTCCAGGCCATAGGCATCGGCGCGGTTGCAGATAACCGCGGCGATGCGGGCCGGATTGCCGTCGTGGCCGACGCTGTCGATCAGCGCTTGCAGATTGCTGCCTGATCCGGAGATCAGGACGACGACATTGCAGGGCATCAGTGGGCTTTCAGGTTGTTCAACTGAACCTGGGCTGCGCCTTCTGCTGCGGCGGTGATCTGGCCGATGACCCAAGGTTGCTCGCCGCTGGCGCGCAGGCTGGCCAGGGCGGTTTCAACCTGATCCTGAGCGACGCAGATGACCATGCCGACGCCGCAGTTGAGCACACGGTGCATTTCGTGCTCGTCGACGTTGCCTTGCTCCTGCAGCCAGTCGAACACGGCCGGGCGATTCCAGCTGGTCACGTCGATCACGGCCTGTGCGCCCTGCGGCAGTACGCGCGGGATGTTGTCCAGCAGGCCGCCGCCGGTGATGTGGGCCATGGCCTTGACCGCACCGGTGTCCTTGATCAGCTTGAGCAGCGGCTTGACGTAGATACGGGTCGGCGCCATCAGCAGATCGGCCAGAGCCTTGCCGTCCAGTTGCAGCTGCTCGATGTCGGCGCCGGAAACTTCGATGATCTTGCGGATCAGCGAGTAGCCATTGGAGTGCGGGCCGGAGGAAGGCAGGGCGATCAGGGCGTCGCCGGTGACGACCTTGGAGCCGTCGATGATCTCGGCTTTTTCCACCACGCCGACGCAGAAGCCGGCCAGGTCGTAGTCTTCGCCTTCGTACATGCCCGGCATTTCGGCTGTTTCACCACCGACCAGGGAGCAGCCGGCGAGTTCGCAACCAGCGCCGATACCGGTTACCACGGTGGCGGCGACGTCGACGTTGAGCTTGCCGGTAGCGTAGTAGTCGAGGAAGAACAGCGGCTCGGCGCCGCAGACCACCAGGTCGTTGACGCACATGGCGACCAGATCCTGGCCGATGCTGTCGTGCTTGTTCAGGTTCAGTGCCAGGCGCAGCTTGGTGCCGACACCGTCGGTGCCGGACACCAGTACCGGTTGCTTGTAGCCGGCCGGGATCTCGCACAGGGCGCCGAAGCCGCCCAGGCCACCCATGACTTCCGGACGCGCAGTGCGCTTGGCGACGCCTTTGATGCGTTCGACCAGGGCTTCACCGGCATCGATGTCGACGCCTGCGTCCTTGTAGCTGATGGAGGGTTGCTTGCTCATAGATCCGGGCCTTTGGATGGGGAGTTCGTGTAGGCGCCGACGTGGCGCAGGCTCATCCAAGGAGCCCGGCGCGCGTACCGGCTGGCGAAGGCGCGCGATTTTATCAGGCTTGCCCGGTAGCGGCCACTCGTGTGCATGCGCTTCGTCGCAGGCACCGGCTCTGGTTGCCGGGGCTTGAGCGGCTGTTTAAGGTATAGGCTTTTGTGCCCGCCCGCCGTGCGGCCATCCCTTGCGAGAGTCCACCCCAATGCGTTTGCCCATCCGCCTGTTGTTCCTCTGTCTGTCGCTGCTGAGCCTGCCGGTATTGGCCGCGCCGGTTACCGGTCTGTACCAGGTGCGCGAGCCCGTGGCCGACCAACAGCCGGAAGCTCGCGACGGTGCCATGCAGAAAGCCCTGCAGACGCTGGTGCTACGCCTGACCGGCGACGCCAAGGCGTTGCAAAGTGCCGGGCTGGAAGGGCTGCGCAAGGACCCGCAGCAGATCGTCAGCCAGTACGGTTATGAAGGCGACGCGCTGCTGGTCGAGTTCGATCCGGGCAGTACCGAGCGCCAGTTACGTCAGGCCGGCCTGGCTCTGTGGGGTGCCAATCGCCCGGCCATCCTGACCTGGTGGCTCAACGAGTCGCCGGAAGGCAGCCAACTGGTTGGTGAAAGCCAGAGCGCATCGGCACTGCTACGCGATGCTGCGCAACATCGTGGCTTGCCACTGCGTTTGCCGCTGGCGGACCTGAGCGAGCAGGCGCTGGGCAGTGCCGATGTGCTGCTGGCCAACGATCCCCAAGCCCTGCGCGAGGCGTCCGAGCGCTACGTTGCCGATGCCTTGCTGGCCGTGCAGGCGACTGAAAGCGGCGGCAGCTGGCAGGCGACCTGGCGCCTGTGGCTGGGTGACGAGCGCGAGCAGGGCAAGGCAGAGGCCGCCGATCAGGCAGCGCTGGCCGATGCAGTGCTGTTGGCCGTGGCCGAGCGCCTGGCGCCGCGTTTCCTGGTCAAACCGGGTGCTGCGCAGAGCCTGACGCTGGTGATCGAGGGCGCAGACCTGGGCCGTTTCGCGGCACTGGAGCGCTTGCTCGAACCCTTCGCCGCGCGTTTGCAGGAAATCGACGGCCAGCGCCTGGTTTATCAGGTCAGCGCCAGCCCGGAGCAGCTGCGCGCGCAACTGGCATTGGGGCAACTGCAGGAAGTCAGTGAGCCGCTCGATGCTGCTGAGCCAGTAGAGAACCCGGAGGCCGCTGCAACCGAGGCGCCGCAGGTAAAGCCGCGCACCGATCAATTGCGCTTTCGCTGGTAGAATCTGCGTCGGGTAGACCACAGCCCAGTTACGCAGCGCCTTCCTGGCGCCGTTTCGCATCGAGGACGCGAGCATGACCGATTCCACCCGTTGGCTATGGATGGCTGGGCTGTTTCTGCTCGGCTGGCTGCTGTACCTGTTGCACCCGATTCTTTCCCCGTTCCTGATCGGTATCCTGCTGGCCTACATGGGCGACCCGCTGGTCGATCGTCTCGAGCGGCATCGGCTGTCGCGCACGGGGGGCGTGGTGGTGGTATTCGCGCTGTTCGCTCTGGTATTGCTGATCCTGCTGCTGGTGTTGGTGCCCATGCTGGGACGACAGCTGGTGCGTCTATATCAGCTGGCGCCGGAAATGCTCGATTGGTTGCAAGGCACGGCCTTGCCGTGGTCGCAGTCGCATCTGGGGTTGCAGGATGACCTGCTGCAGGTCGA
The DNA here is from genome assembly GCF_039555755.1 of Pseudomonas sediminis. NCBI lineage: Bacteria > Pseudomonadati > Pseudomonadota > Gammaproteobacteria > Pseudomonadales > Pseudomonadaceae > Pseudomonas > Pseudomonas sediminis. Next base: position 3,386,443 of record NZ_CP154631.1, read on the forward strand.
TCAACTCAAGCAGGTCTTTACCGACAACATTGGCAAGACCACCGATGTGCTCAAGGCGGTGCTGGCCCAGGCGACATCCTCGGGGTTGGCACTGCTGGCCTGGCTGGGCAACCTGATGCTGATTCCGGTGGTGAGCTTCTACCTGATGCGCGACTGGGATCTGCTGGTCGAGCGCGTGCGCCGCCTGCTGCCGCGCCAGCGCGAAGGATTGATCGTCAAGCTGACTGGCGAATGTCATGAAGTGCTGGGCGCCTTCCTGCGCGGCCAATTGCTGGTGATGCTGGCGCTGAGCGTCATCTATTCCGTGGGCTTGATGCTGGTGGGGTTGGAGCTGGGACTGTTGATCGGTGTGCTGGCGGGCCTGGCCAGTATCGTGCCGTACATGGGCTTTATCGTCGGTATCGGTGCGGCGTTGACTGCTGCGCTGTTCCAGTTCGGTCTCGAGCCCTATCCGCTGATCGGTATCGGCGTGGTGTTCATGATCGGCCAGTTGCTCGAGGGTATGGTCCTCACGCCCCTGCTGGTGGGTGATCGCATCGGCCTGCATCCGGTCGCGGTGATCTTCGCCATCCTCGCGGGTGGCCAACTGTTTGGCTTTACCGGCGTGCTGCTGGCCTTGCCGGTTGCTGCCGTGATCATGGTTCTGCTGCGCCATGCCCATGATTTGTATAAACTTTCCGGCCTTTACGGAGAGAGCAGCGGTTCCCACGAGCCCCCCACATGAAACCCATCCAGCTTCCCTTGGGGGTGCGTCTGCGTGATGACGCCACCTTCGCCAATTACTACCCCGGCGCCAATGCCGCGGCCCTGGGCTATGTCGAGCGATTGTGCGAGGCCGACGCCGGCTGGACGGAAAGCCTGATCTACCTGTGGGGCGCCGAAGGCGTCGGGCGCAGCCACCTGTTGCAGGCGGCCTGCCTGCGTTTTGAGCAGCGTGGCGAAGCGGTGGTGTATCTGCCGCTCAGCGAAGTGGTGCAGCACGGCCCGGAGTTGCTCGACAACCTTGAGCTGTGCGAGCTGGTCTGTCTCGATGATCTCGATGCCGTGGCCGGACGCAGCGACTGGGAAGAAGGGCTGTTCCACCTGTTCAACCGGCTGCGTGACAGCGGCAGGCGCTTGTTGCTGGCAGGCACCATGTCACCGCGCGAGTTACCGATTCAACTGCCTGATCTGAAGTCGCGACTGACCCTTTCGCTGATCTTCCAACTGCATGAGCTGTCCGACGAGGACAAGCTGCGCGCCCTGCAGCTGCGCGCCTCGCGCCGTGGCTTGCAGATGAGCGACGAGGTCGGTCGCTTCATCCTCACTCGGGGTGAGCGCAGCATGAGTGCGTTGTTCGAACTGCTGGAGCGCCTCGATCAGGCCTCGCTGCAGGCCCAACGCAAGCTGACCATTCCCTTCCTCAAGGAAACGCTGGGTTGGTAACTGCTTCGGGAACTCAGGTGTAGGAGCGAGCTCTGCTCGCGAACTCTTGGCTGCACAAGCGCTTCGCGAGCAGAGCTCGCTCCCACACCAGGACGTTTATTCCCCAGCCAGCTTGCGGTCGTACTGAAAACGCCAGCGCGTGTAGAGCAGTGCGCAGCAGAACAAGCCGAAGCTGATCACCGCCTCCAGTGCGCCGAACAGTGCACGTGCCGGATCGATGGCGGCGAGTACGCCCTGGATGAAGTAGATGTTGACCACGAAGCAGGCCCAGGCATGAGCGCGGGCGTTACCCAGCAACATACCGGGAGCGAGCAGTGCAAGCGGCAGCAACTGGATCGCCAATACAACCCCGACCCGCGCACCATGCAGGTCAGCGAAGGCCAGATTCCACACCAGCAGCAGGGCCAGCAGGGCGATAAAGCTGAACAGGCTCAGCGCTCGGCTGAGTTTGACCCGTGGCTCCAGCCACTCGAGGCTGGGCAGGGGTTTCTTCGCTCGGGCCACGTTCAACGCTCCAGTTTGCTGGCGGTTTGCGCCAGACGTTGACCCAGTGCACGGCACAGGGTGACTTCATGTTCGTCCAGCGCGCGTTTACCGTCGCCGCCCGCATGGTGGCTGGGGCCGTAGGGCGTGCCACCGCGACGGGTTTCAAGCAGTGCCGCTTCGCTGTAGGGCAGGCCGCAGAGCAGCATGCCGTGGTGCAGCAGTGGGATCATCATCGACAGCAAGGTGGTCTCCTGGCCGCCATGCAGGCTGGCGGTGGAGGTGAACACGCCAGCTGGCTTGCCGACCAGTTCGCCGGTGAGCCACAGATTGCTGGTGCCATCGATGAAGTACTTGAGTGGCGCTGCCATGTTGCCGAAACGGGTCGGGCTGCCCAAGGCCAGGCCCGAGCAGTTCTTCAGATCATCCAGGGTGGCGTACATGGCGCCGTCCTCCGGAACGCTCGGCGCAACGGCCTCGCATTCGCTGGATACCGCAGGCACCGTGCGCAGGCGCGCCTCCAGGCCAGCCATCTCGACGCCACGGGCAATCTGCTTGGCCATCTGCGCGGTGGCGCCATGGCGGCTGTAGTAGAGCACCAGGATGTAGGGCGCGCTCATGCCAGTAGCTCCAGTACTTTTTCCGGTGGTCGGCCGATCACCGCTTTGTCGCCAGCGATGAGGATCGGGCGCTCGATCAGCTTGGGATGCGTGACCATGGCCTCGATCAGTTGCGCCTCACTCAAGCTGGCATCGCTCAGGCCCAGCGTCTTGTATTCGTCCTCGCCGCTACGTAGCAGGTCGCGTGCGGAGATACCCAGCTTGCCGAGTAGGCTCTTGAGCTCGCTGGCGCTGGGTGGCGTTTCCAGATAGCGCACGACGTGCGGTTGCAGGCCGCGGGCTTGCAGCAGCTCCAGAGCACCGCGGGATTTCGAGCAGCGCGGGTTGTGGTAGAGGGTCAGGTCGGTCATGGTGGCTCGCATCCGGCTTGAAGTGGCGGCTATTCTAACCGCCTGATGCGCGGATGCACGCAAACCGCTGGGGCGGCTTTGCTGCGACCTTTTTACGCGGCGCATTGTCTGTCTGTTTAGGTTTGAGGGCTAAGGAGAGGTCATGCTGCGTCGTTTGAAGGACTGGATGGGGTTCTGGCTCAGCCTGTATCAGCGTTTCGTGGATAACCGCGGCGCAGGCAACGCAGCGGCGTTGACCTACACCACCTTGTTCGCCGTGGTGCCGATGATGACCGTGACCTTCGCCATGCTGTCGGCAATTCCAGCGTTCCAAGGTGTAGGCGAGGAAATCCAGGGGTTCATCTTCAACAACTTCGTACCCTCCACGGGCGAGACGGTGCAGGAGTATCTGCGTGAGTTCACCACGCAGGCGCGGCAGCTGACCTGGTTCGGCGTGGGCCTGCTGGCCGTTACCGCCTTCCTGATGCTGGTGACCATCGAGAAGACCTTCAACGTGATCTGGCGGGTACGCCAGCCACGCCGCGGGATGTCCAGCTTCCTGCTGTACTGGGCGATTCTCAGCCTTGGGCCGCTGCTGCTGGGGGCCGGTTTTGCGGTCAGTACCTATATCGCCTCGCTGTCACTGATCTCCGGGCCGGATGCAGTAATCGGCGCCAAGACGCTGCTTGCTTTCACGCCGTTGTTATCGAGCATCGCGGCCTTTACCTTGCTGTATGCCGCGGTCCCCAACACTCGTGTGCCGTTGTCTCATGCTCTGTTGGGCGGCCTGTTCAGCGCCGTGCTGTTCGAAGTGGCCAAGGCGCTGTTCGGCCTCTATGTGCGGCTTTTTCCCGGTTATCACCTGATCTACGGCGCCTTCGCCACGGTGCCGCTGTTTCTGGTGTGGATCTATCTGTCCTGGTTGATCGTGCTGCTGGGCGCCGAGCTGGTATATGGCCTGTCGCAACCGCGGCACTGGCGCCGCGAGCCTATCCCCAAGGGGCTGATTGTGCTGGTGGTGTTGCGGCTTTTGCTCAAACGTCAGCAGAAGGGCGAGGCTCTGCATTATGGCGACATGCAACGTGCGGGCTGGCGGTTGCCCGAAGACGAGTGGACGCAGGTGATGGATTTTCTCGAGCGCGAGCACCTGGCATGCAAGGCCAATGGCGGAGGGTGGGTGCTGTGCCGCGATCTGCACAACTTCTCCCTGTATCAATTGCTCGAGTGCAGTCCCTGGCCATTACCGAGTTTGTCGCAACTGCCCGCTCAGCTCGACGAGCCCTGGTACCCGGCATTGCGCGAGGGGCTGGAGCGCATGCAAGCGGAGCGTGAGTCACAATTCGGAGCCAGTCTGGCGGATTGGTTGCCGGGGAAGGGCTGAGCAAACCCGCGCGGCGTGTCGGGCAATGGGGCGCCAGAAAGGGTGACAAAAAACGTCAGTTTCAGGCGTTGCCTAGTCCTGCCGTGGCCTGGACGCAAGGGGTAGGCGCCAAGGAATGCGTTGTACAAGGGCTGGCACGCTTCTAGCTACTGCAGGAGCAGTTGCTATCGAACTGCCAGCAGGGGCAGGGATCGCTGAGGACGCAGGCAGTAATGACGGTAAAAAACAGGGTAATCCACCTTCATCGACGCGATCCGCAGGAAGCGCTGGCGCGGCTCAACCGAATCACTGGTCTGGAGTTCGCGCGTTGGCCGGAGTCGCTGCTCGAACACGTGGTTGCCGAAAACCTGCAGCCAGACGCTGACGGTTCAATCCCGCGGGCTGCGCCCAGCCCCGGAGTTTCCTCTGGCTGAAAGCAAAACCCCGCGTCACTGCGCGGGGGTCGATGTTGCCGTTCTGGTTCAGGCCATGGCCTGGCGGGTCTCGCTGTTGGCCAATTCGACGGCTTGAACGAAGAATTCCTCGACCACCAGACTCTGCGCCGGCACAGCTGAGCGCAGGCGTACCTGCATGTCTTCGATCTTCATCCGCACTGGCATGCGAGCGATCCCGGAGAGCAGGATCTTGCCATGGGCATTGACCTTGCCATGGTCGACATTCACCTCGCGGCGCTTGTCCCCGTCGCGATAACTCACCAGCAGCGATACCGGCAGGTTGGCCAGCCCCGGCAATTGCAGCCAGGTGGCGACGTTGTATTCGGCCACGCGCCCCTCGTAGGGAGTGACCAGCAGGTGAGCGACGTCGACGATGCGCGAGGGCACGGAGCCAATCAGCTTGTCTTGCGCTTGGGACATGGTGAAAATCCAGGCTGGGTGAGACTTGAGTTCCAAGAATTATAAGCAGCCACCTCTTGGGGAAACTGTGCACTCGGCGGATAGGCCGCGTGACTGGAGTCGCAGTTTTGTATATCAGGCCAGGCGCAGCGGGTGGCGGGTAACCGATGAGGTCTGCAGGTTGCTGTCGGGCAGCGGCAAAATCGCTTGGTTATGCACGCTGGCCAGTTGCAGCCAAAGGTGCTCGCCAGAGCTGAACTGGCCGTTGGGCAGCCACAGGCCATGGTGCCAACCATTGCCCGGTGCCGGGGTGCTCTGCAGCACACCAGGGTGAGTCTGCGCATTGGGGGCGCGTCGTAGCCAGACCGGACGTGGCAGGCCTTTCAGATAGCGCAGCCCGAGGTGCAGGCCTTCGCTATTGAGATGACGCCAACGCACCAGTGCCAGGGTCGGTGTGGCATTGGTAAGTAGTAGAACCAGTTGCCCGACTTGCAGTTGCCCGCCTTCGTTGGCGTTGCACAGCAGGCGCGCGCCACCCGGGCTGGCATCGAGAATCTGCGCCTCGGTGCGTTGTGGCAGCTTGTCCAGCAATTGCGCATGGATGGCCGGCAGGCCCACTACCAGACTGCACTGGCCGTCCAGTTCGGCGCGCTCGTGGCGACGTTGCTGGCGCCCCAGCCAGTGCTGGCGTACCCGTTCGAGTAATTGGCGTTCCTGCATGCTTTGCAGTGGTGCCGGCTCATGCAGGGCGATCAGCAGCGCGCCCAGTTCGAAGCGGCGCAGGTTGGCGGCTTCGCCTTCGATACGCTGTTCGAAACTGAGGCAAGCCTGTGATTCGCTGAGGTCGACTACCGGGCCTTCGGCATCGTCTTCCTCGTCCCAGGCTTGCAGCCTGGCCAGCGCCGCCAGAGGTGCCAGCGCGCTGAACAGAGTCAGGCATTCGCCTTCATCGAGATGGAAGGGGTTGCTCAGGGCCAAGAGCAGCATCTGCTGGTAGAGGCCGCGCAGGGTGCTGGCCGGTTTCGGCTCGAAGGCCGCCGCGACTGGTTCGTCCAGGCACTGCTGATGCTCGCCGATCCAGTACAGCAGGTGGCTGTCGCGCCAGAGAGTTGCAGGCGGCTCCTGGTACAGCTGGTAGTGGCGCAATAACTGCTGGGCAAGAAAGTGCTGGGCCATGTACAGGCACCACGCCAGGTGCGGCATCGACGGCTGGCGACCCTGCAAAATTTGCAGTAGCAGGCGTTTGAAACCGATCGCCAGCTCGCCGCACAACCGCACGAATAGAGCGCTTGGCGGATGCTGGCGATTGGCAAGGCTGGCGTAATGGCGGTACTCGTCACTGAAGTTTTGCAGCGCACGCTGCCTTTCCAGTAAGGTCAGAGCGCTGCGATTGAGCGAAAACAAAAGGCCCAGCACTTGCTGCAGGCCATGTTCCGGCTCCAGATGGCGAGCAGCTGCGAGTCGCTGGGCGATTTCCGCCGGCGATAAGCTGTTGTCCTCGCGGATGTCCGGTACTTCCAGGCGCAGGGCATCCAGCGTCATATCAACCCCGGGTGGACGAGGATCGAGTACATGGGCTTAGGGCTCCGGAAATTCGGCAAGGCTGTTTTGAGTATCTGCGCCGGTCTGTTGCTGACGGCTTGTGCCGAAGATTACGGCCTTGATCAGCATGGACGAAAGGTAACGGCTGAGAGCCTCGATGGCCAGTGGCTGATCATCAATTATTGGGCCGAATGGTGCGCGCCGTGCCGCACCGAGATTCCTGAACTCAACGCGTTGGAAGAAACGCTGAAAAACCAGTCGGCGCGGGTGATTGGCGTCAACTTCGACGCCTTGCAGGGCGATGACCTCAAGCGTGCGGCTGACAGTTTCGACATCCGCTTCACCGTGCTGGCGCAGGATCCGGCGGCGCGCTTCGAACTGCCACGCACCGATGTCTTGCCGGTCACCTACATTGTCGATGCCGAGGGCAAACTGCGTGAGCGCCTGGTCGGCGAGCAGACGGCAGCCGGCCTGCTGACGCATCTTCGAGCGCTGCGCGGGGAGTAGGCCGGACGCCGGGTCTACGGCGTGAGGTGAGTGTCACGGGGACGTGCCCAGCAATGCACCTAGGGACGGGCACGTACTGCACCGTTCCAAATGGAGTTGCTGCGCACCCGGGTTTCAGCCGTTCACCAACCGGGCACCCCACTCATGTCCGGTAGCTGGTGGGCGATGCCCTTGTGGCAATCGATGCAGGTGGCTGCGCCGCTGGCCAGGGCGCTGGAGTGCATCTGGCGGGCGCGCGGGCTCTGTTTGGTGAAGTCCATGTAGTCGAAGTTGTGGCAGTTGCGGCATTCCAGCGAATCGTTGGCCTTGAGCCGTGCCCATTCGTGTTCGGCCAGTTCGCGACGCTTTTCCAGAAACTTCTCGCGGGTGCTGATGGTGCCGAAGATCTTGCCCCAGACTTCCTTGGACGCCTGCATCTTGCGCGCGATCTTGTCCGTCCACTGGTGCGGTACGTGGCAGTCCGGGCAGGTGGCGCGCACCCCGGAGCGGTTGCTGTAGTGAATGGTGTCCTGCAGCTCGACGTACACGTTGTCACGCATCTCATGGCAGGAGATGCAAAACTGCTCGGTATTGGTGGCCTCCAGCGCGGTGTTGAAACCGCCCCAGAAAATGATCCCGGCGATGAAGCCGCCAAGCGTGAGAAAACCCAGGCTGTAATGCACGCTTGGGCGGCGCAGGATGCCCCAGTACTCCTTGAGTAGGGCCATTAACGACTTCATGAAAGGCCTCCTCAGGGTTTTGCCGTGCCGGCGGCTTCGTCGCCGAGCAACTGGTCGATATTGCGGAAGGCGTTACCGACCAGAGGTTTGACCTCCTGCTGGGTGACGTGGCACTGGGTACAGAAGTAGCGCCGTGGTGAAACCGCCGCCAGGGCCTGGCCGTCACGATCCATGTAATGAGTGATGCTGATCATCGGCGCCTGGCTGCGGGCGCTGCCGGCGCGGCTGTGGCAGGTCAGGCACTTGTTGCCGTTGGCGTCGACCTGATAGCCGCGAATGCTGTGCGGAATGGTCGGCGGCTGCTCGGGGTAATTGCGCTCGCGCTTGATATCCTTGTTCTCTTCATTGCCGAGCACGGGCGCCGGTAGGCTCTGGCTCAGGGTGCCGCCAGGGCGGCGACCGTCCGGTGCCGGAGCGTCGAGCGGGTAATTGAGCTCGCCGGCGATGGCCAGACCAAAGGCGGCGAGCAGTAACAGAGGCAGAAAACGCAGAGTCATGACGGTTCTCCTCAGGCCAGGCTGACCAGTTCGATCTTCACCGCACACTTCTTGTAGTCGGTCTGCTTGGAGATCGGGTCGGTGGCGTCCAGGGTGACCTTGTTGATCAGTTTGTTGGCGTCGAAGAAGGGCACGAACACCAGGCCACGCGGCGGCTTGTTGCGACCACGGGTTTCGATGCGCGCGCGGATTTCCCCACGTCGGCTGATCACCTTGACCTCGCTGCCGCGTCGCGCCTTGAGTGCCTTGGCATCGTCCGGGTGCATGTACACCAGGGCATCGGGCACGGCGCCGTGCAGCTCCTCGACGCGCTGGGTCATGCTGCCGGTGTGCCAGTGTTCGAGCACGCGGCCGGTGCTGAGCCAGAACGGGAAGTCGTCATCCGGTGCCTCCGCTGGTGGCTCATAGGGCAGGGCGAAGATCAGCGCACGTTTGTCCGGGTAGCCGTAGAACTGCACGCCGCTGCCTTTTTCCACGTAGGGGTCGAGGCCTTCGCGATAGCGCCAGCGCGTTTCCTTGCCGTCAACCACCGGCCAGCGCAGGCCACGCTCGGCGTGATAGCTGTCGAAGGGCGCCAGGTCATGGGCATGGCCGCGACCGAACTGGGCGTATTCCTCGAACAAGCCCTTCTGCAGGTAAAAGCCAAAGGCCTCGGCCTCGTCGTTGGCATAGCCGGCCTCGATCTGTTCGCGGGGGAACTGGTCGACCTGGCCGTTGGCGAACAGCACCTGGTACAGCGTCTTGCCCCTGTATTCCGGGGCCTTGGCCAGCAGTTCGGCAGGCCAGACTTCATCGGTGGTAAAGCGCTTGGAAAACTCCACCAGTTGCCACAGGTCGGACTTGGCCTCGCCCGGTGCCTTGACCAGTTGATGCCAGAACTGCGTGCGGCGCTCGGCATTGCCGTAGGCGCCTTCCTTCTCCACCCACATGGCGCTGGGTAGGATCAGGTCGGCAGCCTGGGCCGAGACGGTGGGGTAGACATCGGAGACGATGACGAAGGCCTGCGGGTTGCGCCAGCCGGGGAGGATCTCCTGCATCACGTTGGGGCCGGCCTGCATGTTGTTGCTGACCTGGGTCCAGTAGACCTTGAGCACGCCGTCCTTGAGCTTGCGGCTCTGCTCCACGGCATGAAAGCCGGGCTTTTCCTGGATGGTGCCGGCCGGCAGCTTCCAGATCTTCTCGGCGGTTGCACGGTGTTTGGGGTTGGCCACCAGCATGTCGGCGGGCAGACGATGGGAGAAAGTGCCCACCTCGCGCGCGGTGCCGCAGGCCGAGGGCTGGCCGGTGAGGGAGAAGGGGCTGTTGCCCGGTTCGCTGATCTTGCCGGTGAGCAGGTGCAGGTTGTAGATCAGGTTGTTGGCCCAGACGCCACGGGTGTGCTGGTTGAAGCCCATGGTCCAGAACGACATGACCTTGCGCTTGGGATCGGCGTACAGCTCGGCCAAGGCCTTGAGGCGCTCGACCGCCACGCCGCTTTCCTTGGCGGTGCGCTCCAGGGTGTAGGGTTTGACGAAGGCGGCGAACTGCTCGAAGGACATGTCCTCCCAGGTATTGGCCTTGGCCGCGTTCTTGGCCTGCATCTCCAGCGGGTTGTCGGCGCGCAGGCCGTAGCCGATGTCGTCGGCGCCGCGGGCGAACTTGGTGTGTTTGCCGACGAAGTCCTTGTTCACCGCGCCGCTTTCGATGATGTGGTTGGCGATGTAGTTGAGGATCAGCAGGTCGGTCTGCGGTTTGAACACCAGCGGGATATCGGCCAGGTCGAAGCTGCGGTGCTCGAAGGTGGACAGCACGGCGACCTTGGTGTTCGGATGGCTGAGGCGACGATCAGTGACCCGGCTCCAGAGGATGGGGTGCATTTCTGCCATGTTCGAGCCCCACAGCACGAAGGCGTCGGCGGCCTCGATGTCGTCGTAGCAGCCCATTGGCTCGTCCATGCCGAAGGTGCGCATGAAGCCCATCACCGCCGAAGCCATGCAGTGGCGCGCGTTGGGGTCGATGTTGTTGGAACGGAAACCGGCCTTCATCAGCTTGTTGGCGGCGTAGCCTTCCCACACCGTCCATTGCCCTGAACCGAACATGCCGACGGCCTCGGGGCCATGCTCGCGCAGCGCCTCCTTGGTCTTCTGTTCCATGATGTCGAAGGCCTGCTCCCAGCTCACCGGCTGGAATTCACCCTGCTTGTCGTACACGCCATTCTTCATGCGCAGCAGCGGTTGGTTGAGGCGGTCGACGCCGTACATGATCTTCGACAGGAAGTAGCCCTTGACGCAGTTCAGGCCGCGATTGACCTCGGCCTTGACGTCGCCGTGGGTGGCCACCACGCGGTTGTCGCGGGTGGCGACCATCACGCTGCAGCCGGTGCCGCAGAAGCGGCAGGGCGCCTTGTTCCAGTCCAGGCGGGTCATGTCCGCTTCGGTGATCAGGTTGCTGGCGGTCGTCACCAACGGCAGACCGGCGGCAGCGGCGGCAATGGCAGCAGCGTTGGCCTTGGCAAATTCACGGCGGGAAAGCTTCATTCTGAGTCTCCTTCTGTGTCGAGGAGTTCGTGGTAAACCAGAGCGGCATTGAGCACGCCTGGCAACGCGTTGATCTGTTCGAGGCGGGCGAGGATGTGGCGCTCGTGTTCGGTTTCCTGCACCACCACCAGCTTGCCTTGCGGGCTTTCCTGATGCAGTTCGAGGCCTTCCAGCTGGCGCAGGTTGGCTTTCACCGCAGCCAGCCATTCGGGCCGTACGTGCACCAGCAGACTGGAAATATGCATAGAGGCGGCCATGTTCCGTGGCTCCGTAGGTAAGGAAGGATCAGGTGGGTGGGCCAGGTGGGCCGAGTAGCATCTGCATGAACCAGATGATGAATCCGTAGCCGCCGACCAGCGCGACCGAAAGGATGGGGAACAGGCAGACCACGAGAAAGACGAACAGGCGAGTTTCCTTGCCTTTCATGGCGCTGCGTTCGGGCGGGGTAGCCATTCGCTCTTCTCCGTTGCGTTCGCAATTGAGGCTAGACCCTAACGTTAGTAAGGGCAAAGTCTGTTGAGCTGGATCAAGGAAAAGGAATTGCACGAGCGGTAATGGCACGCGCTCGCGATTATCGATAGCGTGCTAATATTTCGTCTGGTTTCATTCACCTGCAGGCGTCACCCGGTTCGGTCTTGCGGCATGTTCCGGCTATCGCTTGCATCCAGCTTCGTGAGCCAGTCCACCCATGTCCGTGACTCATCTGAGCCGTGGCAGCGCCGGTTATCGGCGTGCCACCCTGGCGCTGTTCTGCGCCGGTTTCGCCACCTTCGCCATGCTTTACTGCGTGCAACCCCTGCTGCCGTTGTTGGCTGCGCACTTTCGCGTGTCTGCGGCCAGCAGCAGCCTGGCGCTTTCGCTGACTACCCTGAGCCTTGCCCTGTGCCTGCTGGTATCCGGTGCACTGGCCGAGAGCTGGGGGCGCAAGCCGGTGATGGTCGCGGCGCTGGGCCTGGCCGCGCTACTGGGGATCGCCTGTGCGCTGGTGGAGGAGTGGGGCACGCTGCTGATGCTGCGTGCGCTGCTGGGGCTGGCGCTGAGCGGTCTTCCGGCGCTGGCCATGGCCTATGTCGGCGAGGAGTTCGACCCCGAAGCGCTGCCTGCCGCCATGGGGCTGTACATCGGTGGTACGGCGCTGGGCGGTCTGCTCGGGCGCCTGCTGGCCGGCCTGCTCAGCGATATCGGTGGCTGGCCCTGGGCATTGGGCGGCATCGCCGGGCTCGGCTTGCTGGCGTTGGGGCTGTTCCTCTGGCTGTTGCCGCCTTCGCGGCATTTCACCGCGCAGCCATTGTCCCTGCGCGGGCTGCTGGGCAATTTCGTTCTGCACCTGAGCAATCCGCGCCTGCGCCTGCTGTTCACCCTGGCCTTCCTGCTGATGGGCGGCTTCGTGGCGCTGTTCAACTACGTCGGCTTTCGTCTGGCCGGCGCGCCGTTCAACTTGTCTGCCACGGTGATCGGCCTGCTGTTCACCGTCTATCTGCTGGGTATCTTCAGCGCCGGCTGGGCCGGGCGTCTGGTCCCGCGATTCGGTGCGCGCCAGGTGCTGCATGGCGGCATCGCGCTGATGCTGCTGGGGGTGGCCCTGTGCGCGGCGCCCTGGTTGAGCGCTGCGGTGGTTGGCCTGGCACTGTTCACGCTCGGCTTCTTCGCCGCTCACGCAGTCGCCAGCGGCCAGGTTGGTGCCCATGCGCAGGGGGCCAAGGCGCAGGCCTCGGCGTTGTATCTGTGCGCCTATTACCTGGGCTCGAGCCTGGTGGGCTACGTCGGCGGTTATGTCTGGGAGCATGCCGGTTGGCTGGCATTGCTCGGCGTTCTGGCCTCGCTGTTCGTCGTCGCGATGCTGCTGGTACGTAAGATTTAGCTTGTTTGCCGCTCGTTCAGTGCAGGTTCAAGGAGGGTTCAGCGGGTATTCAGTAGTCTTCCCGCAGACTTGTTGTCGAGTTGATGAAAACCGCAACGAGAGGAATGACTCGATGAAAATCACCCTGAACCGTATCGCATTCGCTACCTGCCTGGCACTGGGCGCAACCGCTGCCCAGGCCAACGACAACTTCGTCGGCCTGACCTGGGGCCAGACCGACAACAACATCCAGAAATCCAGCGCGCTGAACGCCAACCTCGGCAACCCCAAGCTGGACAAGGTGATCAACGGCGAGGGCACCTGGGGCATCCGTGCCGGCCAGAAGACCGCCGATGGCCGTTACTACGCGACCTACGAGAACGTCTCCGACACCTACAGTGGCTACAAGCTGCGTCAGCAGAATCTGCTCGGCAGCTACGACATGTTCGTCCCGCTGGGTGACAACAACACCAAGCTGTTCGGTGGCGTCACCGCCGGCCTGGTCAAGCTGGAGCAGGAGAGCCGCGGCTTCTCCCGCGATAGCGACATCGGATTTGCCGCTGGCCTGCAGGCCGGTATCCTTCAGGAACTGAACAGCAACACCTCGATCGAAGCGGGCTATCGTTACCTGCGTACCAACGCCAGCACGGAAATGGCGCCGCACGGCGCGGGCAAGGCAGGATCGCTGGACCTGCACAGCAGCTCGCAGCTTTACCTCGGTGCCAACTTCGCCTTCTGACGGCGGCTTAGCGTTACCAGGCCGGGCATCGCCCGGCCTTCGTTCAACTGAAAAAGGGAGAGTCTCATGAAATTGCTGGTGGTGGAGGATGAGTCGCTGCTGCGTCACCATCTGTTCACTCGCCTCAGTGAAAACGGGCATGTGGTGGATGCCGTGCGCACCGCCGAAGAAGCACTGTACCGAGCTGAGTCCTTCAATCATGACCTGGCCCTGGTCGACCTCGGTCTGCCGGGCATGAGCGGTATCGACCTGATCCGTGAGCTGCGCAGCCAGGACAAGAACTTTCCGATCCTGATACTCACCGCACGCGGTAACTGGCAGGACAAGGTCGAAGGGCTTTCCTGCGGTGCCGACGACTATGTGGTCAAACCGTTCCAGTTCGAGGAGCTGGAAGCACGTCTGAACGCGCTGCTGCGACGTTCTTCCGGGTTCACCAAGTCGACCATCGAAGCGGGCTCCCTGGTGCTGTACCTCAATCGCAAGCAGGCCACGGTGGATGAACAGTCGCTGCAGCTGACCGCCTACGAGTACCGCATCCTCGAGTACCTCATGCTGCACCATCAGCAGGTGGTGGCCAAGGAGCGCCTGATGGAACAGCTCTATCCGGGCGACGACGAGCGTGATCCCAACGTCATAGAAGTGCTGGTAGGTCGTCTGCGGCGCAAGCTGGAGGCAGTGCTGGGCGGCAAACCGATAGAAACCGTGCGTGGCCAGGGCTACATGTTCAACGAGCGCTGCAAGTGAGTCGAGCGCGCGCCGTTCTACGCAAGCTGCGTATGCGTTTCGCCTCCCTGCGGCTGCGTTTGATGCTGGCCAGCGCCGCGCTGGCGATGCTGTTCATGCTGCTGTTGATGCCGGTGCTGCAGGGCGTGTTTCTCATGGCCCTGGAGCAGACCATCGAAAAGCGCCTGGCCTCCGACGCGGCAGCGCTGATATCCGCCGCGCGTATCGACGACGGCCAGTTGCACATGCCGGAGAAGATGCCGGACGAAGAATTCGACAACCTCGACTCGCACCTGCGGGGCTTCATCTTCGACCGTGAAGGCCAGATGCTCTGGCGCTCGCGCTCATCCATCGACGAACTGGTGCGCTACCTGCCGCGCTACGACGGCCGCGGCCATGAGTTTGTGCGGATTCGTGACGACAGTGGCCAGGAATACTTCGTGTACGACATCGAAGTGGATCTGCTGCGCGGCGATCAAACCGCCCTGAGCATCGTCACCATGCAGCCGACACGCGAGTATGAGGGGCTGTTCAACGGTTTCGCCTGGCAACTGCGCCTGTGGCTGGGGATCGCACTGCTGGTGCTGCTGGGCCTGCTCTGGTTCGGCCTGACCTGGGGTTTTCGCAGCCTGCGCGGCCTCAGCGACGAGCTCGATGGCGTGGAGGCGGGCACTCGCCAGCGCCTGAGCGACGAGCATCCGCGCGAACTGCTGCGCCTGACCAATTCCCTCAACCGCCTGCTCGACAGCGAGCGGCGTCAGCGCGAGCGTTATCGCGATTCGCTGGAGGACCTCGCCCATAGCCTGAAAACACCGCTCAGTGTGCTCCAGGGCATCGGCGAAACCCTCGCCGTGCAACCGGAGAATCGTGAGCAGGCGCAGTTGATGCAGGCGCAGATCGAACGCATGAGCCAGCAGGTTGGCTATCAGTTGCAGCGCGCCAGCCTGCGCCGCAGCGGCCTGGTGCGTCATCGCGAACAGGTCTGGCCGCTGCTCGACGGCCTGTGCCGTTCGCTGGACAAGGTCTACCGCGACAAGCGCGTCGAAGCGACGCTGGAGGTACCCCAGCACAGCCAGATCACCATGGAGCGTGGCGCTCTGATGGAGCTGCTGGGCAACCTGCTGGAGAATGCCTACCGCCTCTGCCTGCATCGCGTACGTGTCAGGCTGCAACCCCTGGCTGGCGGCTGCCTGATCACCATCGAGGACGACGGCCCTGGCGTGCCGCAGCAGCAGCGTGAGCGCGTACTACAGCGCGGCGAGCGTCTGGATGCACAGAACCCGGGGCAGGGCATCGGCCTTGCGGTGGTGGAAGATATCGTCGAAAGCTACGACGGTGAGCTGAGTCTGGAAGACTCCGAACTGGGCGGCGCCTGTTTCAGGGTGCGGTTGTACGACTGAGTCGTGACCGGCTCAAGAGACCCATTGCGGGTTCCACACCACTTCCCAGACGTGACCGTCCGGGTCCTGAAAGTAACCGGAGTAGCCACCCCAAAATGTTCTGTGGGCCGGCTTGATGATCGCCGCGCCCGCTGCCTTGGCCTGTGTCATGAGCGTATCGACTTCTTCTGCACTGGCCACGTTGTGACCAAGCGTCATCTCGGTAGGGCTGCTGGGATGCACGGCTAGGCCGGTGTCATGCGCAATGCTGGCGCGCGGCCACAGCGCTAGACGCAGGCCCGCCTGCATGTCGATGAAAACCACTGCGCCATGTTCGAATTGCTGGCCGACTATGCCTTCTGTCGCGAAGCCCAAACCATCACGATAGAAACGCAGTGAAGCCTCAAGATCCTCTACTCCCAGGGTGATAACGCTTACACGAGCTCTCATTCGATCTCTCCTGCTACTGATTCGGTCTAGGTTCGTGTGGCTTAACCTTCCTGCGCCCGATAAGCCCCTGGCGTCAGCCCCGTCCATTTCTTGAACGCGCGGTGAAAGGCCGAGGGTTCGGAGAAGCCGAGTTGTTCGGTGATGTCCTGAATCGCCAGTTCGTCGCGGCCCAGGTGGTAGATGGCCAGATCGCGGCGCAGGTGATCCTTGAGCTCCTGGAAGCTGGTGCCTTCTTCGCGCAGGTGGCGGCGCAGGGTTTGCGGGCTGGTGTGCAGGTGTTGGGCGACCTGTTCCAGGTCCGGCCAGGTACGACAGTCGCGGCCGAGCAGGCGACGAATCTGGCTGATCAGGCTGTCGCCGCCGTCGGGGCGGGCCAACAGGTCGGCGGGGGAGTGCTGGAGAAACTGCTTGAGGGTGCGTTCGTCCTGCAGCAGCGGCATGGCCAGGTAGCGGGAATGGAACAGCAGGCTGGTTTGTCCGGCGGCAAAGCGCCGGCTGCAGGGGAATAGCAGTTCGTACTCGGTGGCATGCGCGGGTTCGGGGTAGGCGAAGGTGGCTTCTTCCAAACGGATGCGTTGGCCGATCAGCCAACTGCCCAGGCGATGCCAGATCACCAGCAGGCTCTCCACGAGAAAATGATCCGGGTCCCACAGCGTGCTGTCGTCGACGCTCAGCCGCGCCCAGTCGCCTTCGCGTTGCAGGCTGATGCTCGGTGCGTCGGGAAACAGGCCGTAGAACATTGCGCCACGGCTCAGGGCTTTTTCCAGGCTGCGGCAGTGGATGATGGCGTGACCCATCATGGCGAAGGTGCCGCGTTTGCTCGGCTGGCGGCCGAAGCCGAGGTATTCGTCGTCCAGCGATTCCCACAGCAGTTGCATCAGCCGGGAAAATTGTTCCGGGGCGATACGTGCGCGTGGCTCGACCAGCACGGCGCTCTGAATACCAGCCTGACGCAGTATTGGGTCGCAGGCCAGGCCGTGGCGGTCCGCACCGCGCAGGGCGGCGCGGACGAAGTGGCTGGCAATAGTGCGTTCGCGCATGCTGGGTTTCCGAAAGCGAGGGTGGTCGATGGTAGGCAGTTGCTCCCAGCCAGGGCAAGCCAACCGAGCGATTGGGTCAACCGAGGCTGAGCGTATGGGTCATTGAGGGGCGGCGGGGCGGCCCTTAACCTCGAGGACATAACAACAGCGGAGGACCCGCCCCATGCAACGCAACCATTTCGACACCGAGCACAACCTGTTCCGCGACGCTTTCGCTGCGTTTCTCGATAAAGAGGTGGTGCCGCATCAGGAGGCCTGGGAAGAGGCTGGGGTGGTGGATCGCAGCGTGTGGCGCAAAGCCGGCGAGATGGGTTTTCTGCTGCCCTGGGCGGACGAGGAGTACGGCGGAGCGGGGCTCAAGGACTTTCGTTACGAGCAGATCATGAGCGAGGAGCTGGCGCGCATCAACGAGCCGGGGTTCATGATCCCGCTGCACTCGGCGTTGTGCGGTCCCTATATCGCCGAGTATGGCAATGCCGAGCAGAAGGCGCGGCTGCTGCCGGGCATCATCAGCGGTGAAACCATTCTGGCGGTAGCGATGACCGAGCCGTCTGCCGGATCGGATCTGGCCGGCATGCGCACCACGGCGGTGGACAAGGGCGATCACTGGTTGCTAAACGGCTCCAAGGTGTTCATCTCCAATGGCTATCTGGCCGATGTGGTGATCGTCGCGGCCAAGACCGACCCGGCCAACAAGCACGCCATGGGCCTGTTTCTGGTGGAGCGCGGCATGCCCGGCTTCGAGCGTGGCAAGAAGCTGAAGAAACTCGGCATGCACAGCCAGGACACCGCCGAGCTGTTCTTCAATGACGTCAAGGTGCCGAAGGACAACCTTCTGGGCGATGCCAAGGGCGGCTTCTTCTACCTGATGAACATGCTGGCCCAGGAGCGTCTGACCAATGCCTGTGGTGCAGTGGCCGGCGCCGAGGCGGCACTGCAGACCACCATCGAGTACGTCAAGGAACGCCACGCTTTTGGCCGCCCGGTGGCGCATTTTCAGAACACCCGCTTCAAGCTGGCGGAAATGCGCACGCAGGTCGACGTGGCGCAGGTGTTCACCGACCGCTGCGTGATGGATCACAACCAGAAGAAGCTCACTCCCGAAGTGGCTGCCGAGGCCAAGCTATTCACTACCGAACTGCTCGGCAAGGTGGTGGACGAGGGCGTGCAGCTGCACGGCGGCTGGGGCTACATGTGGGAGTACCCGATCTGCAAGATGTACGCGAATGCGCGTATTCAGCGCATCTTCGCCGGCACCTCGGAGATCATGAAGGAGATCATCAGTCGCGGGATGAAGCTGTAGGCGAGCCTTTCATCTACCCTCGTAGGGCGGGTACGAACCTGCCAGCACTACGCCAAACATCGCATCTGGAGTCACCATGTCCGGCCCGTTGTCATCACTGAAGATTCTCGATTTTTCCACGCTGCTGCCTGGGCCGTTCGCCTCGTTGCTGCTGGCCGACATGGGCGCCGAGGTGCTGCGGGTAGAGTCGCCCACGCGCATGGATCTGGTACGCGTGCTGCCGCCGCACGACGGCGGAACCTCCACCAGTCACGCCTACCTCAACCGCAACAAGCGCAGCATCGCCCTGGACCTTAAGCGGCCAGAGGCCGTTGAGGTGGTCAAGCAACTGGTCAGTGAGTACGACATCGTGCTCGAGCAGTTCCGCCCCGGCGTGATGGACAAGCTGGGTGTCGGCTACGATGCGCTCAAGGCGATCAACCCGCGGCTGATCTACGTGTCGATCACCGGCTACGGCCAGAGCGGGCCATACCGTGACCGTGCCGGGCATGACATCAACTACCTGGCACTGGCCGGTATCGCCAGCTATACAGGGCGCCGCGACAGTGGCCCGTTACCGCTTGGCGTGCAGTTGGCCGACCTGGCAGGTGGCTCGCTGCATGGCGTGATCGGCCTGCTCGCGGCCGTGGTACAGCGCCAGGTTACCGGCCTGGGGCAGCAGGTCGACGTGAGCATGACCGACTGCGCGTTCAGCCTGCACGGCATGGCGGGGGCTGGCTACCTGGGGGCTGGCGTCGAGCCTGACATGGAAAACCAGGCGCTTAATGGCGGCAGCTTTTACGACTACTACCGCACCCGCGACGGCCGCTGGTTCTCTGTCGGCAGCCTGGAGCCGCAGTTCATGCAGCAGTTCTGCGCGGCCATCGGCCGCCCCGAGTTGGCGGCGCGTGGTCTGTCGCAAAAGCCCGAGGACCAGCGCGCGCTCAAGCGCGAGATCGAGATCGAGTTCGAGAAGCGCGATTTCGCGCAATGGTGCGCGGTGTTCGCCGAGCTGGATGCTTGCGTCGAGCCAATGCTGCCGCTGGCCGAGGCGGTGCAGCATCCGCAGATCAGGGCGCGCGAACTGGTCGTCGAGGTGCCGCGCGAAGGCTTGCCGGCGCAGGCGCAACTGGCCTGCCCGCTGAAGTTCTCCGAAGGGCTACCACCGCCAAGGCATGTCGGTGCGGCAGTTGGCGCACATACTGCCGAGGTGCTGGCTGAGCTGGGCTACGACGCCGAACAGATCGAGGCGTTGAGGAGTGCTAGGGCGCTGGGTTGAGTCGAACGGCTCACTGTCTGGCAATGTCGGTGCGCCGCACCCTGTGGGGTTTCGATACCGGCATAGGGTACGCCGCGCGCACCGAGGCGTTATGAAGTTTCCCTCATCACTCCTGGCGCTGCTCACCGCTGAAGGTCAGCGTCACCTTGCAGCGCCGGCAGTAGTAGCGGCGGCCCTTGGCGACCAGAGCGTGACGCTGGGCGGAGAAGGGAAACTCACCATCCGCGCAGCTACAACGATAGATGAAGCGACTGACCTTGCGCCGTTCGACTTCATAGCTGTGGCAGCGATGTGGCGGCAGTTCGTAGACGCCGCGCATGATCAACTGCCACTCCTCACCATGCGGCTGGATGCGCGGGCCGAATAGCTGGTGGGCGACCATGTGAGCGACTTCGTGAGGCACGGTCTGGCGCAGGAAATCCTCATGGTTGGCGCGGTACAACTGCAGGTTGAAACGCAACTTGTTTTCCGTGAGGTGTGCGACGCCAGCCTTCTGGCCACGCAGCTTGAAGCTGATCTCGGGGCGGGCAAAGCGTTGCTTGAAGAAGGTTTCGGCCTGCTGATAGCAGGCTTCGACGCGGGCTTGAATCTGTTCGGGCATGGACAGGCGCTGGTGCAGGCTGAGCGGGAATTATGCCGCAAGCCGGCAGCCAGCGCAGGTATCACTCGTCTACTGGCGCCTGCATTCGCTCCTGTTGGGTGCCGCGGCTCTGGTCCTGCTGCACCGTGCGCTGATATTCCGGCTCCAGGGTGTAGGTCCAGAACAGGATCATGCTGACCAGAATGGTGACGATCACCAGCAGCCCCACGCCAATCATCGAGGAGGCGTAAAGGAAACCCTGTTGATTGTCGATGCGCATGAAGCGTGGCAGCCCGACATAGATCAGGTAGGCGGCATGGGCACAGGCGAGCAGCAGGACGCTGATTGCCAGCCAGCGTGTGGGGTAGAGCGCGGCGATCCCGGCGATAAAGAAGGGCGTAAAGGCGTAGGCGATGAAACCGATGCACTGGTTGAAGGTGGGCCTGGCCTCGAAGGTGCGCGACATGTAGCGCAGCAAGTAACCCATGATGAAAACTCCGACCAGCGTAGCCAGATAAAGCAGCCCGCTCAGTTGCAGTGCACTTGCGACCTCCAGGCGAATGCGCTCTTCGTCTACCAGGCTCCAGTCCACCCAATGGGTGCCGATGAACAGGCAAACTGCCGGCAACAGGCTGAAGAGCAACAGGTAGGGCAAGTAGCTGGCGCTGTTACGTTCCTCGTCCTGGCGAATGGCCGTCCAGGCACGGTCCGGACGGGTGAGAAGGATATAGAGGTTCGCATACATGGTGTGACCATCCGCGTGACTGCCTTTAAATCTCGGGCAGTCATAGCCGCGTGGGGTTCAACCCAAATTTTCTGGCGCATGGCAATGAAAAGGCCGCCCGGAGGCGGCCTGTGGGTTCGCGGCTAGTGACTATCAGCTGGTGTAGACCGGGCCGATGCCCATGCCCCAGAGAATGACCGAGCTGGCGATCATCGCTACCAGCACGACCAGGCCGACTGCCAGTACGGAACTGGAGAACATGAAGCCTTCGTCTTCAGGAATGTTCATGAAGGTTGGTATGCCGACATAGAGCAGATAAACCGTGTAGCAGATCGCAACCGTGCCCACGACCATGCCTAGCCACAGGTGTGGATAGAGCGCTGCCAGGCCACCGATAAACAGCGGGGTGGCGGTGTAGGCCGCGAATACGATGCACTGGGTCAGGCTAGGATTGGCGTCGTAGGTACGTGCCATCCAGTGGATGAATGCGCCCATCACGGCTACCCCGGCGAGCATCGCCAGGTAGGACATGATGGTCATCACCATCGCACTGCCTTCGGTAAGCATTACTGGTGCTCGGTCACCAATCGCCCAGCCAACCTGGGTAGTGCCGATGTAAGCTGAAATAGCGGGAATTGCTGCAAGAATCAGCACATGGGTCAGGTACATGTGGCTGATTGATTCTTCCTCGCCACGGATTTCTTGCCATTCTTGATCGGGATGGGTGAAGAGCCCCCAAACGTGGTGGATCATGCCAGACACCTCCTTTTCTTATGACAGTCGCCCCCCCGGCGGAGGCCCGGCGCGCATGGACAGCGTTACCAGGTATCAGGCCAAATCGTTGCGACCTTATGTCGCAGTATAGACAGAGCCTGGAGCCGTCGTGATGCCTGGCTTTAGAGCAAATCGCTCTCTAGAAGTCAGTGGTAATAGCGCTCAAGAATTTCCATAGCCAGGTTTATCGACTGCAGCCGCTCTGTGCTGCCGCCTCGGTCCGGATGATGCTCGCTGACCATTTGTCGGTAGCGCAGCTTGATTCTTGGCAGGTCGAGTGTCCGTTCATTGGCCAGTTCGAACAACTCGAGTGCAGCCTGCTTCTCTTCGCCGCCTTGCATGCGCGTCCAGAAGCTGGTCAGCAAGCGCTCGACGTCGCGTTCGTCGGTGCTCTGCAGGTTGCTCATGTCCAGGTAGTAGTCACGCAGGGCGTCGCGTTCACTGAGCGCCGCACTGCCTGACTGATAGGGCAGCAGACGTATACACAGCGGGCTGATCTGCAGCAGGTGACTCTTTTTCTGCCATAGCTGCTCGCGCAGGCGATAAAGCGCGTTGAACAGCAGGAAATGAGTGCGAAACAGCACCAGCTTGTCGGCCAGGGGCAGATTGGGGACATGACCGCTGTGGCGATCTTTCAGTTGCTGGATCAGGGTGTATTCGGCAATGCCGTCCGGTGCTGCCTGCAGCAGTTGCAGTACCTGCTCGGTGAGGTCCAGATTGGGGTCGAGGTCGTCGTTCATCGGCCGAGCCTAGCATTTAGTTGTCGCTGGGGTGGGGGCGCGGCGCCATTGTGCGTAAAATGTCGCGCTTTCGTTCCTACCCCCGGACTTCGACGCACCATGGGCACCCTTTCGGTCAACCAGAACAAACTGCAGAAGCGCATTCGCCGCCAGGCCGGCGAAGCCATCACCGACTTCAACATGATCGAGGATGGCGACAAGGTGATGGTCTGCCTGTCCGGCGGCAAGGACAGCTACACCATGCTCGACGTGTTGCTGTATCTGCAGAAGGTGGCGCCGATCAAGTTCGAGATCGTCGCGGTAAACATGGATCAGAAGCAGCCCGGCTTCCCCGAGCACGTATTGCCGGCCTATCTGGAATCCGTCGGCGTGCCGTACCACATCATCGAGAAGGACACCTACTCGGTGGTCAAGGAGAAGATTCCCGAGGGCAAGACCACCTGTTCGTTGTGCTCGCGTCTGCGTCGCGGCACTCTGTACACCTATGCCGATGAGATCGGCGCGACCAAGATGGCGCTGGGGCACCACCGCGACGACATCCTGGAAACCTTCTTCCTCAACATGTTTTACGGCGGCACGCTCAAGGCCATGCCGCCCAAGCTGCTGTCCGACGATGGCCGCAACGTGGTGATCCGCCCGCTTGCCTACTGCGCCGAGGCCGATATCGAGGCCTACAGCCAGCTCAAGGAATTTCCGATCATCCCGTGCAACCTTTGCGGCTCGCAGGAAAACCTGCAGCGTCAGGTGGTCAAGGAGATGCTGCAGGAGTGGGAGCGCAAGAGCCCGGGCCGCGTCGAGATCATGTTCCGCGCCCTGCAGAATGTGCACCCCTCCCAGCTGGCCGACCGTAACCTGTTCGACTTCAAGAGCCTGAAGATCGACGACAGCGCCACGCCGCGCTTCCTCGATGTGATGAGCCTGTAAGCCATCGCGGCTGAAGCCCCTCCCACATGTGACTCGAATCCGTGGGAGGGGCTTTAGCCGCGACGCTTGCCAGGCCGCAAAGGCCTGGAGTATGGTTCGGTCATCGCTTTGGAGAATTCCATGTCCGCCAGCCTCAACCTCCTGTCCATGCTGCAAGCCGGTGCCTCGCGCGCCGCGTTGGCGCGTGCGCAGTCGCTTGTGGCTGCGGCGTATTACTTCTTTGGGTATTGGTTTAGCCACAGGCGCGCCTGATACCCCACAGGCGGCCTGAGACACCAGGGTCGCCACCAGAGACGTTTTCCAGAAAACCCCCGGTCGGCAACCCGACCGGGGGTTTTGTTTTTTCCGGCCGAAAAACGGCCACAGATCGAGGACTCACAGATGAACCGTTATTACCGCAACTACCGCTACGACTGGCGATTTAGCAGCGTCACCACCGCCCTGACACCTTTGCCGCGAACACTCAGTTAGCGCCGCCGCGGCATCGACCGCGCCGGCCAAGGAACCGCCAGATCATGAACAGCTCCGCTCAACTCGCTTCCTCCGTCACCACCATCGCCCGCCGCAGCGCCCAGCCGCTGCCCAGCCCCGCCGTCTTGCGCCAGCGCCTGCCGTTGCCCGCCGCACTTGCCGATACCATTGCCGCCGACCGTGACGCCATCCGCGCCGTGCTCGATGGCCGCGACTCGCGCTTGCTAGTGGTGGTTGGCCCCTGTTCCCTGCATGACCGTAGCAGCGCCCTCGAATATGCCGAGCGCCTGGCCGAACTGGCGCCGCAGGTCGACGACCAACTGCTGCTGGTGATGCGCGCCTACGTGGAAAAACCGCGCACCACAGTAGGCTGGAAGGGGCTGCTGTACGACCCGCATCTGGATGGCAGTGGTGATATGGCCGAGGGTTTGCGACAGTCCCGGCAGTTGATGCTGGATATCCTCGCTCGTGGTTTGCCGCTGGCCACTGAGCTGTTGCAGCCAATGGCGGCTGGTTACTTCGACGATCTGCTCGGCTGGGCGGCCATCGGTGCGCGAACCAGCGAGTCGCAGGTGCATCGCGAGATGGTCAGCGGCCTGGATTTGCCGGTGGGCTTCAAGAACGGCACCGACGGCAGTGTCGGCATCGCCTGCGACGCCATGCACTCGGCGGCGCACCCGCATCAGCACTTCGGCATCGATGACCTCGGCCATCCGGCCCTGCTGCATACCGCGGGCAACCCGGACACCCATCTGGTGCTGCGCGGCGGCCACGGCGCACCGAACCATGATGCCGTCAGCGTCGCCGCTGCGCGGGAAGCGTTGCAGCGCCAGGGTATCGCGCCACGCATCATGGTCGACTGCAGCCATGCCAACAGCGGCAAGGATCCATTGCGTCAACCGGCGGTGCTGGAAAGCGTGATCGACCAGCGCCTGGCTGGCGATGACAGCCTACGCGGGGTGATGCTGGAGAGCCACCTGTTCGACGGTTGCCAGGCGCTTTCCGGCGAGCTGCGTTACGGCGTGTCGATCACCGATGGCTGCCTGGGCTGGAGCGGCACCGAGGCTGCGTTGCGCCAGGCAGCCGAGCGTTTGCGTGGGTAGGGCGGGTGCAGCCCGCCGGTTCGAGATTGGCGGGTTTCACCCGCCCTACGTGAGCGTCATCGCTGTGGGACTTGAGTGTTCAACGCGCTGCGTGCAGGCTCTGTCATCCGTTTCATGAAGGATTTGATTCATGCGTGATTACAAGTGGCTGCACGAGTTTTGCCTCAATCGCTTCGGCTCGGCGAAGGCACTGGAGGCCATGCTGCCGCAGCCGCGCAGCGATGCCGAACTGCGCGCGCTGAGCGATGATCGCTACCTGTCGCTGATCAGCCTGCGCATCTTCCGCGCCGGTCTCAAGCACAGTCTGGTGGACGCCAAATGGCCGGCCTTCGAGCAGGTGTTCTTTGGCTTCGACCCGGAAAAGGTGGTGCTGATGGGCGCTGAGCGCCTGGAGAACCTGATGCAGGATGCGCGGCTGATTCGCCACCTGGGCAAGCTGAAAAGCGTGCCGCGCAACGCCCAGTTCATCCTCGATGTGCGTCGTGAAAAAGGCGGCTTTGGCACCCTGATCGCCGATTGGCCGGTGACCGACATCGTCGGCCTGTGGAAATACCTGGCCAAGCATGGCAGTCAGCTTGGCGGCCTGTCGGCGCCGCGTTTTCTGCGCATGGTGGGCAAGGACACCTTCATTCCCACCGATGACATGGTCGCCGCGCTGAAAGCGCAGGGCGTGATCGACAAGGCGCCGACCAGCTTGAAAGACTTGGCCGCGGTGCAGGCGGCGTTCAACCAGTGGCAGGCCGAAAGCGGCCGACCGCTGTGTCAGCTATCGGTGATGTTGGCGCATACGGTCAATCACTGAGCGATTGCTGCAACGCCTCCAGCCATTCCTTGGGCACGTCACGCTTCATCGCCAGCTGGCATTGCTGGCTGTCAGGGTCGAAGACGATCACCGCTTCGCCCTTGTCCAGGGCGCGACGCACGCGTTGCACGCGGGTTTCCAGCGGGGTTTCATCGCCATTGTCGGTCCCGTCACGGGTGACGAAATCTTCGATCAGGGCGGTGAGGGTGTCGGCTTGCAGCAGCTCAGCGGGGATCAACACGGTCAATGGCTCCAGTGGTTGGTGCCGATGATAGAGCCAAAGCGCACCGTGCCGCGAGCGCCCTCAGTGCACCATGCCGGGCCGTTTGAGGTGACGTTCTAGCGTGCTGTAGAGCAGCCCGCTATCCAGCGGCTTGCCGAGAAAGTCGTCCATGCCGGCGTCCAGGCCATGCTGGCGGTGCTCTTCGAGGATATGCGCGGTCAGTGCGATGATGGGGACGGCAGCGAGTTGCCGGTCGCGTTCGAGCCGGCGGATTTGCCGTGTGGCTTCGAAGCCGTCCATCACCGGCATCTCGCAATCCATCAGGATCAAATGCACGGCTGCCGGGTCGCGAGCGTATTCGTCCACCGCCGCCTGGCCGTCGACTACCAGGCGCACGCTGTAGCCACGTTTCTTCAAAAAGCCCTGAACCACCAGCTGGTTCACCGGGTTGTCCTCTGCCACCAGAATGCAGGGGGCTTCGCTGTTGTCGCTGCGTATTTCTCTGACCAACTGATGTACCTGTGCTCTGGGTTCTTCATACAGCCCGTTCAAGGCCTGGCGCAGCGCTTTGATTGCCACGGGTTGGGCCAGGTGTTGCAGGCGCAGACCATGGCTCGCCGGCAGATGTTGGCAGGCCTCGGGCGGGCAGACCAGCAGCACGCGCTGTTGCGCCTGCAGCTTGGGCCGGAGCGAGTCGAGCCAGTGATTGACGCCACCTGGCCAGGGCGCCATCAGTACCAGCAACGGCGGCGCAGCGAAATCCTCCAGATAGTCCTGCAGGCGCTCTGGCGTCTGGCAGCGTTCGGTGCGCATGCCCCAGCGCCCGAGCAGACGGCTCATGGCATCCAGGCCCAGGCCATCGAGAGAGGCGAGCAGTGCGGTGCGGCCGGCCAGCAGGCGGCTGAGCTCGTCGGTTGTTTCCTGTTCGGCCAGTAGCAGCATGTCGAAGGCGAAGCGGGTGCCCTGGCCCAGGGTGCTCTGCACTTCGATTCTGCCGCCCATCATCTCCACCAGCTCCTTGCTGATGGCCAGGCCCAGACCACTGCCGCCATAACGGCGGGTAGTGCTGGAGTCGCCCTGAGCGAAAGATTCGAACAATTGCGCCAGTGCCTGCTCACTGATACCGATGCCACTGTCGCTGACGGCGAACACCAGATGCGGCTGGCCATGGCTGTCGCTGCGGCGGCTGACGCTGACGGCCACATGGCCTTCGGCAGTGAACTTGAGAGCGTTGCTGAGCAGGTTCATCAACACCTGTTTAAGCCGCGTCGGATCACCCTGAATGCGCCGAGGTACGCCGTTTTCCAGGCTGATATAGAGGCGCAGGCGTTTGTCCAGCGCCTGGCCGGTGAACAGGCTGAGCGTCTCGGAAATCATGTCTTCCAGATCGAACTCGATCTGCTCCAGGCTGAGCTTGCCGGACTCGATGCGGGCGTAGTCGAGGATGTCGTTGATCACCGCCATCAACGAGCTGCCGGAGCTGGAAATGGTGTCGACGTAGAAGCGCTGGCTGCGATCTAGCGGTGTTTCGCGCAGCAGTTGCAACATGCCCAGTACGCCGTTGAGCGGGGTGCGGATTTCATGGCTCATCTTGGCCAGGAAGCGGCTCTTGGCCTGGCTCTCGAAGGCGGCTTGCTCGGCCGCACGACGCGACTGGAAGCCTTCTTCCTTGAGCAGGTTGATGCGGTCGGCAAGACCGATGGACAGGGTGATCAGCTCGATGGTCACGCCGATCTTCACTACCGTGGCGCCGAACACGCCAAACACTTCCAGGCCTAGCGAGCCAGTGGTGGCCTGGATGAAGGCGAACAGCAGGATGGCCCAGGCCAGGGTGTAATAGGAGCCATAACGTACGCCACGACGCCACACGTAGATGCCGGTCAGCAGCAGGATCAGCGACACCAGGGACACGGTGACGCTGGCCAGGATGTTCCAGGCAGCGAAGCCGATCAGCGGAATCGACAGCAGGCAGCCGACGCAGACCAACATCAGCAGGCGCAGGCCGGTATCCAGGCGCGGGAAATACTGGCGTGCATGCAGGAAATGACGGCTGAACTGGATGGCCGTGAGGCAGTGCGCGTACATCAGGATGTAGATGCTGACCGACTGAAAGGCCACGTGCTCGGGCAGCAGCTTGAACAGCATGCCGTCGAAGCACGCCGCGAGCAGGCCGACGTTGAGGTTGTAGGCCAGGTACCAGAGGTAGGCTGATTCACGCAGCGACAGGTAGAGGAACAGGTTGTAGCAGAACATGGCGAACAGCACGCCGTAGAACGCGCCGTTGAAGCCCATCAGGTTTTCCTGCGCGGCTGCGCTGGCACCGTAGGTGGCGAAGAATAGCGGCACGAATACCGTGCTGGTGGTTTCGACGCGGATCAGCAAGGTACTGACACCGGGCTCCAGCTGCATGGGAAACCAGAAATTGCGGACCTGCACCGGCCTCTGGGAGAAGGCGAAAGTGTCGCCGCTTCCCTGTTCCAGGCGGTTGCCATCCGGGTCGATCAGGTGCACCTGCAGATGATCGAGCAACGGATAGTTGACTTCGAGATAGCCGGCCAGCTCATGGTTCAGGGCGTTGACCAGGCGAACCTTGAACCACCACACCGATGCGTTCTTGCCGAGGTTGGCATGTTCACCGCCCAGGGCCTTGAAGGCGTCATCATCCAGCGCCTGCACCTGCTCGATGCTCAGGGTGCCGTTTATGTCTTCGTAATAACCGGTGTAAGGGCCCAGGGATAGGCGCAGGTCGTCGCTGTCGAGTGACGCAGGCGTAAGCGCCCAACTGGGGCAGGCGAGCCAGAGCAACAGCAAGGCCAGAAAGACGCGAGGCATCCGTGAACCTCAGAAAGCCAGGAAAATGGCCGGGGTGTCATGTTCAACGTCGCTTGGCGACGGCCCTAAGGTTGGCCACTGACTGCAGGCCAGAAAAAGGGGAGCTGATGCTCCCCTGTCGTTCTGTATGTCACTTTGCCTTTATGTGCTCAAGCCTTCAAGCGTCCCGATCATGTTGGCCAACAAGGCTGTCCACCGGCGGGACGCGGGTATCGCTTTCCATCTGCGCGTCATGCTCCAGTTGGTGGCTGAAGCGCTCCAGCGAGCCCTGTGCCGGTTGCGCATCGCTGGCGAACACCGGTGGGCTCATCATGTAGGCGGTGAGCAGGCGGCTGAGGGCCTTGAGGCTGTCGATATGGGTGCGTTCATAGCCGTGAGTCGCGTCGCAGCCGAAGGCCAGCAGCGCCGTGCGGATGTCATGGCCGGCGGTGACTGCCGATTGCGCGTCACTGTGGTAGTAGCGGAACAGGTCGCGGCGTACCGGTACGTCCTGTTCGGCTGCCAGGCGCAGCAACTGACGTGACAGGTGATAGTCGTAGGGGCCGCCGGAGTCCTGCATGGCCACGCTGACGGCGTGCTCGCTGGACTGCTGGCCTGGCGCGACCGGGGCGATGTCGATGCCGACGAACTCGCTGACATCCCAGGGCAGCGCGGCAGCAGCGCCGGAGCCGACCTCTTCGGTGATGGTGAACAGCGGGTGGCAGTCGATCATCGGTTGCAGGCCGTGATCACGAATCGCCTTGAGTGACGCCAGCAGGGCGGCGACGCCGGCCTTGTCATCGAGATGGCGGGCACTGATATGGCCGCTCTCGGAAAACTCCGGCAGCGGATCGAAGGCGACGAAATCACCGACGCAAACACCCAGCGAATCACAATCGGCGCGGGTGGCGCAGTAGGCGTCCAGGCGCAGTTCGACGTGATCCCAGCTTACCGGCATGGTATCGACGGCGGTGTTGAAGGCGTGCCCCGAGGCCATCAGTGGCAGCACGCTGCCGCGAATCACGCCGTTGTCGGTGAACAGGCTGACACGGCTACCTTCGGCGAAGCGGCTCGACCAGCAGCCCACTGGGGCCAGGCCCAGGCGGCCGTTGTCCTTGATTTCGCGGACGATGGCGCCAATGGTGTCCAGATGCACGGACACGGCGCGGTCGAAACGCTCGTACTCGCTCTGGCGTCCGCGCAGGGTGGCGCGAATGGTGCCGCGGCGGGTCAGCTCGAAGGGGATTTCCAGCTCTTCGAGACGTTCGGCGACGTAGCGCACGATGGTGTCGGTGAAACCGGTGGGGCTGGGGATGGCAAGCATCTCCAGCAGCACCTTCTGCATGTAGTCGAGATCGGGTTCGGGTAGTTGTTGCATGCAAGCTCCTCGGCATTCGGGTTTCCCCTCTCCCTGTGCGGGAGAGGGCCGGGGGAGAGTGGTCAGCTCGATACCTGGCTAAGCGGGAACAGCAGGTCGACGAAGCGCTCGGCGGTCGGCTGCGGCTCATGGTTGGCCAGGCCGGCGCGCTCGTTGGCTTCGATGAATACGTACTCCGGCTGATCAGCGGCGGGCACCAGCAGGTCGAGGCCAACCACGGGGATTTCCAGGGCGCGCGCGGCCTTGATGGCGGCGTCGCGCAGGGTCGGATGGAGGATCGCGGTGACGTCTTCCAGAGTGCCGCCGGTATGCAGGTTGGCGGTCTTGCGCACGGCCAGGCGCTCGCCGGCGGGCAGCACACTGTCGTAGTCGAGGCCGGCGCCATGCAGGGTGCGCAGGGTTTCGGCGTCCTTGGGGATGCGGCTTTCGCCACCGGTGGCGGCCTGGCGGCGACGGCTTTGCGCATCGATCAGCTCGCCGATGCTGTGGCGGCCATCGCCAATGATTTCGGCCGGACGGCGGATCGCCGCTGCCACCACCTCGTAGCCGATTACCAGTACGCGCAGGTCGTGACCTTCGTGATAACTCTCCAGCAGCACGCGCTGATCGAACACCCGGGCGCGTTCGATGGCTTCCTGTACCTCGCCCGGCGTACGCAGGTCCACGGCCACGCCCTGGCCTTGTTCGCCATCGACTGGTTTGACCACGACCGATCCATGCTCGGCGAGAAAAGTGGCGTTGTCTTCGGCGCTGGCGGCCAGGCGCTGGGCTGGCACGCTGAGGTCGGCGCGCGACAGGGCACGGTGAGTCAGGTGCTTGTCCTGGCACAGGGTCATGCTCACGGCGCTGGTCAGATCGCACAGCGACTCGCGGCAGCGGATGCGTCGGCCACCGTGACTGAGGGTGAACAGCCCAGCCTCGGCGTCGTCCACCTGCACCTCGATGCCGCGGCGCAGCGCCTCGTCGACGATGATCCGCGCGTAGGGGTTGAGCTCGGCCTGCGGGCCGGGGCCGAGGAACAGCGGCTGGTTGATGCCGTTCTTGCGCTTGAGGCTGAAGGTCTGCAGCTCACGGAAGCCGAGCTTGGCGTAGAGCTTCTTGGCCTGCTTGTTATCGTGCAGCACCGACAGGTCGAGGTAGCTCAGGCCACGGCTCATGCCGTGCTCGATCAGATGACGTACAAGTACCTCGCCGACACCGGGGCGGCTGCATTGCGGGTCGACGGCCAGGCACCACAGGCTGCTGCCGTTTTCCGGGTCACGGAAGGCGCGCTGGTGGTTGAGGCCCATAACACTGCCGATCACCGCGCCGCTGTCTTCGTCCTCGGCCAGCCAGTAGGTCGGGCCGCCCTCGGTGTAAGGCGTGAGCTTGGCCGGGTCGATCGGCAGCATGCCGCGGGTCTGGTACAGGCAATTGATGGCCTGCCAGTCGGCATCGTTCTGCGCCCGGCGAATACGAAAACCACGGAAGCTGCGACGCGCCGGGCGGTAGTCGGTGAACCACAGGCGCAGCGTGTCGGAGGGGTCGAGGAACAGTTGCTGTGGCGCATGGGCTAGCACCTGGTGCGGTGCAGCCACATACAGCGCGATATCGCGCTCGCCTGGCTGCTCTCCCAGTAGCGACTCGGCCAGCTCGCTGGCGTCGGGGTAGGTATGGCCGATCAGCAGGCGGCCCCAGCCGCAATGAATGGCCTGCGGTTGGCTGGGCTGGCTAGTGTGATCCTCGGCCAGACGGGCCTGTAGGCGTTCGTAGGAGGGTGTCTGGCCGCGTAGCAGGCGTTGGTTGAAGGCAGTGGAGCGCATGGAATAGTCCCTGTCGTCCGGTCTCGGCCGGATCGTCATTGAGTCGCGACACATCCCGGCTTTACCGGGCTACGACCATTGATCCTGCAGGAGCGGCCCGAGGGCCGCTCCATGTGAGTTACAGACCCTGTTCGCTCAACCACAGATTGAGCGCTGCCAGTTGCCATAGCTTGGACCCGCGCAGCGGCGTGAGCTGGCTTTGCGGGTTGGTCAGCAACTGATCGAGCATGGTCGGGTTGAACAGGCCACGATCCTGGCTGGGGTCGAGCAGCAGGTCGCGCACCCAACCGAGGGTGGCGCCCTCCAGGTGCTTGAGCCCTGGCACGGGGAAGTAGCCTTTGGGCCGGTCGATCACCGCGCTGGGGATGACCTTGCGCGCGGCTTCCTTGAGCACGTACTTGCCGCCTTCCGGCAGCTTGAACTTCGCGGGAATGCGCGCCGACAGCTCGGCCACGCGATAGTCGAGGAACGGCGTGCGCGCTTCCAGGCCCCAGGCCATGGTCATGTTGTCCACGCGTTTGACCGGGTCGTCGACCAGCATCACCGTGCTGTCCAGGCGCAGGGCCTTGTCCACTGCTGCATCGGCGCCGGGCATGGCGAAGTGCTCGCGAACGAACTCGCCAGCCATGTCGCCGGTCAGCCAGGCGGGCTGCACGCAGGCCGCGTATTCGTCGTGCTCACGGTCGAAGAAAGCAGCGCGGTAGGCGGCGAAAGCATCCTTGGCGCCATCGACTTGCGGATACCAGTGGTAGCCGGCGAACAGTTCGTCAGCGCCTTGGCCGCTCTGTACCACCTTGCAGTGCTTGGCGACTTCGCGCGAAAGCAGGTAGAAGGCGATGCAATCATGGCTGACCATTGGCTCGCTCATGGCGCGGAAGGCCTGCGGCAGCTGCTCGAGAATCTCGTGCTCGCCAATGCGCAATTGATGATGGCGGGTGCCAAAATGCTGGGCGATCAGGTCCGAATACTGGAATTCGTCGCCACGTTCGCCGCCGGCATCCTGGAAGCCGATGGAGAAGGTCAGCAGGTTCTCCACACCAGCTTCGCGCAGCAGGCCGACCAGCATGCTCGAATCGACGCCACCGGAGAGCAGTACGCCGACGTCTACCGCAGCGCGCTGACGAATCTCCACCGCTTCGCGCATGGTCTGCAGTGTGCGGTCGCGCCATTCTTCAAAACCGAAGTTCACTTCCTCGCCTTGCGGGCCGAACTGCAGTGTCCACCAGGTGTGCTGCTCGACCTTGCCGTCGGCATCGACACGCATCCAGGTGGCTGGCGGCAGTTTCTCCACGCCCGCCAGAATGGTGCGCGGCGCGGGTACCACGGCATGGAAGTTCAAATAGTGGTTGAGGGCGACGGCATCCAGCGTCTTGGCGATGTCGCCACCCTGCAGCAGGGCTGGCAGCGACGAGGCGAAGCGCAGGCGCTCACCAGTGCGCGAGAGATAAAGCGGTTTGACGCCGAGGCGGTCGCGGGCGATGAACAGGTTCTGCTTGTCACGCTCCCAGACGGCGAAGGCGAACATGCCATTGAGCTTGGGCAGCAGTTTTTCGCCCCAGGCGTGATAGCCCTTGAGCAGCACCTCGGTGTCGCCGCCGGAGAAGAAGCGATAGCCCAGCGCTTCCAGCTCGCCGCGCAGCTCGGGGTAGTTATAGATGGCGCCGTTGAACACCATGGACAGGCCGAGATCGCTGTCGATCATCGGCTGGCCCGAGGCTTCGGCCAGATCCATGATCTTCAGCCGGCGATGGCCCAGGGCGATGGGGCCCTGGCTATGAAAGCCATGGGCGTCGGGGCCGCGAGGGGCCAGGTGGTGGGTGATGCGTTCGACTGCCGCCAGGTCCGCGGGGCGTCGATCAAAACGAAGTTCTCCAGCTATTCCGCACATAGTTCCTTACCGGTGTTGCCGTTGGGGAGTGGCTCGTGGTCGAGCCTTTTACACCAAAACAAAATAATGCTTTCATGTCAAAGTTTTGGTTGTCATTAGTTGGTGCTTATGAGCGATAAAAAAGTTCCTGTTGAAATAGATTTGTCATCTGTCATGGCCTTCGAGATGCCCCTGTTTCAGGCGCTGCGGCGCTTGCAGCAGGCGGGGGAGGTGCACGCCAAGCGCCTGGCCCGCTTCGGTGGGCTGACGCCCATGCAGTTGATGATCCTGCAGGTGCTGGCCAGTGAAGCGCGCCTGACCGCCAGCGTGCTCAGCAGCCGCGTTAGCCTGACTGCTGCGACGCTGTCAGGCATGCTCGATCGCTTGGAAGAGCGTGGTCTGTTGCAGCGCCAGCGCGATGATCAGGATCGCCGGCGCCAGTGGCTGTTGATCAGCGATGCGGGCCGTGAGCTAATCCAGCAGGCACCTTCGTTGATGCCACCGGAATTCAATCAGCGTTTTGCCGCGCTGACCGATTGGGAGCGCCACAGCCTCACGGCCGCGCTGCTGCGCGCCGCCGAACTGTGCGGAGAGATGGAATAAGGTGGGCGATGAATCTGCCTTTTTCAGAAAAAATTCAAGCAGGGTGTTGACTTAGCATCGCCGCCTGCATAAAGTGCGCGCCTCGCTAAGGCACATGGGTGATTAGCTCAGCCGGGAGAGCATCTGCCTTACAAGCAGAGGGTCGGCGGTTCGATCCCGTCATCACCCACCATAGCCTTAGAGAGAAGGACGAAAGTCCACCGACGCGCAGCGGTAGTTCAGTCGGTTAGAATACCGGCCTGTCACGCCGGGGGTCGCGGGTTCGAGTCCCGTCCGCTGCGCCATTATTTCCCAGATCGACACCTTGTCGATTTGAGATGGCAAAGCCCGCAAGGGCGCCATCAGATGCAACAGAGTTCCATGAGTTCTTTGGACGCAAGTCCAACCGACACGCAGCGGTAGTTCAGTCGGTTAGAATACCGGCCTGTCACGCCGGGGGTCGCGGGTTCGAGTCCCGTCCGCTGCGCCATATACGAAACCCGTCGATCGCAAAATCGACGGGTTTTTTATTGCCTGTGATCCGGGGCAATCAATCGCCCTGCGGCTTTTCGTCATCTTGTCTTCACACTGGCAACGTAGCTTGCTAACGAAAGATGAAATGCCCCAGGAGAATGCCCGATGGATGACTATCAGGAAGAACTGCTCGAGCGCGACGTCCTCAATCAGGATATGCCCGATGTGGACGACGCCACCGAACTTTGAGCTGCGCCGCTGGCCCTGCGCTGTGTGCGGCGGTAGTCGCCGGGTGTTTGCCCGAGCCAGCGCTTGAAGGCGCGCTGGAAGGCTTCGGCCGAGGCGAAGCCGAGCAGGTACGCGATCTCGCCAAAGGCCAGCTCGGTGTCACGGATATAGGCCGTGGCCAGGTCGCGGCGGGTGTCGTTGAGGATGGCGCGAAACTGCGTGCCTTCCTCGGCCAGCTTGCGCCGCAACGTCCAGCTCGGCAGGTGCAGGCTGCGCGCCACTTCCTGCAGATCCGGCTCATGGCCGTGCAGCAAGGGCCCCAGCAGCTGGATGACCTGTTCGCGCAGGCTGCGCGTGCGGGTCAGCTGATCAAGCTCTCGTTCACACAGCTCCAGCAGGTGCCGCCAGGTGCCAGGGCAATGCTGTGGATTGCGCAGGGCCAGGGTTTCGCTGCTCAGGCGCAGGCGGTTGGCGCCGCTGGCAAATTCCACCGGGCAGCCGAACAGGGGCTCGTAACGCTCGCTATAGTCGGGTGGCGGAAATTCGATTTCAACCTTGTCCGCGATGATGGGGCGGTCGACCACCTGGCTCAGGTTGCTCTGCCAGCCGGCCAGCACCGAATCCACCACGAAGCGGTTGTAGGCGTTGTAGGGGCTGATCGAGTAGAAATGCAGCCAGGCGCCGCGGGCATCCTCGCTGAAGCCCGAACGGCCGCGATAGTTGGCGGCGTACAGCGGCTCGAAGCGCGTCAGCGTGCGTGCCGCTTCGCGCAGATCAGGCGCCTGCGCGGCGCAGATGCCGGCCAGGCCAATCTGGCTCAGTCGGCTGTGGCGGCCCATGTCCAGGCCCAGGGCCGGGTTGTTGCACAGGGCAATGGCGCTGTGGCCAAGGCGCATGAAGCGCGGGATCGACAGGCGCGCGCGCGGCTCGCTCAGGCGTGCTGAATCCAGACCGAACTGTTCGAGCAACGGTTCGGGGCGCTGGCCCTGTTCGCGCAGTGCGTCGGCCAATGCCTGGGTGAAGCCGACGGAGAGATCGCCAAGGCGAACGCGTGATGCCTTCATAACCATAGATTGATCAGTTGCGCGCCACGCTCGCTGGCGCCGCGTTCGCTGCGACCGGCATCGAAGGCGAGCGCCTGGGACTGACCGCTACGCTCCCACAATCGGCCGCGCAGATGGACTTTCAGCCCGGCGCGAATGCCATGGGTCTGCAGTTGTTCGCCAAGCTCGGCGTCGTCCGCCTGGCTGTCCAGATCGCTGGGCATTGCCAAGAGCTCGATGGTCTCGTCGCCAGCCGTCGTTGCCTGGCGCAACTGCTGCATGTCACCGCCGAGTAGCACGCCGAGGCGACCTGCCGGGGTCTCCAGCACCTGCACGGCGCCGTTTGTTTCGGTCGTCAGTGCGCCTGCACTGAAAGCGTGGCGTTGTGGCTGGCCGAGCGGGTTGCCGGCCCGGTCGAAGACCAGGCTGACGTTGTACAGCGGCCCGCGGCCGATCTCGAGACGCCCCTGTTCTATATGAGGCTCGGGCAGAACGATGGAACCCGCCACCAGGGTGATCTGGTAATCGCGAGCCAGAGCGCCAAACAGTTGCTGATAGTCACGCGCCATGCTCTTGGCCTTGGTTCGCAGCATGGCATCGTCCAGGCGCGCGTCGTCTGCGGCGCCCAGCAGTGCGCCGAGAAAATCCAGCGGATTGGTTGCCGCCAGCCAGTGCATGGCCTGGTGGCGCTCGGTGGCACGATAGAGTTCTTCTTTCTCGCCAACGGCGAGCAGCCAGGTGCCGATATGTTCCGGCAGCACGACGACGGTGCGCGCGTTGAGCATGCCCCGCTCGCGGGCGTGATCGAGGTAGGCCGCCAGTTTCAGGCGCAGGCGGGCGAGGCTCTGGTAGTCCGCTGCGAACAGCTCCGGCTGGATGCCCAGCAGGTTACCGCGCGGGCCGGGCTCGCCGATATCCAGCGCGACCTGGCTGCGCAGGTCGGACAGGTAGTGGCTGCTGGGACGCTGCTCGATCCACTGGGCGTAGCTGCCAAGGCCGGCCAGCAGTGCGAACGCGAGCAGAAGGGTGATCAGTAGGCGCATTTCGGGATGTTCGGCTTCGTTGCGGTGCAGGTTAGGTCGGTCGAGCCGTGCTGCCAAGGTGAATTGCTACTTTTGATCATTATCTTGTTAGTTTTGATCATTGAGCATGGTTGGCAGCCTCTTTATCGTCTGGCTCCATAACCGACCGCGTGACCATGAGACCGCGGCAATCCGTGAACTGCACCGCGATGTGGAGAATTCCATGACTGCTCGTTACCCGCACCTGCTGGCCCCGCTCGACCTCGGCTTCACCACGCTGAGCAACCGTACACTGATGGGGTCCATGCACACTGGTCTGGAAGAGAAACATGGCGGCTTCGAGCGCATGGCGGCCTATTTCGCCGAGCGCGCCCGTGGCGGTGTCGGCCTGATGGTCACTGGTGGCATCGGCCCGAACGAGGAGGGCGGCGTGTATTCCGGGGCGGCCAAGCTGAGCACGCCGGAAGAAGCCGAGAAGCACAAGGTCGTTACCCAGGCCGTGCATGAGGCCGGCGGCAAGATCTGCATGCAGATTCTGCATGCCGGGCGTTATGCCTACAGCCCCAAATCCGTTGCGCCGAGCGCCATCCAGGCACCGATCAACCCGTTCAAGCCGCGTGAGCTGGACGAGGAGGGCATCGAGAAGCAGATCGCCGACTTCGTCAATTGCGCCGCGCTGGCCCAACAGGCCGGTTATGACGGCGTCGAGGTAATGGGCTCGGAAGGTTATTTCATCAACCAGTTCCTGGTTGCCCACACCAACCACCGTACCGACCGCTGGGGCGGCAGCTACGAAAACCGCATGCGCCTGCCGGTGGAAATCGTCCGCCGCGTGCGCGAGGCGGTGGGGCCGAACTTCATCATCATCTATCGCCTGTCGATGCTCGATCTGGTCGAGGGTGGCAGCACCTGGGACGAGATCGTGCTGCTGGCCAAGGCCATCGAGCAGGCCGGCGCCACCATCATCAACACCGGTATCGGCTGGCACGAAGCGCGCATTCCTACCATCGCCACCAAGGTGCCGCGCGCGGCCTTCACCAAGGTCACCGCCAAGCTCAAGGGGGAGGTGTCGATCCCGTTGATCACCACCAACCGCATCAATACCCCGGAAGTGGCCGAGCAAGTGCTGGCCGAGGGCGATGCCGACATGGTGTCGATGGCGCGTCCGTTCCTCGCCGACCCGGACTTCGTCAACAAGGCCGCCGAAGGCCGCGCGGACGAGATCAACACCTGCATCGGCTGCAACCAGGCCTGCCTGGACCACACCTTCGGCGGCAAGCTGACCAGCTGCCTGGTCAACCCGCGCGCCTGCCATGAGACTGAGCTGAACTACATCCCCGCCACCACGGTGAAGAAGATCGCCGTGGTCGGTGCCGGCCCGGCTGGCCTGGCCGCTTCCACCGTCGCCGCCGAACGTGGCCACAGCGTGACCCTGTTCGATTCGGCCAGCGAGATCGGCGGCCAGTTCAACGTGGCCAAGCGCGTGCCGGGCAAGGAAGAGTTCTTCGAGACCTTGCGTTACTTCAAGCGCAAGCTGGAAACCACTGGCGTTGACGTGCGCCTCAACACCCGTGTGTCGGTGGACGATCTGGTCAGTGGCGGCTTCGACGAAATCATCCTGGCCACCGGTATCGCGCCGCGTACGCCAGAGATTCCGGGTATCGAGCATGCCAAGGTGATCAGCTACCTGGACGCGATTCTCGAGCGCAAGCCGGTCGGGCAGAAGGTCGCGGTGATCGGCGCCGGCGGTATCGGTTTCGATGTTTCCGAGTTCATCACCCATCAGGGCAAGGCCACCAGCCTCGACCGTGACGAGTTCTGGAAGGAATGGGGTATCGATACCGCGCTCGAAGCCCGTGGCGGCGTGGCGGGTGTCGAGGCGCATCCACACCCGGCGGCGCGTCAGGTATTCCTGCTGCAGCGCAAGAAGTCCAAGGTCGGCGACGGCCTGGGCAAGACCACCGGCTGGATTCACCGCACCGGCCTGAAGAACAAGAACGTGCAGATGCTCAACAGCGTCGAGTACGTGCAGATCGACGATGCCGGTCTGCATATCCGCATCGCTGGTGGCGAGGAGCAGGTGTTGCCGGTCGATACCGTGATCGTCTGCGCAGGCCAGGACCCGCTGCGTGAGCTGCAGGACGGTCTGGAGAGCGCTGGCCAGCGCGTGCACCT
The DNA here is from genome assembly GCF_039555755.1 of Pseudomonas sediminis. NCBI lineage: Bacteria > Pseudomonadati > Pseudomonadota > Gammaproteobacteria > Pseudomonadales > Pseudomonadaceae > Pseudomonas > Pseudomonas sediminis. Next base: position 3,425,750 of record NZ_CP154631.1, read on the forward strand.
GGTCGGTGGCGCGGATGTCGCCGCCGAGCTCGACGCCAAACGGGCGATCAACCAGGGCTCGCGTCTGGCTGCTGAGCTGTAATGATGACGCCCCGCCTACAGACCGTTTGAAAACGTAGCGAGCGAAGGTCAGGCAAGGCAAAAAATGGCGAGAAAGCGCAGTTTACGAGTTGTAAATGAGCATTTTGAGCCGTTTTTTAACGCAGCATGGCCGAGCGCAGTAGTTTTCATACGGTCTGCTGCGAGGTGTTGGCTGTCTGGCCTGACAACAATAAGGAGAAGCCGATGTCTCTCAATACCCAGCTACAACCTGCCGCTGCAGCCAGCCTCGAGCGCTGGCACCAGTTCGTTGCCGCCAAGGATCTGAGCGCCTTGCCTGAGTTGCTGCACCCACAGGCGGTGTTCCGCTCACCGATGGCACATACACCGTATCCGGGGGCGCAGGTGGTCAATCTGATCCTCAATACTGTGCTCAAGGTATTCGAAGACTTCGCCTATCACCGTGAACTGGCCACCGCTGATGGTCTCAACGTGGTGCTGGAGTTTTCCGCGAAGGTTGGTGGGCGCGAGTTGAAAGGAATCGACATGATTCGCTTCGACGACTCGGGGCGAATCGTCGAGTTCGAGGTGATGGTGCGTCCGATGAGTGGGCTGCAGGCGCTCGGTGCCGAAATGGCCCAGCGCCTGGCGCCTTTTCTCGCTGCAGCCAAAGGCTGAACGGCGCTCTACTTGAGAACGCCCACTTCTCGATAAAAGCGCTCGGCGCCTGGGTGCAGCGGAATCGGCAGACCACTGGTGGCGCGCTCCAGTCTGATGTCCTTGGCTGCCGGATGCGCTTCGGCCAATCGGTCGAGGTTCTCGAAGAGCAACTTGGTCATCTGATAGGCCATGGCGTCGGAAACGCTGGTCTGGCTCACCAGAACGTTGGTGATGGTCGCCGTCGTCACGTCGCTGCCCTGGCCTTTGTAGGTGCCGGCAGGAATGGTGCCCGACTGATAGGCGCTGCTGCCGATACCGCCGGTAAGGATGTTGATCGAGGTTGGATTAGCGTGAGCGTTGGGACTACTGGCCAAAATCGCGGCAGCGGCGAACAGGCCAAGGCGCTTGGCTAAGTGCATGGGAATTCTCCGTTGTTGTTATTTTTAGCTAAGGACGCGGCAGTGCTGTGCAGGCAGTCTTCTGGCGCCGGAATAGGCACTCGCGAAGCGGATTGAATGATGAGGGGTTGGCAGTGAGGTGATAGCAGAACATGGCTGACCTCTTGTCTTTTTTATCAGTCCGGCCGCGCGACAGGCGCGCGAGCTTGTACGTGCCAGAGCGGGTGACGTGCCAGGTTGTCGGATCACTGCTCTGGAGCGGATGAGCCCAATGCTATGGGCTGAAATAGGCAAAACTCCGCTTGTGAGGCAGGGTTGAAAAGCAAGAATCCGCCGATCGAGTTGTGTTGGGCAGGCTGTTACTCATCCCGGCGGACCGGACCGCTGGCAGCTTTCGTACTTTCCGGTCTGGTCACATTTTTGCGCCAAGCAGTGGCCTATTTGGGCTGGCTCGCAGAGTGAGTGCCAACCCAGTCACATTGCTGTGGTTGGGTTTTCCCCTAGACTTGCTCGAGGTATCAAGGACGATATCAGTGCAGAGTCTGCGCTGCGCTGGCACGCGACGTATTCCCGGTTGGTCCAGAGGGTCCTCAATGAGCATGCAGAACAAGCCGCAGATGGTGGAAGCCGTGATGTTCTTCAGTGAACGCGGTATCTGCAAACAGATGATGTTCCCTGAGTTCGAGGCTTTGCTCGACGGCGTGGTGAACATGCCCGAGTTCGCCGACGAACAGATGCGTGCGGTGTTCGTGGTGATCAACCCGCGCCTGCTGGTCAGGGCTGCGGTGTTCTTCTTTCTGGATTTCGACGAGGACGGTCGCCCCGATAAGGGCTGGAACATTCCTCTGCAACACCTGGCCGAGCGTGCCGGCCGTGGTCCGGATCTTGGCGCTGGGCCGATTCGCCTGGCCTGTCGCAGCCAGTGTCCGGTTTCCTGGCATCAGATGCACCTTTGGGACCCGAGTCTGGCACCTGCTCAAAATGACCTGGTGTTGCTGCGCGATGCAGTCAAACGCAATCAGCTTGGGTTGCTGATCGAGGACGACAGTGCTCAGGCGGTGGTTGCCGAGCGTTTGCAGGTGGCCTCCGAAGATAAATGGTATGCGCCCGATCCGGCCAAGGAAGTGGCCGAGCAATTGGCGCAGAAAATGGATCAGGAACATCGAGCCAAGACCGCGCAGCTGATTCAGCAGCAGCGTCTGCGCATCACCAGCCTGACCCAACAGCATGAAGACGAACTGGCCAAGTTCAAACTGGCCAGCGAGGAGCAGAGCAAGAATCTGCAGGGGCAGATTCATGGGCTGCATCAGGCGCTGCGCCAGCAGGAGGAGCTCAACGCTAACCTCAAGGCGCAACTGGCCGCCCAGGCTGAAAGTTTCCAGAGCAGCCGTGAAGACATGACTCAACAGCTGCGTGCCCTTGAGCGTCATGGTCGTACCGAGGGCGACATCCTGCGTGCGCAGTTCGACGGCGAAATGCGCGCCAAAGTCGTTGCGGCCGTGGCGGAGTACAAGGAACAGATCGCCATTCGTGACGTTGAACTTGCCTATCGCAACGAGCTGGATGCCCAGTTGCAAGCGGAAATCGAGCGCCTCAAGCGTGAGCGCGATGCATTCGCCAGTCAGGGCGGTGACCAGGTGCTGGATCGTCTGGCCAAGCTTGGTGTGGTGTTCGTGGTGTACCACCCGGGCGCTGGGCACCTGACCATTCCTCTCCAGGACGTCGCCCGCTACCAGGACAACCCGATGGCCTACGCTGCGGGTAAATGCTTCGTTTCCGAAGAGCAGTATCGCCACTGGTTGGCGCATTATCAGCAGCCCAGCTGCGACGCATCCTTGCCCAGTGGAGAGCGCTGCGCCATTCCCATCGACCGCGTCGATACGCCCAGCCGTTTCGCTCTGGGTGATTCGAACTGCTGTGCGCGGCACAAGGCGAGCAGTCGTCTGCGTACCGTCAGCTGATCTTGCCAGTACGGATTCCCACCTGGCGTCCGCGGGCGCCGCTACAACGTCTGCAACTGGACTGGCTCGAGGCTGCCGGCGTCGAGCTTGCCTGTTTGCGCCTGGATCTTGTCGACCCCCTGTTGTCCGGCAACAAGTGGTTCAAGCTCGCGCCCTATCTTGAACAGGCAGCTGCGGACGGTGCGCAGGGGGTGATCAGTCTGGGGGGCGCACACTCCAATCATTTGCATGCGCTGGCTGCGGCGGGACAGCGTTTCGGCTTCACCAGCGTCGGTCTGTTACGTGGTGAGGCGCAGCAGACCCCGACCGTCGATGATCTACAGCGCATGGGCATGACCCTGCACTGGCTGGGTTATGGCGGTTACCGTGCGCGGCATCAGCCGGATTTCTGGGGGGCCTGGCTCGCTCGATACCCGAATTTTCAGGTGATTGGTGAGGGCGGTCTGGGACTTCAGGGCGCCAATGGCTGTAGCTGTCTGGTGGAGATGGCCGAAGCGCAGTTGGCCGATATCGGCTGGTCTGATTTCGATGCCTGGTGGCTGGCTGCGGGGACCGGCACCACCCTGGCTGGTTTGCTGCTGGGTGATGGTCAGCGCAGCGTATTCGGCGCGCAGGCGGTACCCAATGATCACGGCGTCGCCACTCAGGTCGCCACGTTGCTGGACGAGGCCGGGGCGTCGGCGCGGCGTCACCAACTGATCGAGGCAGCACGCGGCGGTTTTGCCCGTATCGATGAGCCGCTACGCCAGTTCATCCTGGAAACCGAGCAAGCCTGCGGTGTGCCATTGGAGCCTGTGTATACCGGCAAGGCGCTGATGGCGCTACGCGATTTCTGCGAGCAAGGTCAACTCGCACGCGGCACTCGGCTGATCTTCATTCATACTGGCGGCTTGCAAGGTCGACGGGTGTTGATGGGCGCCAGTGCCGACTACACTCAGGTCTGACCAGCGGAGCCTGGAAATCCTCATGAGCGAACCCCTTACCCCCGAACAACTGCGCAGCCTGACGCCGCTCAACGCGCTTTCCGCGCAGCAGTGGCGCGAGTTGCGTAGCCAGTTGGTGCCGCAGCCGCTGCTGGCCGGGCAACTGCTGTTTCGTCAGGGGGATCAGGCGCGCCTGACCTGCTATCTACTGGCTGGCGAGTTGCAGTTACAGGATGCTGCGGGCAGGACGCAGACGTTGCAGGCCGGTAGCGAGATCAGCTGTCACCCGGTGTCACCCGGCCTGCCGCGGTTGCATGACGCTCGCGCCTTGACCGATATCAGCGTGCTGATGATCGACAGTGCCACGCTCGATCGCCTGTTGACCTGGCGTCTGGCGCATCAGGATCTGTTACTGGCATTGCAACACAGTGGCGCCGATATCGAATGGCTGGAGCGACTGCTGGAAAACCCGCTATTTGCCAAGGTGCCGCCAGCCAACGTGCAGAACATGCTGGCGCGGCTGCAGAGGGTCGAGCTGGCTGCTGGCAGTCAGGTGCTTGAAGAAGGCGCTACCGGCGATTGTTGCTACTTCCTGGAGAGTGGCCGCGCCGAGGTGATTCGCGGCGCCGGCAGTGATCACCAGGTGCTGGCGGAGCTGGAGGTGGGCGCCTGTTTCGGTGAAGAAGCGCTGCTTGCTGATCGGCCACGCAATGCCACGGTGACCATGGTCGAGGCGGGCAGTGTGTTGCGCCTGGATCGTCAGGATTTCTTTGCTTTGCTCAAGGCTCCAGTCGTGGCCGAGGTGTCGCTGGGCGAGGGCGCCAGGTTGCTGACGCAGGGCGCGCAGTGGCTGGATGTGCGGCTGCAGGAAGAGTACGAGAAGGCGCACGCGCCGCAAGCGCTGCATATGCCGCTGCAGCTGTTGCGCCTCAAGGCGCGCCTGCTGGATCTCTCACGTACCTACCTGTGCTATTGCGATAGCGGCAAGCGCAGCAGCAGTGCAGTGTTTCTGCTCTCGCAACTGGGTTACAGCGTCTATGCCCTGCGTGGCGGCCTGGATGCCCTGCCGGCGGTACAGCGCGACGCCCTGCTGTGTGAAAGCGGGGCAGGGTATCTGGCGCGTTCCGGTGGGCGTACCGAACGTAGCCGTTGATTGGCACTGGCCCTGCGGCCTATCAACGAGGTGGGTGACGCCCGCGGATTGCCGGTAGCAGCATCCCGGATTGCATTGGGCTACGACTGCGCCGGCCACTGATCGTTGACCAGAAACACCCGTTCGACCTCTCGCCAGTTCCCGGCGTGATCTTCCTCCAGGCGCACCAGCAACTGCGCCTGAGCGTCCGGTCGTAACAGCTTCAGCCATTGCTGGAAGGTGTCTGCGGGCCAGGCCTCGCCAGTCTTTATCAGCGCCGGTGCGAGCCAGGCCAATCGCGGCAAGGGTTGCCAGCGAGCGTCTGGTTTGGTCGCGGCGAAAGCATCCCAGTCGCACTGGTGTAGCCAATTGCCCCGGCAGTGCTCGGGGCCCGCGCCGCGAGGTGATGGGCAACCATCAGGCCAGGGGTAGAACAAGTAGCCGCCGAGCCAGAAGGCGGACCGAGTATCGCCCAACTGCAGCTCGTTCAGGGGCGCGCGTGCCTCGCGGCGCGACGACAGGGGCAACTGGTGTTGCGCGAGGTGACCGAGTTTCAGGTCAAGCCGATCATGGCTGCCGGGGCCGAGCCAGTCCGCCGCGTCGCTACCGCGCGTGCCCAGGTAGAACTTCACCGCCAACTCCAGGTGATGCTCGCCTTCCGCGTCGCGCAATAGCAGGTCCAACTCGCCCAGTGTCTGGCCGTTCTGACGGATCGGCAGGTTGGCGGCGACGACCTCGACATCCGGCGCCGCGTGCAGGGCGAACTGCCACAGGCGTTCGTAACAAAGGCCGAGGCGGCGCACCGGTTTCGCGGCCAGCCAGGCATGCAGGGCACCGGCATCGTTGTCCTGCTGTACGAGCCAGTCAGTCAGCCGCTGCGGTTGCTGCGTCCAGCAACTGGCCTGTAGCGGATGACGCTGGACTTTCGTGGTCTCACCCAGCATGGGTGGCGAGAGCAGCGCCCAGGCCAGGTCACGCACAGCCGGGGTACGCAAGCCCAGCAGCAGATCGTGCAGCGAGTCAGGAGCAGTCATCACCCGAGCATAGCGCAGTAACAGTGCTGGTTTGCTGCCGCCCAGGCCTTTGGCCGATAATCTCTCTTCGTTTCTTATCTGTCTGGCGGGAGTCCCATGGAGCAATTTCGCAATGTCGGCATCATCGGGCGCCTGGGCAGCACGCGGGTGCTGGAAACCGTGCGGCGACTCAAGCGCTTTCTGATCGACCGCCACCTGCATGTGATCCTCGAGGACACCATCGCCGACCTGCTGCCTGGGCATGGCCTGCAGACCTCCTCGCGCAAGATGCTCGGCGAGGTCTGCGACCTGGTGATCGTCGTCGGCGGCGACGGCAGCATGCTCGGCGCGGCGCGCGCCCTGGCGCGGCACAAGGTACCGGTGCTGGGGATCAACCGCGGCAGCCTGGGCTTTCTCACCGATATTCGCCCCGATGAGCTGGAGCTCAAGGTGGCGCAGGTGCTTGAAGGCCACTACCTCACCGAGAACCGTTTTCTGCTGGAGGCCGAGGTGCGCCGCCAGGGCGAGGCCATCGGCCAGGGCGATGCACTCAACGACGTGGTACTGCACCCCGGCAAGTCGACGCGGATGATCGAGTTCGAGCTGTATATCGACGGCCAGTTCGTCTGCAGCCAGAAGGCCGACGGCCTGATCGTCGCCACGCCCACGGGTTCTACCGCCTATGCGCTGTCTGCTGGCGGGCCGATCATGCATCCCAAGCTCGATGCCATCGTGGTGGTGCCGATGTACCCGCATACGCTGTCCAGCCGGCCTATCGTGGTCGACGGCAACAGCGAGCTGAAGGTGGTGGTATCGCCGGACATGACCATCTATCCGCAGGTTTCCTGCGACGGCCAGAACCACTTCACCTGTGCGCCGGGCGACACCCTGCACGTGGCGAAGAAAGCGCAGAAACTGCGCCTGATCCATCCGCTGGATCATAACTACTACGAGGTCTGCCGCACCAAGCTGGGTTGGGGCAGCCGCCTGGGAGGGCAGGACTGAATGTCCCTCGACCCCCATCGTGGCTATGACCTGATCGGTGATATCCACGGTTGTGCGCGCACCCTCGAACGTCTGCTCGATCGCCTGGGTTATAGCCAGCAGGGCGGCGTGTGGCGCCATCCGACGCGCATGGCGCTCTTCCTCGGTGACCTGGTCGACCGCGGCCCGGGCATTCGCGAGGCCCTGCACCTGGTGCACGATATGGTCCGCGCCGGCCAGGCGCTGTGCATCATGGGCAATCACGAGTTTTACGCGCTGGGCTGGAGCACGCCGGCACCGCCAGGCAGCGGGCGTCACTACGTGCGCGAACACAGCCCGCGCCACCAGCGCCTGATGCGCGAGACATTGGCGCAGTTCGAGGATCATCCGCAGGAGTGGCGCGAGTTCCTCCGCTGGTTCTACGAGATGCCACTGTTCATCGACGCCGGGCGCTTCCGCGTCGTGCACGCCTGCTGGGATGCCGAGCTGATCGCACCACTGCAGGCGCAATTTCCCGATGGCTGTATCGACGAGCATTTCCTGCAGGCCTCGGCCGTGCCCGGCAGTTTCGCCAACATGGCGCTCGATCGCCTGCTGCGCGGCACCGACATGCGCCTGCCGCACGGCCTGACCCTGACCAGCGGTGATGGCTTCACGCGTTCCTACTTCCGCACCAAATTCTGGGAGGAGGACCCGAAGACCTATGGCGATATCGTCTTCCAGCCCGATGCCTTGCCGGAGCTGGCGGCGCAGACGCCGCTGACCGAGCTGCAGAAGGATGAATTGCTCAGGTACGGTGCGCACGAGCCATTGCTGTTCGTCGGGCACTACTGGCGGCGGGGCAAGCCGGCGCCGATTCGGCCCAATCTGGCCTGCCTGGACTACAGCGCAGTGGTCGGCGGCCGCCTGGTGGCTTATCGCCTGGATCAGGAAACACGTCTTGATGCGGGCAAATTCGTCTGGGTCGATGTCGACCCGCAGGAGGCGCCGCGATGACGACAGTAGAAGTGCTGCGCTTGCCGCTGGATACCGACTTGAGCGGCTTCGTTGGCCTGTTACAGCGTTTGAACGTGCCGCACCGGGTGGCGGAAGAGGGCGGTGAGCAGGTGCTCTGGGTGCCAGGTGAACAGCTTGCCGGGCAGGTGCGCGAGCTTTATGCGCGTCACCCGCAGGGCGACGCCGGTGGAGAGTTGCCGGCAAGCGCTGGGCCTGTGCGGGACGGCTTCTTCACGCAGCTGCAGCGCAGTCCGTTTACGGCACTGGTGCTGCTGGCGACCTTCATCGTCTTTGCCGTGACCTTGGCGGGCGAGAATTTTTCCACTATCCGCTGGCTGAGCTTCGTCGATTTTCGTATCGACGGTGAGCGCATCTATCTGACCTATCTGGATGCCACTTTGGGCAGCGGTCAGTGGTGGCGCCTGATCACGCCGATGCTGATTCACTTCGGCTGGCTGCACCTGGCGATGAACAGCCTGTGGTACTGGGAGCTGGGGCGGCGGATCGAGTTTCGTCAGGGGGCCATTGGCCTGCTCGGGCTGACCTTGCTGTTCGGCCTGGCGTCGAACTTCGCCCAATACTGGTGGGCTGGGCCGTCGTTGTTCGGCGGGTTGTCTGGCGTGCTTTATGGCCTGCTCGGGCATTGCTGGATCTACCAGCGCCTGGCACCGAATCCGGCCTACCGGCTGCCGCCCGGCGTATTGGTGATGATGCTGATCTGGCTGGTTGTTTGTATGACCGGCATCTTCGAAACCCTGGGGGTTGGCGCTATCGCCAACGGCGCGCACCTCGGTGGCCTGCTCATCGGCTGCCTGACGGGGCTGCTTGGCGGTATGCTGGCCCGACGTAGTGCTTGATCCGACTTTAGACCTGTAGGGCGGGTGCAACCCGCCAGCTCTGTGTTTCGGCGGGTTTCACCCGCCCTACGATTTATCTGGAGACCTGTATGTCGTCCTTTCTCGATGCGATTGAAAACATCACCCCGGAAATCTACGGAAGCCTCAAGCTGGCCGTGGAAATCGGTAAATGGCCGGACGGCCGCAAGCTGACTCAGGAGCAGAAAGAGCTGAGCCTGCAGGCAATGATCGCCTGGGAAGCGCAGAACCTGCCGGAGGACGAGCGCACCGGTTACATGGGCCCTCAGGAATGCAGCAGCAAGTCCGAGCCGGTACCCAACCTGCTGTTCAAGTCCTCGGATACCCTGCACTGATGAGTGAATTGGGACGTGGCTCGCTGAGCAAAATGAAGGCGCACCTGGACGCACCGGTGCAATACGCTTTCCGCCTGGGCGAGGAAGAAGTACCGGTCAATCCGCTGGTGGGCAAGCACTTGCGCCTGGAATTCCTCGGCGCCATCCACTGCACGCACTGCGGGCGCAAGACCAAGACCAGTTTCAGCCAGGGCTACTGCTACCCCTGCATGCAGAAGCTGGCGCAATGCGATGTCTGCATCATGAGCCCGGAGCGCTGCCATTACGATCAAGGCACCTGCCGCGAGCCGAGCTGGGGCGAGCAGTTCTGCATGACCGATCATATCGTCTACCTGGCCAACTCCAGTGGCGTGAAGGTTGGCATCACCCGCGCTACTCAGGTGCCGACGCGCTGGATCGACCAGGGCGCGACCCAGGCGCTGCCGATTCTGCGCGTGGCCACCCGGCAGCAGTCCGGCTTCGTCGAGGATCTGCTACGCAGTCAGGTGGCGGACAAGACCAACTGGCGTGCGTTGCTAAAGGGCGACGCTGAGCCGGTCGATCTGCTGGCCATTCGCGAGCAGTTGTTCGACAGCTGTGGCGCGGGCATTGCCGAGCTGCAGCAGCGCTTCGGCCTGCAGGCCATCCAGCCGCTGTCCGCGGCCGAGGTGCAGGCGATTCGTTATCCCATCGAGGCCTATCCCGCCAAGATCACCAGCTTCAACCTGGACAAGCAGCCGCTGGCCGAGGGTACCCTGCTCGGTATCAAGGGCCAGTACCTGATGTTCGATACCGGCGTGATCAATATCCGCAAGTACACCGCCTACCAGTTGGCCGTCCACGAGATCGCCGCCTGACACCCGATTGCCACCGGCGCCCGAGGCGCCGCAGACGAGAGGCCAAGAGCCATGCGCACCGAACAATCCAAGACCATCTACCTGAAGGACTATCAGGTTCCCGATTACCTGATCGACGAGACCCACCTGACCTTCGAGCTGTTCGAGGATCACAGCCTGGTGCACGCGCAACTGGTCATGCGTCGCAACCCTGAAGCCGGTGCCGGTCTGCCGAAACTGGTGCTCGACGGTCAGCAACTGGAGCTGCTGGAGCTCAAGCTCGATGATCGCGAGCTGAGCGCGGGTGATTACACCCTGACCGACAGCCACTTGACCCTGCAGCCGACCCAGGAGCGCTTCGTGGTCGACAGCAGCGTGCGCATCCACCCGGAGAGCAACACCGCGCTGGAGGGGCTGTACAAGTCCGGCAAGATGTTCTGCACCCAGTGCGAGGCCGAGGGCTTCCGCAAGATCACCTTCTACCTCGACCGCCCGGATGTGATGAGCAAATTCACCACCACGGTCAGTGCCGAGCAGCATGCCTATCCGGTGCTCTTGTCCAACGGCAACCCGATTGCCAGCGGCAGTGAAGAGGGTGGTCGCCACTGGGCGACCTGGGAAGACCCGTTCAAGAAGCCGGCCTATCTGTTCGCCCTGGTCGCCGGTGACCTCTGGTGCGTCGAGGACAGCTTCACCACCATGAGCAACCGCGAAGTGGCGCTGCGCATCTACGTCGAGCCGGAGAACATCGACAAGGTGCAGCACGCCATGGACAGCCTCAAGCGTTCGATGAAGTGGGACGAGGAGGTCTACGGCCGCGAGTATGACCTGGACATCTTCATGATCGTCGCGGTCAACGACTTCAACATGGGCGCCATGGAGAACAAGGGCCTCAACATCTTCAACTCCAGCTGCGTGCTGGCCAAGGCCGAGACCGCCACCGACGCTGCCCATCAGCGCGTCGAGGCGGTGGTGGCACACGAGTACTTCCACAACTGGTCGGGCAACCGCGTGACCTGCCGCGACTGGTTCCAGCTGTCGCTCAAGGAAGGCTTCACCGTGTTCCGCGACAGCGAGTTCTCCGCCGACACCCATTCGCGTACGGTCAAACGCATCGAGGACGTGGCATACCTGCGTACCCACCAGTTCGCCGAGGACGCGGGCCCCATGGCCCACCCGGTGCGTCCGGACGCGTACATGGAAATCTCCAACTTCTACACCCTGACCATCTACGAGAAGGGTGCCGAAGTGCTGCGCATGATCCACACCCTGCTCGGGCCGCAGTTGTTCCGCAAGGGCTCGGATCTGTACTTCGAGCGCCACGACGGCCAAGCGGTGACCTGCGACGATTTCGTCAAGGCCATGGAAGATGCCAGCGGTATCGATCTGACCCAGTTCAAGCGCTGGTACACCCAAGCGGGTACGCCGCGCCTGGCGGTCAGCGAGGCGTATGACTCCGCCGCGCAGACCTACAGCCTGACCTTCCGTCAGAGCTGCCCGGCTACGCCGGGGCAGAGCGAGAAGCTGCCGTTCGTGATTCCGGTGGCGCTCGGCCTGCTCGATGCCCAGGGCGTTGAGCTGCCGCTGCGCCTGCAGGGCGAAAGCGCGTCGCAGGGTACTAGTCGAGTGTTGTCGGTGACTGAAGCCGAGCAGACCTTCACCTTCGAGGGCGTCGCCGAGAAGCCGCTGCCCTCCTTGCTGCGCGGCTTCAGTGCGCCGGTCAAGCTGCACTTCCCCTATGACCGCGATCAGCTGATGTTCCTCATGCAGCACGACAGCGACGGCTTCAATCGCTGGGAGGCTGGCCAGCAATTGTCCGTGCAGGTGCTGCAGGAGCTGATTGGCCAGCATCAGCGCGGCGAGGCTCTGAGCCTGGATCAACGCCTGGTCACTGCGCTGCGAACCCTGCTTGAAGACGAGTCGCTGGATCAGGCCATGGTCGCGGAGATGCTTTCGCTGCCGGGCGAGGCCTACCTGACCGAGATCAGCGAGGTCGCAGATGTCGAGGCCATCCACGCCGCGCGCGAATTCGCCCGCAAGGAGCTGGCTTCCGCGCTATTCGCCCCGCTGTGGGCGCGCTACCAAGCCAACCGTGAAGTCTCCAAGGCCACCCCTTACGTGGCCGAGGCGGCGCACTTCGCTCGCCGCAGTCTGCAGAACATCGCGTTGTCCTACCTCATGCTCAGCGAGAAACCCGAGGTACTGGCGGCTTGCGTCGATCAGTTCGACAACGCCGACAACATGACCGAGCGCCTGGCGGCCCTGGCCGTACTGGTCAATTCGCCATTCCAGGAAGAGCAGGGCAAGGCACTGGCCATGTTCGCCGACTTCTTCAAGGACGATCCACTGGTCATGGATCAGTGGTTCAGCGTGCAGGCTGGTTGCCCGCTGCCGGGTGGTCTGGAGCGCGTGCATGCGTTGATGCAGCACGAAGCCTTCACCCTGAAGAATCCGAACAAGGTGCGTGCGCTGATCGGAGCCTTCGCCAACCAGAACCTGATCAACTTTCACCGCGCCGACGGGGCGGGCTACCGCTTTCTCGCCGACCAGGTGATCACCCTCAATGCGCTCAACCCGCAGATCGCTTCGCGCCTGCTGGCGCCGCTGACCCGCTGGCGCAAATACGGTTCGGCGCGTCAGGCACTGATGAAGGCCGAGCTGGAGCGCATCCTCGCTTCCGGCGAGCTGTCCAGTGATGTCTATGAAGTGGTGAGTAAAAGCCTGGCGTAAGACGGTTTTGGCTTTACAGGAAGTGTTACCGGCCTATGGCTGGTAACACTTTTTTGTTACCCAGCGAAATATGCGGGCCGCTGGTTATGTGTTTGTACACTTAAATTCGAGTGTCGGTGCTTGACAATGAGACGTTATTTTTAGCCGCTAACCCATGCATAGCAGGGGGGGATTGGCATAAAGCGTCGGATCGTAGGACAAAGTGCGCCACTTTTTCTCGTCTTTTGGTCAGTGGCTGATCAGTCACGAAAAGAAACCACCCAGCGGCTCTCCCACGCCTGTTTGCGCTGATACAACTGTTTGAATTGGCACCATGGTTGCAGTACTGAGCAGGACTTGACCGCGTGCAAGCTCTCGCTGGTCGTTGGAACATGTCGCTACAAAATAGAAAACACAAGCCGTCGTCAGTACGGCAATTCGCGACCCGGCTACGGGATCGCCCAAAAGAATGATCTGTCCACGGAGTGAGTCTCGATGGAAATTAAGTCCCGCAAGCCCGTTCTACGTTTTGCCCCGGCCAAGGCCGGCTTTGCGTTCGCAGGCGTTCTGCCGTTGCTGGTCGCCGCCCAGGCTCAAGCGGTGGAGTTCAGCTTCGCCGATAACGAAATCACCGGTTCCATTGACACCACCATCTCCTACGGCCAGCTGTGGCGCGTACAGGGGCAGGACAAGACCAACAACGACATCAACACCAACGATGGCAACCGCAACTTCGATACCGGCCTGGTTTCCGAAGTGTTCAAGATCACTACCGACCTGGAGGCTTCCTACCAGAACTATGGTGTCTTCGTCCGTGGCACGGCTTTCTATGACACCCAGATCATGGACAAGCGCAACGATTACTATGATGCCAACACACCGGCTCAGCCGAGCCAAAGCTATCCGCGCGATAACACCTTCACACGTGAAACCCGCCACAAGGCAGGTCGTGACGCGCAGATTCTTGACGCCTACGTCTATGGCAACTGGGACGTGGCCAACATGCCTGTCTCTGGTCGTTTCGGTAAGCAGGTATTCAACTGGGGCGAGGGTCTGTTCTATCGCGGTGGTGTGAACACCACCAACCCGGTCGATGCTGCCAAGTTCCGTTTGCCAGGCTCGGAAGTGAAGGAAGTGCTGGTTCCGGTCGAGGCTCTTAGTTTCAACATCGGTTTGACCGATAACCTTTCGATGGAGACCTTCTATCAGTTCAACTGGAAAGAGAGTGCTATCGATCCGGTCGGTACCTATTTCTCTGAGACCGACTTGTTTGCTGACGGCGGTCATACCGCTTATAACGAAAGTGGTGCGCTAGCTGGGGCCCTGACACCGAACCCGCTGCTCGGTGGTCTTTCGCTTTATCAAGCCTCCGTATTGAACCCTGCTTATGGGCTGAATGGGAGTTCATTTGCCACGTCTGACGCTTTCAAAGTTGCATCTATCAAGAATGACCTGAATGCAAAGAACGATGGCCAGTTCGGCGTTGCGTTTCGCTATATTGCAGAAGAGTTGAACTCAACGGAGTTCGGCTTCTACTTCGTGAACTACCACGCCAAGGAGCCGTCGATTTATGCGCAGCTCGATGATGCCTATGGCGGTATGACGGCAGGACAATTTGGTGCTCTCGTCGGTAGTGCTCCTGTTCAGGGCGCGGCTCTGCAGACCGCAGCTGCCGCAGGTGTGGCAGGTAGCCCCGCTGCTGTTGCGGCTATTGCACGGCAAATTGCTGGTGGTCTGGTTTCAGTTGATCTGGCCGATCAGATCCAGGCTAGTCGCCAATATGCTGAAGATGTCCGTATGATGGGTTTGAGCTTCAACACCACTGTGGGTAATGCCTCGGTGTTTGGTGAATTCTCTTACCGCCCGAATCTTCCGATTGGTATTGCAACTACCAACGACCTGTTGGGGCAAGTGCTCCAGCAAGCGCCGCAGATCGCTCTGGGTCAACAGGTACAGGTTGGAGGCCAGACGGTGAGTCTTGATAATCGCCGCTTGAGCAACTACGAGCGCGTTGAGGCCTTCAATACTTCCATTGGCACCATCTACAACTTCGGCCCGTCTCTGGGCTTTGATTCTCTTTTTGGTGTGGCTGAACTCGGCTCTGAGCATATTCGCGGCAGCAGTCTGAAATACACAGACTTCCAGGGGAACGTGCGTTATTACTCTGGTCGTGCAAATGGATCCTACATCTCCGGCTACGATCGCGACGATCAGATCAACAAGAACGCCTATGGCTACACTCTGGTGCTCTCCGGTACCTGGAACGACGTTTACGCTGGCGTGAACCTGTCGCCCTTCGCCGTGTTCAAGCACGATTTCGAAGGTAACTCGCACCAGACCGGCAACTTCATCGAAGGTCGCAAGGCCTACACCGTCGGTATGCGTGCCAGCTACCTGAACAGCCTGGAAGCCGAGCTCCAGTACACCGAGTTCTATGGCGCAGGCCAGAACAACGGTGCGCGCGACCGAGACAATATCGGTCTGAACGTCAAGTACTCCTTCTAATACCCATAACCAGAAAAAACGCCGGGCGCCGTTGGGCGCCCGGTCAGACTCTTCACGGAGAATTACCCATGCTGAACAAGCACAGGCTGATGGCCGTAGCCGTTGCGCTGGCATTTTCCGCCGGCTCCGCGCTGGCTGCCGTTTCCTCGCAGGAAGCCGCAAAACTTGGCGATACCCTGACTCCCTTCGGCGCCGAAAAAGCCGGCAACGCAGCCGGCACTATTCCGGCCTGGACCGGTGGCATCACCCAGCCGCCGGCGGGTTACGCCCGCTCGGGCCAGCACCACGTCAATCCGTTCCCGGACGACAAGCCGCTGTTCACCATCACCGCGGCCAACCTGAGCCAGTACGAGGCCAACCTGACCCCGGGTCAGATCGCCATGTTCAAGGCTTATCCGGAAACCTATCAGATGCCGGTCTACCAGACCCGCCGCTCCGGCTCCGCGCCGCAGTGGGTCTATGACAACACCGTCAAGAACGCCACCAGCGCTAAGCTGGTCGATGGCGGCAACGGCTTCTCCGATGCCTACGGCGGTATCCCGTTCCCGATCCCGCAGAACGGTGTCGAGGCGCTGTGGAACCACATCGCCCGCTACCGCGGCACCTATATTGTGCGTCGCGCCTCGGAAGTGGCAGTACAGCGCAATGGCGCTTACTCGCTGGTCACTTCCCAGCAGGAAGCGCTGTTCAAGTACTACCTGCAGAACGGCTCCTTCGCCGACCTGAACAACATCATGTTCTACTACCTGTCCTTCACCACCAGCCCGGCGCGTCTGGCCGGTGGTGCGGTACTGGTTCACGAGACTCTGGATCAGGTCAAGGAACCCCGTCAGGCCTGGGGTTACAACGCCGGTCAGCGCCGCGTGCGTCGTGCGCCGAACCTGGCTTACGACACCCCGATCGCCGCTGCTGACGGTCTGCGTACCGCCGACGACACTGACATGTTCAACGGTGCTCCGGATCGCTATGACTGGAAACTGGTGGGCAAGAAGGAAATCTACATCCCGTACAACAACTACAAGGTCACCAGCCCCGAGGTTAAGTACAAGGATCTGCTGCAGGTGGGTCACCTCAACCCGGCGCTGACCCGTAACGAACTGCACCGCGTGTGGGTGGTCGAGGGCACGCTGAAGTCCGGCGCCCGCCACATCTACTCCAAGCGTACCCTGTTCCTCGACGAGGACAGCTGGCAGGCTGCGGTGGTGGATCAGTACGACGGTCGTGGCGAGCTGTGGCGCGTTTCCATCGCTTACCTGAAGAACTACTACGATCTGCCGACCACCTGGTCCGCGCTCGATGTGTTCCATGATCTGCAGGCGCGTCGTTATCACGTGCAGAACCTGGACAACGAAGAGAGCAATACCATCGACTTCACCCAGGCCACTCCGGACGACGGCTACTTCAAGCCAGCAGCCCTGCGTCGCCGCGGTACGCGATAATAGTCGTGTAGTCTCACGCGAAGGCCGCTACAGTAGTAGCGGCCTTTTCGTATCAGCTTGATGGATAGGCTTCTATCACGCGGGTTTTGCCTTAACAAAACATAACGTCGCGCCAATTGTCAGGGCTTTCCGAAGCTCGCTAGGATGAGCGGCCTGCTAATCAGCAGTACCGCCTATAACAAGAAAGGGGGAAGGTATATGAGTGAGCCCGTCATGCGGCGCACCCAGTCCGGTCTGGCGCCCATCCTGGCGCGCAAATCGGCGCTCCGTGTCCATTCGCCGCTGGCTAAAGCGCTCTCGCTGTGCAGTGTGCTTTCCATTCTGGCTTTCGCTGCCGCACCCTTGCAGGCCGAGACCTCGGCTGCGGCTGATGCCGGCTTCGCCATCGAGTCGCCCAAGGCCGTGCACAGCCTGTTGCTCGATGTGGTCAACACCGGCGAGCGCCTGGTTGCCGTTGGCGACCGTGGCCACATTCTCTATTCCAACGACCAGGGGCAAAGCTGGCAGCAGGCCAAGGTGCCGACTCGCCAGATGCTGACCTCCCTGTTCTTCGTCGATGCGCAGCATGGTTGGGTCGTCGGTCACGATGCGCAGATCCTCGCGACCACCGATGGCGGCCTGACCTGGACCAAGCAGTACGAAGACCTCGAACGCGAGGCGCCGCTGCTGGATATCTGGTTCAAGGATCTTGAGACCGGCTACGCCGTGGGCGCTTATGGCGCGCTGCTGGAAACCAACGATGGTGGCCAGAACTGGGAAGACGCCAGCGATCGTCTCGACAACGAAGACGCCTATCACCTCAATGCCATTGCCGCTGTGAAGGACTCGGGCCTGTTTATCGTCGGTGAGCTGGGCCAGATGTTCCGCTCCGCTGACTGGGGCCAGACCTGGGAACGCATCGAGGATCTGCCCTACGAGGGTTCGCTGTTCGGCGTGCTCGGCACCGACCAGTCGGCCACCTTGCTGGCCTACGGCCTGCGCGGCCACCTGTTCCGTTCCACCGACTTCGGTGATAGCTGGCAGCAGGTCAAACTCAATACGCCGAACAATGGTCCGCTGGAGTTCGGTCTGGCCGATGGCGCGCTGCTCAATGATGGCAACGTCGCTGTGGTAGGGCACGGTGGCACCGTGTTGCGCAGCAAGGATCACGGTCAGACTTTCAGCCTGATCAACCGTCCCGACCGCCTTTCGCTGGCCGGGGTAGCTGCACTGGATAACGGCAACCTGATCCTGGTGGGGCAGGGCGGCGTTCACCTCGCCGCCTCGACTGGCGCCGATCTGGGCCAACAATAACAAGCCGGGAGCCTTTGCATGACCAAGCACCAACAACAGCCTGCTTCCTTCCTTGAACGGCTGATTTTCAACAATCGCCCGGCGGTGATCCTGATCTGCCTGCTGATCAGCATCTTCCTGTTCTATCAGGCTGCCCAGGTACGCCCGCAGACCAGTTTCGAGAAGATGATTCCGCTGGGGCACCCCTATATTCAGAAGATGCTCGAACACCGTAATGACCTGGCCAACCTGGGTAACACGGTGCGCATCTCGGTGGAAGCCACCGATGGTGACATCTTCAGCAAGGAATACATGGAAACGCTGCGGCAGATCAATGACGAGGCGTTCTACATTCCTGGCGTCGACCGCTCCGGTCTGAAGTCGCTGTGGAGTCCGAGCGTGCGCTGGACCGAAGTGACCGAAGAGGGCTTCGCCGGCGGCGAAGTGATCCCGCAGACCTACGACGGTTCTGCAGACAGCCTTGAGGATCTGCGTAGCAACATCCTCAAGTCCGGTCAGATCGGTCGCCTGGTGGCGAACAACTTCAAGTCCAGCATCGTCGATATTCCGCTGCTCGAGTCCTACCCGGACCCGAATGATCAGAGCAAGCTGATCAAGCTGGACTACCAGAAGTTCTCTCACGAGCTTGAAGACAAGATTCGCCAGAAGTACGAGGCGCAGAATCCCAACGTCAAGGTGCATATCATCGGCTTCGCCAAGAAGGTCGGTGATCTCATCGATGGCCTGATCGGTGTGGCGCTGTTCTTTGCCGTGGCCATTGGCATCACCTTCGTGCTGCTGCTGTGGTTCACCCACTGCGTCAAGAGCACCTTGGCGGTGCTGGTCACCACGCTGGTCGCGGTGATCTGGCAGCTGGGCTTGCTGCACACCCTGGGCTTCGGTCTCGATCCCTATTCGATGCTGGTGCCATTCCTGGTATTTGCCATCGGCATCTCCCATGGCGTGCAGAAGATCAACGGCATCGCCATGGCATCGGGTGAGGCGACCGATGCACTCTCCGCCGCGCGCATGGCGTTCCGCCAACTGTTCATCCCGGGGCTGGTGGCGCTGCTGTCCGACGCAGTTGGCTTCGTTACCCTGCTGCTGATCGATATCGGCGTGATCCGCGAACTGGCCATCGGCGCATCGATGGGTGTGGCGGTGATCATCCTCACCAACCTGATCCTGCTGCCGGTCGTGATTTCCTATATCGGTATCGGCAACCGTGCGGTGAAGAAGAGCCGCGAGGAGGCTGCCAAGGATCATCCGGTCTGGCGCGCCATTTCCAACTTCGCCCATCCGATGGTGGCACCGATCTCCGTTGTCGTTGCCGTGGTGGCGCTGGCTGGTGGTGTCTGGTACGGGCAGAACCTGAAGATCGGCGACCTCGATCAGGGCGCGCCGGAACTGCATCCGGACTCGCGCTACAACCTGGACAATGACTTCGTCATCCGCAACTACTCGACCAGTTCCGACGTGCTGGTAGTCATGATCAAGACCGGCCCCGAAGGCTGCTCTACCTATGACAGCCTGGCCGCCATGGACGAGCTGATGTGGAAGATGGAGAACACCGAGGGCGTGCAGTCGGCCATCTCCATGGTCACCGTGTCCAAGCAGGTGATCAAGGGCATGAACGAGGGCAACCTGAAATGGGAAACCCTGTCGCGTAACCAGGACGTACTGAACAACTCCATTGCCCGTGCCGAAGGCCTGTACAACGCCGACTGCTCGGTGGCGCCGGTGCTGGTGTTCCTCGAAGACCACAAGGCCGAGACCCTGTCGCGCGCCGTGGCTGCGGCTGAAGAGTTCTCTGCGCAGCACACCACTGACGACCTTCAGGTGGTACTGGCTGCCGGTAACGCCGGTATCGAAGCCGCGACCAACGAGGTAATCGCCGAGTCCGAGACCACCATGCTGATCGCCGTCTACGCGGCGGTGAGCATCATGTGTCTGCTGACCTTCCGCTCGCTGGCTGCGACCCTCTGCGTGATCCTGCCACTGGTGTTGACCTCGGTGCTGGGTAACGCGCTGATGGCTTTCATGGGTATCGGTGTGAAGGTCGCCACGCTGCCGGTGATCGCATTGGGTGTGGGTATCGGTGTCGACTATGGCATCTACATCTACAGCCGTCTGGAGACTTACCTGCGCCAGGGTATGCCGCTGCAGGAAGCCTACTACGAGACGCTGAAGTCTACCGGTAAGGCGGTACTGTTCACCGGCGTTTGCCTGGCCATCGGTGTGGCGACCTGGATCTTCTCGGCGATCAAGTTCCAGGCCGACATGGGCTTGATGCTGACCTTCATGTTCCTGTGGAACATGATCGGTGCGATCTGGCTGCTGCCGGCCCTGGCTCGTTTCCTGATCAACACCGAGAAAATGCGCGCCAAGGCTTGATGCCTATCGCGTAGAACGAAAACCGCGGTCCTTGGGTCGCGGTTTTTTTATGGGCTATCGGTATGTTTCCGCTGTGCGCTTTGTAGGAGCCAGTTTGCTGGCGATCATTGCAGCCATAGGGTGTATCGCCGGCAAGCTACAGTTCTGTGGGGCCACTGCAATCCGTAGGCGCTTGCCACGTTGGCGTTGTCGCCGTGATCCGAACGCGCAGCGTGGGGTTCGCTTCGATGCCCGCGAGAGCAGCGCTAGCGTGGATACAGCGGCGGCAGCGCGCTGCTTTCCTGCGGCGCAGTGCTTGGTTCCTGTGTGGCGGGCAGGTTGCGAATCGCCTTCCACAGCTCCTCGCCTTGCCACTGTTGGCCAACTTCGCTGTACAGCGCGCCATTAAGACCGTCCAGGGCGTCAGACAGCGGCACGTAGCGTGCGGCCATATCGGCGAGGGTTTCCGGTTGCTGACGGGCCCAGGCGTCGAGTGCATGGCGCGTGGCCTGGGCATCGCCGGCCTGGCAGGCCCGCTTGATGTCGTCGAGCAGCGTGCGCGGGCTGGGGCCGCTCTGTGCCGCGCGCTGGATCGCCGGTTGCCGGCGGGCATGCCACCACAAGCCGAAGCCGAGCAGCGTGGTTACGCTCAAGAGCGCGCAGGCCAACTGCCAGGGCCACAGGTTCGGCCCCTCGATCACCTGGGTCGTCACCATCGGTGTATTGGGTTGTTCATCGTTCTGCAGTTGCGGGTTTGCCGCGACCTTCAACGTGCGGGCGGAGAGGGTGGTGCGCTCCAGTGTGTCGGTCTGGGTGTTCCACCACAGCACTTCCAGAGGCGGCAGGTCGAAACTGCCGCTGCGATTGGGCACCAGCGCCTCGCGTTCCTCGCGGGTGCCGATGATGCCCGTTTCGCTCTTCTGGTCGCTCATCTGCGGCTGATCCGGGTAGCGGCGCAGGCCATCGACCTGGGTCGCCGGCAATGGCGGCAGCTGGGCACTGGAAAGTCCGTCGACCTTGAGAATCAGGCGGCGGGTCAGTGAGTCGCCGACCTGGCTCTGCTCCGGTTGCGGGTTCCAGGTTTCCGCCAGGCCCAGTGCACGTGCAGGCAGCCAGGGCGCGTCAGGCGGGTAGTCAGCCGGCTTGGGTTTGACCAGCAGCGGAATGTCGGGGGACTTGACCCGTGAGACCTTGCCGGTGCGCGGCCCGAATGGCAGGAAGTCGGTACTGCGCGAGCGGTCGACCAGGGTGGCGCTGAAGGTCTGTCCGGGAATCACCAGCTCGCCGCTGCGTTGCGGGTAGATGGCGTACTGCAGTTCGATCACGCCGTGCAGCACGCCGCCGATGCTCTTTTCGTAAGTGCGCGGTTCGCCCAGTTGTTCGACGCGGGCATCGGGCAACCGCAGCGGCGTCAGGCTGCTGTCGTCGTACATAGACACCGAGTGGTAGATGCGCAGGGTCAGCACCGACTGAGCCTGGACGTAGACGTTGTCCTGATCGAGGCTGGCATCGATGAATACCGGTGCCAGTTGTTCGCCATCGCCTGCGCTGACGGCTGCCTCGACATTCAGCGTGATTGGCAGGGTTTCGGCGTCTTCAAGGCGGATTGCCGGGATTGTCACCTCGCCGTTGCGGCGCGGCTGCAGGGTGAGGATCCAGCGAGTGCTGGCGCGCGGTGCATCGCCGATGCTGCTCAGACGGTTGACCTGGCGACTGCCAAGTACCTCGAAGTCTTTCTCCAGCGGGCTCAGGTCGGGTCGACCGAAGCGGGTCGGGTCAGTCGACTCCAGCGTCAGTACCACGGTTTCGCCTTCGCTCAGGCGAGTGCGGTCGACGCTGGCGAAAAAGGCTTCGGCATGGGCCTGCCCCGCGAGCACTAGAAGAAGCAGGAAGACCAGACGCTTCATCGGTTCGAGTCCTGACGCTGTTGCTGTTCATACCAGAATTTGCGCCGCAGCAGCTCCGCCGGGTCGTCCGGGATCTGCCGCAGCCATTGTTCCAGCGCTTGCCGACGTTCTGCCGCGGTGCCCAGGTCGGCTTCCGTGCGGGGTTGCTCAACGGGCTCTGCATCGTCCGGGGAGGCACTGTCGGTGTGGCTGTCGGGTTGGCTGTCTTCCCCGGCGCCATTCGCGCTGCCCTGTACTGCGCTGCTCTCGCTGTTTTCACCGCTACTGCTCGGCTGGGTAGGCTGTGCAGCGGTGCTGTCGGCGGGCTGGCCGGCCGTGGATTCCTTCGGCTCGGCCTGATCGTCGTCGGGTGCTTGCTGCTCGGCCGAGTCACCCTCGCCGGATTGCTGCTGATTCTCGCGTTGGCGCAGCGCTTCTTCCACCAGGGCCTTGTTGTGCTGCGCGGCAGCCAGCTCCGGTTGGCGTTCCAGGGCCTGCTCATAGGCATCCAGCGCCGCTTCCAGTTCACCGGCCTTGGCCAGGGCGTTACCGCGATTGTAGTGATCGATGGCGCTGTCGCCCTTGGCGAAACGCTCTGCGGCGGCAGAGTAATCCTCGGCTTCATAGAGAGCCTTGCCTTGCCACTGCGGATCGACGAAGCGTTGGGCGGCTTCGTCAGGGCGTTGTGCTTCCAGCAGGCGCTGGCCCTGCTGATCGCGGCGCAGCCAGAGGTCGTCGAATTCGAAGGCCTGGCTGTTTTGTGGCGGCAGCATCAGCAGCAGTGGCAGGCAGAACAGCCAGCCGCGGCGCCCGGCGCAGGCGGCCAGCAATAGCAGTGGCAGCAGCAGCCAGTAGCCCTGGTCGATATGGCTGTCGAGCAAGGTCGGCTCACCTGCCGCGCGCATTGCCTGTGGGCCATCGAGCAGGCTCAGGCGGCGCAGGTCGTCGTCGTCCAGGCGGATCGTCGCATAGCGACCGCCATGGGCCTCGGCGGTTTCCCGCAGGCCGCGTGCATCCAGGCGCGGAATGAGGATGGCGCCGCGCGAGTCCTTGAGGAAGCTACCGTCCTCTTGCACCACTGGTGCGCCTTCGCGACTGCCCACGCCGAGCACCAGCAGCGGTACCGAGCGTTTCTCCAATGCCTGCTGGATACCGCTGCGTTCCTCGTCATCGAGGGCGCTGGTGATCAGTAGCAGGCGGCCCTGGCCCAGCTGTGCCTGGTCGAGCAGTTGCAGCGCGCGCGCGACGGCCAGATCGGCGCGTCGGCCCGGCTCCGGCATCAGCGACGGTTTCAGCGCTTCAAGCAGGTTGCGGCTGGTGGCCAGGTCATCGGACAGCGGCACCAGGCTGTGGGCGCTGCCGGCGTAAACGATGATTGCCGTCTGCGCGTCGCGACGGGCTTCGAGCAGGTCGAGCAGCTTGCGCCGAGCCTGCTCCAGGCGATTGGGCCGGCCGTCGGTTGCGAGCATCTGCGGCGTCAGTTCGAGCAGGATCAATAGTGGGTCGGCAGGCTTCTGGTTGCTCTGCTCGACGCGCTGCCAACTGGGGCCGAGTAGCGCCAGTACGGCGAGCAGCCAGGCCAGGCCGAGTGCCAGCCAGGGCAGCTTGCTGGAGCGGCCGCTGCCGCCCTTGAGCAGCGCCTGATGGAATACAGGGGGCAGCAACAGTTGCCAGCGCCCGCTCTGGCGCTCGCGATGCCATAGGCGCCAGAGCAGCCAGGCCAGCAAGGGCGCGGCCAGCAGCCACAATGGGCGCAGCCATTCCGGCCAGAGCAGGCTCATGCGCGCCTCCTGAGCCGCTGTAGCAGGTCAGGCCAGAGCACCTGGCTGACCAGCAGCAGCGAGCCCAGCAGCGCCAGCGCCAGTGGCCAGGCATAGAGGGCCTGGGCCGGGCGGGCGAGGGTGGGTTGCTGGGCGACGGGCTCGAGGCGGTCGAGGGTCTGTTCGATCTGGGTCAGCTCGGCCTGATTGCGTGCGCGGAAATACTCACCGCCCGTGACGTCCGTGATCGCGCGCAGGCTGGTTTCGTCCAGATCCAACGCGCTGAAGCCGAAGCTGCCGAATGCACCGCTTTGCTGTGGGTCTGCGCCGATGCCGATGGCATAGATACGCACACCTTCATCGGCGGCCAGTTGTGCAGCCACCATCGGATCGATTTCGCCGCCGTTGTTGGCGCCGTCGGTGATCAGCACCAGCACGCGACTTTGCGCCGGACGTTGGCGCAGGCGCTTGACTGCCAGGCCGATGGCGTCGCCGATGGCAGTGTTCTTGCCAGCGATGCCGATCAGCGCCTCGTCCAGCCAGGTGCGTACGGTGTGGCGGTCGAAGGTCAACGGCGCCTGCAGATAGGCCTGGCTGCCGAACAGGATCAGGCCAACGCGATCGCCACGGCGACCTTCGATGAAATCGCCGAGCAGGCGTTTGACCAGCTCCAGGCGGCTGATTGGCTCGTCATCCCACTGCATGTCGGCGTAATCCATGGAACCGGAGACATCCACGGCGAGCAGCAAATCGCGGCCGCTGGCCGGCAGCGGTAGCGGTTCGCCGACCCACTGTGGCCGGGCGGCAGCGCACAATAACAGGCACCAGAGCAGCACCAGCGGCGCTTGCTGGCGCCAGCTGGGCAGGGCAGCACGGGCGCGACGCCCGCTCAGGGCCTGCAACTCGTCGAGAAAGCCGACGCTCAGCGCCGCATCACCGCTGTCGGCCGGCGGCAGCAGCAGACGCAGCAGCCAGGGCAGCGGCGCGAGCAGAAAGACCCAGGGCCAGGCGAACTCAAACATGCTTGCGAATCCAGGTGGCGATGGCCTGATCGAGCTCCACTATGGCCTTGTCGCTCAACGTGCACTGCGGTCTGTAGCTACCGTCGACGAGTATCATCCAGCGGGTCAGACCCGCCGCCGGACAGCGGTTATCGAGAAACGCCAGCCAGGCGCGGCTGCTCAGGGTGTGGCTGGCACTCTCGGGATAGCGTTCGCGGCACAGGCGCTTGAGCAGGGCGTTGAGCTGCTGCAGCCAGGGGCCGGCCGGGGCGCCGTCGAAGGGCTTGCTCAGACGCGCCAGTTCGTCGAGCGCAGCCTGGCGCAGTGGGTCGAGTGTTTGCTGTGTGGCCACCTTTGGCGGACGGCGTCGCCAATTGCGCAGCAAGCGCCACAGTCCCCAACCCAGCAGTGGCAAGAGCACGGCGAGCAACCACCAGCCGGGGGCCGGCGGCCACAAGGGCACGGGCGCTGGATCGATCAGCGGCTGCAACTGGTCGATGGGATTCATAGGGATTTTCTCGCGTGCAGGCTGCTGAGCTGCTCCTGCAATTGCTCGACCAGTTCGAACTGCGTGCTCAGCGGCAGCAGCGGCACGCCCAGCTTCTGTGCCAGGCGTTGCCAGCGCGCCTCGCGGGCCTGGGCCTGGGTGCGATAAGCCTGGCGCAGGTCGCCATTGTGGCTGTCGAGCTCCAACTGCGCACCGTTCTGGGTGAAGCGCAGCAGGCCGGCGGCCGGCAAGGCGTGGTCGAGCGGATCGGACAGTGGCAGCAGCAACAGGTCCGTGTGGCGTGCGAGCAAGGTGAGTTGCTGTTCGGCGTTGTCGCTGAGGGCACGTTCGTCGCAGAGCACGATTACCAGGCTGCCGGGGCGCAGCACCTCGCGGGCGCGACGCAGGGCCAGGCCAAAATTGTCGCGGTTCGTGTTGGCCTGGCTTTCCGGACCGAGCGCCTGGTTGGCGCGGGCCATCAGGTTGAGCAGTTGCAGCAGGCTCTGCTTGCTGCGCCGTGGCTTGACCTCGTGATGCTCGTTGTCGGCGAACACCAGGCCGCCGATGCGATCGTTGTGACCCAGCGCGGCCCAGCCGATCAGCGCAGCGGCGCGAGCGGCCAGCACCGACTTGAAGCATTGGCCGGAGCCGAAGAACAGGCGCTGGCTCTGCTCGCTGATGATGAAGATGGGACGCTCGCGCTCTTCGTGGAACAGCTTGGTGTGCGGCTCCTGGGTACGTGCGGTGACGCGCCAGTCGATGGTGCGCACATCGTCGCCCGGCTGGTAGACGCGCACTTGGTCGAAGTCCACGCCGCGGCCGCGCAGCTTGGAGTGATGCAGGCCGATCAGCGGGCTACGGCGGGCCGGGGTGGAGAACAGGGGCACCTCATGCACCTTGTGGCGCATGTCGATCAGCTCGCCGAGGGCGATATGGATGTCGGGTATCGGGGTTGGGCTGGACATATCGGTCTCACGCCATCTTGCCGTGCTCCCTCGCCCATTCATGGGAGAGGGCTGGGGAGAGGGTGGAGCGTTTCGCTGCCCTCTCCCCCGACCCCTCTCCCGCAAGCGGGAGAGGGGAGACAAGCGCGCAATATGGCATTTAGGCCACCGCCACCACGTCGAGGATGCGCTGGATCACGCGATCCTGATCGACCCCCGAGGCTTCCGCCTCGAAAGACAGGATGATGCGGTGGCGCAGCACGTCGAACAGCACCGCCTGGATATCTTCCGGGCTGACGAAGTCGCGCCCGGCCAACCAGGCATGAGCGCGTGCACAACGGTCGAGGGCGATGGAGCCGCGCGGGCTGGCGCCGTAAGCGATCCAGTCGGCCAGCTCGGCGTCGAACTTGGCCGGGGTGCGGCTGGCCATGACCAGTTGCACCAGGTATTCCTCCACGGCATCGGCCATGTACAGGCCGAGGATTTCCTTGCGTGCGGCGAACACCGCCTGCTGGCTGACCCGGTGCTCGGGCTTGGCCTCACCATTGAGCGCATCGCCGCGGGCCTGGGCGAGAATCTTGCGCTCCACGGCCGCGTCGGGAAAACCGATCTTCACATGCATCAGGAAGCGGTCGAGTTGCGCTTCCGGCAACGGGTAGGTGCCTTCCTGCTCGATGGGGTTCTGCGTGGCCATGACCAGAAACAGTGGCGACAGATCGTAGGTCGAGCGTCCGACCGAGACCTGGCGCTCGGCCATGGCTTCGAGCAGCGCCGACTGCACCTTGGCCGGGGCGCGGTTGATCTCGTCGGCCAGCACCAGGTTGTGGAAGATCGGCCCCTGCTGGAACACGAAGCTGCCAGTTTCCGGGCGGTAGATCTCGGTGCCGGTGATGTCTGCTGGCAGCAGGTCCGGGGTGAACTGGATGCGATGGAACTCGCCCTCGATACCTTCGGCCAGCTCCTTGATCGCCTTGGTCTTGGCCAGACCAGGGGCACCTTCGACCAACAGGTGGCCATCGGCGAGCAGCGCGATCAGCAAACGCTCGATGAGCTTTTCCTGGCCGAGGATCTGAGTGGAGAGAAATTGGCGTAACGCGACCAGCGCTTCACGGTGTTCCATCGTAGGGCTCTTCTGGCGGATGGGCGGGGCTTTGATTGCCGCGCGTGCAGACCGCCGACTTTAATGCATTTGCGGCTTCAGCCGCTATCTGCGGCGCTGTTCATGAACAGTCTGGCAACAGAAATGAGAGGCTGATCGCCAGCGCCGCAATGACCCGCCATTGCCGCAGGTGGGCCATTGCGACTCGGCGCTATTACCACTGCGCGAGGAGTTGACGCTGGGTTAGCAGGGCGCTGTCCTGCGTGGTGGGGACAAGGTGTACGGTTTGCCCTGGCAGGCATTGCGCCAGCCGAGCCACGGCCTGTGGCGTCAGCGCACCCAGGCGCGGGTAGCCACCGATGGTCTGGCGGTCGTTAAGCAAAATGATCGGCTGGCCGTCCGGTGGCACCTGTACGGCGCCCAAGGGGATGCCTTCGGAGATCATCGAGCCCCGCTGGCATTGCAGTTGCGGACCGTTCAGGCGAATGCCCATGCGGTCGGCGCGTTGGTCGATCAGCCATTCACTGTTGAAGGCGTCGAACAGGCTCTGCCCGCGAAAGTCGCCAATTTGCGCGCCCAGTACCAGATGCAGGCGAGGCGCAGCCTGATACTCGGGAATGAATTCGGCGGGCATCTGCCGCGTTGCGCCAGCGGCAGCGGTCCAGCCCAGCGAGTCGCCGACAGCAATGGCACGGCCATCGCCCAGCAGGCCGCCAAGCCCTTCGCGCAGCATGCTGGCGCAGCTGCCGAGCACCAAGGGTGCCTGGAATCCACCCGGTGCTGCCAGGTAGGCACGCGCGCCTTGGCGCGGCTGGGCGAAGCTCAGGCGCTGGCCTTTGCGCACTGCGAAGTTGCGCCACGGTGTTAGCGGCTGGTCGTCCAGCCGTGCACCGAGGTCGGCACCGGTTAGCGCCAGGGTGGCGTCGCGGCTGCATTCGAACTCGACATTACCCAGAGTGATCTCCACCACGGCGGCAGTCAGCGGATTGCCCAGTAACCAGTTGGCCCAGCGATGGGCGATCCAGTCCAGGGCCCCGCACTGGGTCACACCAAGGTGACGTACGCCGAAACGTCCCCCATCTTGCAACTGAACGAAAGGGCTGCTGCGCAATGCACGCAAGCCGCCATCAAGGGCGCTCATTGGCTGGCCTCCAGCGGACTGTCGTCGCCGCCCAGACGGATGAACTCGGCGCGGTCGATGGCTACGAATCGCACCCGGTCACCGGGTTGCAGCAGGCTGTAGCCTTCGATATCGCTGCCGAACAGACGACTGGGCGTGCGTCCGATCAGGTTCCAGCCTCCGGGCGAAACCACCGGGTAGGCGGCTGTCTGCCGCTCGGCGATACCGACGCTACCGGCGGCGATGCGCTTGCGCGGTGTGCTCAGGCGTGGCGCAGCGAGGATTTCCTCGACCAGGCCCATGAAGGCGAAACCGGGGGCGAAACCCAGGGCGAACACCTGGTAGGCATGGCCGCTATGACTGGTGATCACTTCGGCTTCGCTGAGCCCGCTACGGCGTGCCAGCAGTTGCAGCTCCGGGCCGACGCTGCGGTCGTACCAGGTAGGCAACTGGTGTTCGCGGCCGCCTTGCAGGTCGGCAGGCTGCAAACCGTCGAATGCTTCGGCGACCTTTGCCCGCGCCTGCTTGCTGTCGAGCTGGCACAGGTCGTAGTGCAACAGCAGGGTGGTGTAGGAGGGCACCAGGTCGATCAGTGCGCTGCCGAAAACCTCCTGCAGGCGCGTGCGCGCTGCCAGCATCCACGGCATGTTGGCTTCATCGATAAAGTCGAACAGGCGCAGGATCAGGCTGTCGATGCCGGCGACTTCCAGCCGGACGTTGGGCGCCTTCATGCCTGTGTCAGGCCGTCGAAGGCCTGCCGGATACGCTGTACGGCAGCCACCGAGCTGGCGTTGTCGCCATGCACGCACAGGGTCTGCGCGTTCAGTTGCAGCGCGCTGCCGTCGCTGGCCTGCAGTGCCTCGCCACGCGCCAGGGTGATCGCCTGGCTGACGATCACTTCGCTGTCGTGATGCACAGCGCCCGGCAGGCTGCGGCTGACCAGGAAACCGGCGGAATCGTAGGCGCGGTCGGCGAAGGCCTCGAACCACAGGGTAAGGCCGAATTCGTCACCGAGGGCCTGCGCCGCGCTGTTGTCGCGGGTGCACATCAGCATCAGCGGCAGGTGGCGGTTGTACTTGGCCACGGCACTCATCACTGCACGCAGGGTGGCGGGCTTGCGCATCATGTCCTGGTACAGCGCGCCGTGCGGTTTGACGTAGCTGACGTGGGTACCCTGGCTGCGGCAGATGCCTTCCAGTGCACCGATCTGATAGAGCATCAGGTCTTCGACTTCCTGCGGCGTGCAGTCCATCGAGCGACGGCCGAAACCGACCAGATCCTGATAGGCGGTGTGCGCCCCGATGCGTACGTCGTGAGCCACGGCCAGGGCCACGGTCTTGCGCATCACACTGGGGTCGGAAGCGTGGAAGCCGCAGGCGATGTTGGCGCAGTCGATGTAGGGCATGACCTCGGCGTCCAGGCCCATGGTCCAGGCGCCGAAGCTTTCGCCGATGTCACAGTTCAGAAGCAGATCGTTCACGCGGGAGCTCCTCAGGCAGGCAGCGATAGGCCGGTGCTGGCACGGCTTGCGACGGCCGTAGCCGTCATCCATGGCGGTCATTTTTCAACGACCTGCCTGAGGCGTCCAACTAATTAGAACGTGCACCCTATATAGGAAAAGTCGATGGGGCTCAGGCCAGTCGGAACTGACTGGCGCTGCGTCCCAATGCATCGACCTGGGACGACAGCCCCTCGGTATGGCCGCCCAGGGTATGGCGCAGGTCCTTGCTTTGCCCGGTATGCACGTTGATGGTTTCCATCTTGTCGGCGATGTCTTCGGTGGTGGTGGACACTTCCTCGATGGCCACCACGACCTGGTTCATCTCGCCGGTCAGGCGCTCCATCGCCGAGGTGATGGAGCTGATGGCGTCGGCTACCTGAGCAGCATGTCGCTCGCTGTCGGCGGCCAGGTTCAGGCCATTGCTCATCAACTGGTGCATGTGACGGGTCTGCTGCTGGAACTCGCCGACGATGGCGCTGATGTCGGTGGTTGCCGAGACCGTCTTCTGCGCCAGTGAGCGCACCTCATCGGCCACCACCGAGAAGCCGCGGCCGGCGTCACCCGCTCTTGCCGCCTCGATGGCCGCGTTGAGAGCGAGCAGGTTGGTCTGGTCGGCGAGGCTGTTGATCACATCGACGATGCCGTTGACCCTTGCGCTGCTTTGGCCGAGAGCATCGACCTGGCTGTGGGTGTCCTGAATCAGCTGCGCCAGGCGACTCATGCTGTCGACGCTGGCAGCGATTACCTTGCCGCCATCGCGCGCGGCATCGTAAGCGCTGGTGGTGGCGGTGCCGACTTCGGCGGTGCGTTGCGCCATGTCGTTGAGGGTGGCGCTGATCTGATGCGAGGCCGAGGCAGCCTGCTCGGTCTGTATCTCCACCTGGGTGCTGTTGTCACCCAATTGGCGCATGGCATCGCCCAGGTGATGGTGCAGGCGGCTCAGCTCGCCGTTGGCGCGCACCACTTCGGCAACGATGCCGCCGATGCCCTGGATCATGCGGTTGGCGGATTCGGCCAACTGGTTGAATTCGTCACGCGGGTTGCTGCCTACCGGCAGCTTGCCGGTGAGATCGCCGGAAGCGACCTGAGTGAGCAACTGGGTGGCATTGCGCAGGCGGGTGACCAGCGTGCGCGACGCCTGCAGCAGGGTGAAGCAGAGCAGGGCAGCAACGGCAAGGAAGCTCAGCCCCATCATCCACAGTGCCGACAGGCGCGCCTGTTCGGCTTCCTGCGTGCGGCGCAATAACAGGCCGCTCTGCAGTGCTTGCGCTTGCTCGTCAATGCGCGTCTGCAATTGCTCGCCGAGTTGGCGCAGGCGCTGATTGGTCGCGTTGATGCGCTGGATGTTGCCGTGGATATCAGTGAACGCTTGGGCATAGCCCTGCACGTTCTTGCCGATCGGCGTGTCTTGCCATTCGAGATCCGCGATTTGCTCCTGCAGTTTGCCGATGGCCGTCAGAGCAATCTGGGCGAACGCTGGATCGAATGTCGACAGATAATCACGCTGGCTGCTCAGGGCACTGGTAATGAAGGGTTTGATCAGGTCGAAACTGATCGCCTCCAACGCCTTGCCTTTTTCCGTCAGTGTTTTGCGTTGGCCCTCGAAAGGTGTCAGCCCCAGGGTCTGATTGAGGCTCAGCCACTGGCGCTGTTGTGCCAGTTCCTCAAGCAGCACGGCCTGGATCTGCTGGGCGTGTTGCAAGGTGGCGTCATCTTCTAGGGCCTGGGCTTGTGTTAACAGTTGTCCGACAAGATCTTGCAATTCACCAAGGCCGTCATTGAACGCTTGCTGCAGGTCGGGGGTGATCTGCTGGCGCAACGCGTTCTGTTGCCACCAGTGGTTCATCAACTGAGTGCTGGCGCTGACATAGGCGGCTGCCTGTTCCCTTGCCTGTAATGCACTGCTGACGCTATGGCTGGCCCACAGAGAAGCGGCCGCCATCAAGACCAGGCTGATCAGGGTGAGCGCGATAAGGGCTCGGAATTTTTGTTGCCAGGACAGTAAAAAGCTCACGATAACGCCTCGCCATCTTCTTCAGGATGATTCTCAGGAGTCGGCAAGTTGTCATACAACTTGAAGAAAAGTCTATGGCTAACGTGGCCTTTTACATTCGGCTCAAGTTTGAGTGCGCATTCGCCTCCCGTCGAAGGCCTGCTGAGGATGGGGGCCTTCAGCTTGCGCAGGGCTCCATCGGCAATGCACCGTGTCGATGCAGCCTTGAAAGAAAATGTCGCAGCGCCGCAAGCGGTTGCAGGCCATCCCTCGTTAAGCTCGCTGGTTATGTGTGACCCGTCGGTCGCGCTCTTCACGCCAGTCCGCATGCGACTCGCAAGTGTCATTGTCGCTTCATGGACTAACGTTGAACTAACACCTCACGGCAGCGATCCAGACCTCCTGTCGAGCCACTAGCCCAATGGAGCAAAACCATGGCGTTCTTTACGGCGGCCAGCAAAGCCGACTTCCAGCACCAACTGCAAGCGGCCCTGGCACAACACGTGAGTGAGCGGGCGCTGCCACAAGTAGCCCTTTTCGCCGAACAGTTCTTCGGCATCATCGCCCTTGAAGAGTTGACCCAGCGGCGCCTGTCTGACCTTGTCGGCTGCACCCTGTCGGCCTGGCGCATGCTCGAGCAGTTCGATCACGCCAAGCCGCAGGTACGCGCGTTCAACCCCGATTACGAGAAGCATGGCTGGCAGTCCACCCACACCGCGGTGGAAATCCTCCATGGTGACATCCCGTTCCTGGTCGACTCGGTGCGCATGGAACTGAACCGCCATGGCTACAGCATCCACACGCTGCAGAACAGCGTATTCAGCGTACGCCGTGACCAGAATGGCCAGTTGCTGGAGATCCTGCCGCGCGGCACCCAGGGCGAGGGCGTGCTGCAAGAAGCGCTAATGTTCCTGGAGATCGACCGCTGCTCCAGTGCTGCCGAGTTGAAAACCCTGGAGAAAGCCATCCACGAGGTATTTGGTGACGTGCGCATGAGCGTCGCCGACTTCCAGCCTATGAAGGCCAAGGCACGCGAGCTGCTGGCCTGGCTGGATCGCGCCAAGCTCAAGGTGGACAAGACCGAGCTGGACGAAATCAAGGTGTACCTGAACTGGTTGCTGGACAACCACTTCACTTTCCTCGGCTATGAAGAGTTCACCGTCGCGCCGACCGCCGACGGCGGCACCATGGTCTACGACGAGAAATCCCTGCTGGGTCTGTCCAAGCGCCTGCGCACCGGATTGTCCGCCGAGGAACTGCATATCGAGCCGGAGGCGGTGGCCTATCTGCGCGAACCGCAATTGCTGTCCTTCGCCAAGGCTGCAGTGCCGAGCCGGGTGCACCGCCCGGCCTACCCGGATTTCGTTTCCATCCGCGAACTCGACGCCAAGGGCAACGTGATCAAGGAATGCCGCTTCATGGGCCTGTACACCTCGGCGGTGTACGCGGAAAGCGTGTGGAACATCCCTTATATCCGCCGCAAGGTGGACGTGATCAAGCAGCGTTCCGGCTTCGACAGCAGCGCCCACCTGGGCAAGGAGCTGGCCCAGGTACTGGAGGTGTTACCGCGCGACGATCTGTTCCAGACGCCAGTGGACGACCTGTTCAATACCGCGCTTTCCATCGTGCAGATTCAGGAGCGCAACAAGATCCGTGTGTTCCTGCGTCGCGATCCCTACGGCCGCTTCTGCTACTGCCTGGCCTACGTGCCGCGTGACGTCTACTCCACCGAAACCCGGATGAAGATCCAGCAGGTGCTGATGGAGCGCCTGCAGGCCACCGACTGCGAGTTCTGGACCTTCTTCTCCGAGTCGGTGCTGGCACGTGTGCAGTTCATCCTGCGCGTCGATCCGAAGAACAAGACCCAGATCGACCCCGTGCGTCTGGAGAAGGAAGTCATCCAGGCCTGCCGTTCGTGGAAGGACGACTACGCCAGCCTGATGGTGGAAAGCCTCGGCGAAGCCCAGGGCACCAACGTGCTGGCCGAATTCCCCGGTGGCTTCCCGGCCGGTTACCGCGAGCGCTTCGCCCCGCACTCGGCGGTGGTGGACATGCAGCACCTGCTCAGCCTGAGCAACGACAAGCCGCTGGTGATGAGCTTCTATCAGCCACTGGCGCAGGGCGATCAGCAACTGCACTGCAAGCTGTATCACGCCGATACGCCGTTGCCGTTATCCGACGTGCTGCCGATTCTGGAGAACCTCGGCCTGCGTGTGCTCGGTGAGTTCCCCTACAAGCTGCGCCGTGCCGATGGCCGCGAGTTCTGGATTCACGACTTCGCCTTCACCTATGCCGAAGGTCTGGACGTCGACATCCAGCAGCTCAACGACACCCTGCAGGATGCCTTCATCCATATCGTCGGTGGCTCTGCTGAGAACGATGCCTTCAACCGCCTGGTACTGACCGCCGCCATGCCATGGCGCGACGTGGCGCTGCTGCGTGCCTATGCGCGTTACCTCAAGCAGATCCGCCTGGGTTTCTCGCTGAGCTACATCGCCGCCACCCTAGTCAACCACGCCGATATCGCCAAGGAACTGGTGCGCCTGTTCCGCACCCGGTTCTACCTGGCGCGCAAGCTCACTGCCGATGATCTGGAGGACAAGCAGCAGAAGCTCGAGCAGGCCATCCTGGCTGCGCTGGACAATGTCGCCGTGCTCAACGAAGACCGCATCCTGCGTCGCTACCTGGACCTGATCAAAGCCACTCTGCGCACCAACTTCTTCCAGGCCGATGCCAGCAGTGCGGCCAAGTCCTATTTCAGCTTCAAACTCAGCCCACGGCTGATTCCGGATATTCCGCGCCCGGTGCCGAAGTTCGAAATCTTCGTCTACAGCCCGCGCGTCGAGGGTGTGCACCTGCGCTTCGGCGACGTCGCCCGTGGCGGCCTGCGCTGGTCGGATCGCGAAGAGGATTTTCGTACCGAAGTGCTCGGCCTGGTCAAGGCGCAGCAGGTGAAGAACGCGGTGATCGTGCCGATGGGCGCCAAAGGCGGCTTCGTACCGCGCAAGATGCCGGTCGGCGGTTCGCGTGACGAGGTGATGGCCGAGGGTATCGCCTGCTACCGCATCTTCATCAGCGGCCTGCTCGACATTACCGACAACCTCAAGGAAGGCGAGGTAGTACCGCCGCAGAACGTCGTGCGCCACGACGCCGATGACCCCTATCTGGTGGTAGCGGCGGACAAGGGCACCGCGACCTTCTCCGACATCGCCAACGGCATCGCCGCCGAATATGACTTCTGGCTCGGTGACGCCTTCGCCTCTGGCGGTTCGGCCGGCTACGATCACAAGGGCATGGGCATCACCGCCAAGGGCGCCTGGGTTTCGGTGCAGCGTCACTTCCGTGAGCGCGGCATTGACGTGCAGAAGGACAACGTCACCGTGATCGGCATCGGCGACATGGCCGGCGACGTGTTCGGCAATGGCCTGCTGCTGTCGGAAAGCCTGCAACTGGTAGCGGCCTTCAACCACATGCATATCTTCATCGACCCGAACCCGGACGCCGCCAAGAGCTTCGTCGAGCGCAAGCGCCTGTTCGAGCTGCCGCGTTCGAGCTGGGCCGATTACGACGTCAAGCTGATTTCCGATGGCGGTGGCATCTTCCTGCGCAGCGCCAAGAGCATCGCCATCACCCCGCAGATGAAGGCGCGCTTCGACATCGCCGCCGACAAGCTGGCGCCCACCGAGCTGCTCAATGCGCTGCTCAAGGCACCGGTCGATCTGCTGTGGAACGGCGGCATCGGCACTTACGTGAAGTCCAGCAAGGAAAGCCACGGCGACGTCGGCGACAAGGCCAACGACGCCCTGCGCGTCGATGGTCGCGAACTGCGCGCCAAGGTGATGGGCGAGGGCGGTAACCTCGGCATGACCCAGCTCGGTCGGGTCGAGTTCGGCCTGCACGGCGGCGCCAGCAACACCGACTTCATTGACAATGCCGGCGGCGTGGACTGCTCCGACCATGAAGTGAACATCAAGATCCTGCTCGGCGAGATCGTCTCCGGTGGCGACATGACCGAGAAACAGCGCAACAAGCTGCTGGCCGAGATGACCGACGACGTGTCCGAGTTGGTCCTGGGCAACAACTACAAGCAGACCCAGGCTCTGTCGCTGGCCGAGCGTCGCGCCCGTGAGCGCGTCGGCGAGTACAAGCGACTGATGAATGCGCTGGAAAGCGCCGGCAAACTCGACCGCGCCCTGGAGTTCCTGCCATCGGACGAGGAACTGAACGAGCGCGCCACCAACGGCCAGGGCCTGACCCGACCAGAGCTGTCGGTGCTGATCTCCTACAGCAAGATCGACCTCAAGGAGTCGCTGCTCAAGTCCCTGGTGCCGGACGATGAGTATCTGGCGCGCGAGATGGAAACCGCCTTCCCGGCGATCCTCACCGAGAAGTTCGGCGACGCCATGCGCCGTCATCGCCTCAAGCGCGAAATCGTCAGCACGCAGATCGCCAACGACCTGGTCAACCACATGGGCATCACCTTCGTGCAGCGCTTGAAGGAGTCCACCGGCATGAGCGCGGCCAACGTCGCTGGCGCCTACGTCATCGTGCGTGATCTGTTCCGCCTGCCGCACTGGTGGGCGCAGATCGAGGCGCTGGACTACAAGGTGCCGGCCGAACTGCAACTGCAGTTGATGGACGAGCTGATGCGCCTGGGACGCCGTGCCACCCGCTGGTTCCTGCGCAGCCGCCGCAACGAGCTGGATGCCGCGCGCGACGTGGCGCATTTCGCACCGCGTATCGAAGCGCTGGTCGGCCGTCTGGACGAACTGCTCGAAGGCCCGGCCCGCGAACAGTGGCTGGCGCGTTACCAGAGCTTCGTCGAAGCCGGCACGCCGGAAGAGCTGGCGCGTGTGGTCGCCGGCACCAGCCACCTGTACACCCTGCTGCCGATCATCGAAGCGGCGGACGTCACCGGCAAGGACACCAGCGAAGTGGCGACGGCCTACTTCGCCGTCGGCGGTGCGCTGGAGCTGTCCTGGTACCTGCAGCAGATCACCAACCTGCCGGTGGAAACCAATTGGCAGGCGCTGGCCCGCGAAGCCTTCCGTGACGATCTGGACTGGCAGCAGCGTGCGATCACCGTGTCGGTGCTGCAGATGGCCGAGGGCCCGCAGGAGATCGAGGCGCGCGTGGCGCTGTGGCTCGACCAGCATCAACGCCTGGTCGACCGCTGGAAGGCAATGCTGGTCGAGCTGCGTTCGGCCACCGGCACCGACTACGCCATGTACGCGGTGGCCAACCGCGAGCTGATGGACCTGGCACAAAGCGCCTGAGCCGTCCGCTGAAATAAAAGAGCCCCGCCAAGTGCGGGGCTCTTTCTTTGTGTGGTGCTGTATTCACAAGCTTTCGCCGCCCGGATTGCATCCGGGCTACCTCGCCGATATTGGTGCGCGCAGCGCACCCTACGGTGCTGCCATGGGCGACGGGTAGGGTGCGCCTTGCGCACCACTATGCTCCGGATCAGCGCAGCATCTGCTCGACCAGGCGTTTTTCTTCGGAAAGCTCGCGTTGACGGGCATCGATGCGCGAAGCCAGCTGGAAGTTGTTGCTGGCGCGGCGCTTGGCGAAATCCAGCTGTTCGATAGCCTGGTTGTAATCGCCGACCAGGGCGAAGAACTCTGCGCGTGCCTGGTGCAGGCCGATGGTGTTACCGCTCAGGCCACGCACCTCGGCGACCTGGTACCAGACGTCCGGGTCCTTGGCGCGAGTCTTGAGCAGATTGTCCAGCGCACGCTCGGCATCGGGAATGCGCCGCTGCTTGAGAAGCAGGTCGACACGGGCCTGTTGCAACGGGTAATTGCTCGGGTAGAGGGCGAACATGCGCTCCTGACGACGCTCGGCAGCGTCCAGCCGGTTGGACGCCATATCCAGCTCGATCTGCGCCAGGTTGTAGGTGATGTCGTCCGGGCTTTTGCTGAGCAGCGGCGCCAGGGTTTCAACGGCTTCAGCGAGCTGACCGGTTTTCATCTGCGCCAGGACCAGGCCGTAGCGCGCGGCATCGATGCGCGGGTTCTCGTCGAGCATGGCGCGAAAGCGCTTGGCAGCAACGCCCGGCGTCTCTTCATAGGTCAGCTGTACGCGGGCGCGCATCAACTGGTAGCGCAGGCTGTCTTCGCGGCCCGTGGCGGGGTACTGCTCGGCGCGGTTGCGGGTATCGGCGATACGCGATTCCGACACCGGGTGAGTCAGCAGGAATTCCGGCGGCTTGGCGTCGTAACGGTACTGACGCATAAGCCGTTCGAACATCAGCGGCATGGCGCGTGGGTCGTAACCGGCCTTTTCCAGGTTGACCAGGCCGATGCGGTCGGCCTCCTGTTCGTTCTGCCGGGAGAAGCGCCGTTGTTCCTGAATGGCGGCGGCCTGGGTCGACATGATGGTGGCGATACCCGCATCACCGGCACCTGCCGCAGCGGCGACGATACCGGCAAGCATGGCGGCCATCAGTGGCAACTGCATGCGTTGCTGCGCTTCGACGCCACGAGCGAAGTGGCGCTGCGACAAGTGCGCCAATTCGTGGGCCATGACCGAGGCGTACTCTGCTTCGGTCTGGGCATAGAGGAACAGGCCACCGTTGACCCCGACGATCCCGCCGGGGGCGGCGAAGGCGTTGAGCTGCGGGCTGTTGAGCAATACGAACTCCAGGCGACGGTCCTGCAGCTGACTGGTTTCCGACAGGCGATAGACGCTGGACTCGACGAAATCCTTGAGTTGCGGGTCGTCCAGTTGCGAAACCTGACCACGCAGCAGGCCGAGCCAGGCACGGCCGAGCTGGTGTTCTTGCTGGGGCGAGACGATCGAGGAGCTGGCGTCGCCTAGCGACGGCAGATCACTGGCACCCGTATGGGCGGCGAACAGGCAGGCCAGCGTCAGCAGGGTGGGGCGCAGAAAAGTCATGCACTCAGGGCTCTCGGGAGGCAAAGGCGTTACTGTAGCCGGCCAGATACCGCGCTGGCCAGGGTTGCGGCGGCTTGGGTATCCTAGCCGACCTATCAGGAGTAGATGATGACAGACGTACCGGCCTTCGATGCCGAACTCGACGCCTGCGGGCTGAACTGCCCGCTGCCTTTGCTCAAAGCCAAGCTCGAGCTCAATCGCCTGGCCAGTGGCGCCGTGCTCAAGGTCAGCGCCACCGATGCCGGCTCGCAGCGCGACTTTCGCGCGTTCGCCAGTCTCGCCGGGCATGCGCTGCTGCATGAAGAGGTCGACGCGGGTATTTATCGTTACTGGTTGCGTAAGGCCTGAGCCACGCCCCGTGATGCAGGCTAAAAAGAGAGCGAGCGCGCCTCTTTGGCAGATTAAGGATTGTTGATGGTCAAGGTTATTCGCGACTGGCTGCACCGCTACTTCTCCGATGAACAGGCTGTAGTGCTGGCCGTGTTGCTGGTGCTGGGTTTTGCGGTGGTGCTGACACTGGGCGGGATGCTCGCCCCGGTGCTGACCGGCCTGGTGCTGGCTTTTCTCATGCAGGGGCTGGTCAACGGCCTGGAGCGTCTCAAGGTGCCGCAGGTGCTGGCAGTCTGGCTGGTGTTCGCCTTGTTCTTGGGTGGGCTAGCGGTATTTATGCTGGTGTTGATGCCGCTGCTCTGGCAGCAACTGAGCACCCTGTTCAACGAGCTGCCGCGCATGGCCGCTGAATGGCAGTCGGTATTCCTGCTGCTGCCGGAACGCTACCCGAACCTGATCACCGATGCCCAGATCGTGCAGCTGATCGACAGCATGCGCGGCGAAGCCGGCAAATTCGGCCAGTGGGCGCTGTCATTCTCCCTGTCCAGCCTGCCGATGCTGGTCAGCGTGATGATCTATCTGGTGCTGGTGCCGATCCTGGTGTTCTTCTTCCTCAAGGACCGCGAGCAGATCAGCCAGTGGTTCCGCAGCTACCTGCCACGCGAGCGTGCACTGATCACGCAGGTGGCGCAGGAGATGAACCAGCAGATCGCCAATTACATCCGTGGCAAGTTCATCGAGATCATCATTTGCGGGGTGGTCACCTACATCGCCTTCGCTTACCTGGGCCTCAACTATGCCGCACTGCTGGCTTTGCTGGTGGGGCTGTCGGTCGTGGTGCCTTATATCGGCGCGGTGGTGGTGACCGTGCCGGTGGCGTTGATCGGTCTGTTCCAGTGGGGCTGGAGCGATCAGTTCCTCTACCTGATGGTGGTATACGGCATCATCCAGGCGCTCGACGGCAACGTCTTGGTGCCGCTGCTGTTCTCCGAGGCGGTCAACCTGCATCCGGTGGCGATCATCTGCGCGGTACTGCTGTTTGGCGGGCTGTGGGGCTTCTGGGGCGTGTTCTTCGCCATTCCGCTGGCCACCCTGTTCAAGGCTGTGATCAACGCCTGGCCGCGTACCGAGCCGGTGTCCGCCGAATAAGGCTTCGATGGCAAAGGCCAGGCTTGGGTTCCGGCGCGGCTTTTCGTAGGAGCCCCGCCCCGGGGCGAAGCTTTCAATGGCGCGCCGCCCATGTTCGCGGCGGGGCGCCGCTCCTACACAGGTTCTGCAACGATGCCTGGTAGCTTGGGTTTGCTCAGCTCAAACCAGGCTACCTCCCAACAAAAACGCCGCGACGGCCATTGGCCGTCGCGGCGTTTTATTTGCAGGGCAGGGGCTCAGCCTTTGTTCAGGGCTTCGGCTGCTGCCAGCACCTTGTCGACATGGCCGGCGACCTTGAGGTTGCGCCACTCTTCACGCAGCACGCCGTCCTTGTCGATCAGGAAGGTGCTGCGCACGATGCCCATGTATTCCTTGCCGTAGTTCTTCTTCAGCTGGTACACGCCGAACTGGTCGCACAGCTGATGTTCTTCGTCGCTGATCAGCTCGAAAGGGAACGCCTGCTTGCTCTTGAAGCTTTCGTGCTTCTTCAGGCTGTCCATCGACACGCCGAAGATCAGCGTGTTGGCCGCCTTGAACTGCTCGAAGCGAGCACTGAAGTCCATCCCCTCGGTGGTGCAGCCCGGGGTCGCGTCCTTCGGGTAGAAATACAGCACGACCTGCTGGCCCTTGAGGTCGGACAGCTTGACCTGCTGGCCACTGGTGGCCTCGGCCTGGAAGTCGGCAACGGCTTTGTCGAGTTCAACGGGCATGGAAACTCCTTGCATGCGGCTATCAGGGATTTTGCGGGCGCCAGGGTTCGATCAAGGCATCAAGATTCAGCGCATCGGCGAAATCCAGGAACTGGTCGCGCAGCCAGCTGATCTGCGTGCCGGCCGGCAGCGTCACGGTCAGGGTGGCGTTGAGCATGGTGCCGCCGGTCTGCGGCGCCTGGTAGGTGTCGCAGGTCAGGGCTTCCAGCTCGACGCGGTGGTCGATGAAGAACTGGCACAGCTCGTTGAGAATGTCCGGGCGGTACACGGCGCTGACATAGGCCACATAAGGCAGCGCCTGCGGGCGCACCTCGGCGGCGGCGCTGCGCGCCAGGTCCACGCTGAAATCATGCTTCTTGGCCAGCAGCGGCAGGCTCGACTCCAGGCGCGCCAGTGCATCCCAGCTACCGGACACCTGCAGCACCAGGGCGCTGAATTCACCGTGACGGCTCAGGCGAGTGCTGATAACCGCGCAACGGTTCTCATGGCTGGTGCGGCTGAGCAGATTGGTCAGGGCCATGGCATCGCGGCCGAGAGCGCTGATGACGAGGAATTGTTCGCGAACGGGGGGGGTGGACATGCAGCCTTCCTAAAGCGATGAGCGGTCCGCGCGTGAGAAGCCGCAGACCAAAGACAGCAGGTTAGCGAAAAGCACCGCCGAGGGGAATGGCGAAGCCTTGTGCATCGGACGACGGCCTGCGCCGATAGCCGGTCGCGGAAAAACGCAGGTCGTGTGCAAACGACCTGATAAGCCCTTGTCCGTTGCTTGTGCCGGATTGGTGGCACCAGTACCATTACGGCTCAAATTTTCCGGCAGGAGCGGTTGCATGATTGCGGGCAGTATGGTGGCACTGGTCACGCCCATGGATGCGCAGGGTGGTCTGGATTGGGAGGCCCTGAGCAAATTGGTGGATTTCCACCTGCAAGAGGGCACCAATGCCATCGTCGCGGTCGGTACCACCGGTGAGTCCGCCACGCTGGAAGTGCCCGAGCACATCGAAGTGATCAAACGTGTGGTCAGGCAGGTTGCCGGTCGGATCCCGGTGATCGCCGGCACCGGTGG
This sequence comes from Pseudomonas sediminis, assembly GCF_039555755.1. Lineage (NCBI taxonomy): Bacteria > Pseudomonadati > Pseudomonadota > Gammaproteobacteria > Pseudomonadales > Pseudomonadaceae > Pseudomonas > Pseudomonas sediminis. Next base: position 3,468,119 of record NZ_CP154631.1, read on the forward strand.
CAACTCCACCCGTGAATCGGTCGAGCTGACCCGTGCCGCTCAGGAAGTCGGCGCCGACGCCGCCCTGCTGGTCACCCCGTACTACAACAAGCCGACCCAGGAAGGCCTGTACCTGCATTTCCGCCACATCGCCGAAGCCGTCTCGATCCCGCAGATTCTCTACAACGTGCCGGGCCGTACCGTGTGTGACATGCTGCCGGAGACCGTCGAGCGCCTGTCGAAAATCGACAACATCATCGGCATCAAGGAAGCCACCGGCGACCTGCAGCGCGCCCAGGACGTGCTGGATCGTGTCAGCAAGGATTTCCTCGTCTACTCCGGTGACGACGCCACCGCTGTCGAGCTGATGTTGCTGGGTGGCAAGGGCAACATCTCCGTCACCGCCAACGTTGCGCCGCGTGCCATGAGCGACTTGTGCGCCGCCGCCATGCGTGGCGAGGCTGCCATCGCCCGTGCCATCAACGACCGTCTGATGCCGCTGCACAAGGCACTGTTCCTCGAATCCAACCCGATTCCGGTGAAATGGGCGCTGCACGAAATGGGCCTGATGGGCGACGGTATTCGTCTGCCGCTGACCTGGCTCAGCCCGCGCTGTCACGAACCGCTGCGCCAGGCCATGCGCCAGTGCGGTGTATTGGCTTAACTCAAGGATTCTACGCATGAAGCGACTGGCCGGATTTTCCGCCCTTGCTCTGATCGTCTCCAGCACCAGCGGTTGTGGCTGGCTCTGGGGTGAAAATGGCTACTTCCGTGATCGCGGCAGCGACTACCTGGAAGCGCGCCAGACTGCACCGATGCAACTGCCGGCCGATGTCCAGGCCAAGCGCCTCGACCCGCTGCTGCCGGTGCCCGCTCAGATTGCCAGCACCACCGCTACCCCCGCTGAATTCGAAGTGCCGCGCCCGCAAGGCCTGCAGGTACGTGCTGATGAACGTGAATTCACCCTGCAGCGCAGCGGCGATTCGCGGTGGGTCGTGGCCCAGCGCGTGCCGGCCGAAGTCTGGCCGCTGGCGCGTCAGTTCTTCGAAGATAACGGCTTCCGCATCGCCAGCGAGCGCCCGCAGGTCGGTGAGTTCACCACCGCCTGGCAGCGTTTCGATGATCTCTCCGCAAGCATGACGCGCAGCCTCAGCAGCCGCGTAACCGGCGTTGCGGCGGATGCCGAAACCCGCGTGCGCGTGCGCATCGAGCCGGGCGTGCAGCGCAACACCAGTGAAGTCTTCGTCAGCAGCGCCGAGCGTCCTGCCGGCAGCACCGCCGATGTCGATTTCGCCGCCCGTAGCAGCAACGCCAGCAGCCTCGAAGCTGCACTGCTCGACGAAATGCTGGTGAGCATGGCGCGTGGCGTGGAGCAGGGCGGCTCGGTGTCGCTGCTCGCAGCACGCGACTACGACGCGCCCAGCCGCGTCAGCCTGAGCGAAGACGGCAACGGCAACCCGGTGCTCAACCTCGGCGCCGATTTCGACCGCGCCTGGTCCGGCGTCGGCCGTTCGCTGGAGCTCGGCAACGTGCGCGTCGACGACCTCAACCGCAGCCTTGGCCTGTACTACATCAACATGGCCGAAGGCGCTCAGATTAACGAAGAGAAGCCAGGCTTCTTCGGTCGCCTGTTCGGCAGTGCGCCGAGCAAGGAAGAGATCGAAGCCCGCGCCGAGCGCTATCAGGTGCGCCTGACCCCGGTTGGCGATGGCGTCCAGGTCACCGTGGAAAAAGACCTCAACACCATTGCCCCGGCCGACGTATCGCGCCGCGTGCTGAGCCTGATCCAGGATAATCTCGGCTGACCGGCGCCAGCAGGCCGTTGAAAAGCGGCCTGCAGCGCGCCCCAGCCGTTAAGCGATGGGCGAAACCCGCAAAGGTTTCGCCTGTTTTGTTTGCCAGAAACGGAAATGCCGACATGAGCACACCCACCACCCTGAGCCTGAAGAAGATCTACTCGGGCAAGGTCCGCGACCTCTACGAAATCGACGACAAGCGCATGCTGATGGTGGCCACCGATCGTCTGTCGGCATTCGACGTCATCCTCGAACAACCGATTCCGGAGAAGGGCAAGATCCTCACCGCCATCTCCAACTTCTGGTTCGACAAGCTTGCTGGCGTGGTGCCCAACCACTTTACCGGTGACAAGGTCGAGGACGTCGTCTCCGCCGCCGAGCTACCACTGGTCGAAGGCCGTGCGGTGGTTGCCAAGCGCCTCAAGCCGGTCGCCGTGGAAGCCATCGTGCGCGGCTACATCGTCGGCTCCGGCTGGAAGGAATACCAGAAGAGCGGCACCGTCTGCGGCATTGCCTTGCCGGCAGGCCTGAAGGAAGCGGCCAAACTGCCGCAACCGATCTTCACTCCCTCGACCAAGGCCGCCGTGGGCGATCATGACGAGAACATCAGCTTCGAGCAGTGCGAAGCCATCATCGGCGCCGAACTGGCTGCCCAGGTGCGCGATACGGCGATCAAGCTTTACACCACGGCTGTCGAGTACGCCGCTACCCGCGGCATCATCATCGCCGACACCAAGTTCGAATTCGGCCTGGACGAAGACGGCACCCTGACCTTGATGGATGAAGTGCTGACCCCGGACTCCAGCCGCTTCTGGCCGGCCGACAGCTACGCCGAAGGCAGCAACCCGCCGAGTTTCGACAAGCAGTTCGTGCGTGACTGGCTGGAATCCACTGGCTGGAACAAGCAAGCCCCAGCGCCAGCTGTACCGGCAGACGTGGCGCAGAAAACCGCCGACAAGTACCGTGAAGCGCTGACGCGTTTGACTGAATAAGCCATAGCGTCGACAAGTATGGGAACGCCGCACCCCCCAACGGGACGTGCGGCGTTTTTGTGTGTCTCTCTTGAGGGGATATACAAAGTATGTTCGTCTACCTCACCTATCGAAGGTGAGGCCTGCATCACGCTCTCAGTATTCGACGCTCTCAGGTCTTAGCAATGACCTCTGGCTCTGCGTCTTCAGGTTCGTTGTAAGTTATCGCAGGAGTCGGGGTTGGAACCGAATAGTAGTAGCCCTGAAATGCCTTGCATCCGTGGTGTTTAAGAAATCTAAGCTGTTCAGCAGTTTCCACGCCCTCACCCACCACCCTCATACGCATCGCTTTACCCAGTGCCAAAATGGCCATCACTATTGCTGAGTCGTCTTCATTCTGGGGGACTTCGCTAAGGATGGTCTGAAATAGGTAGCCATTTCTGGCCGACTTCGATCACTACCGATTTCAAAAGAGGCATCTGATCAAAAAATGGTCAGATCGCCCGTCTATTTCGCTATTTCTGACCTGCGCAGGCCATTTCCCACATTACGGGCGCACCTCTGCTGTGCTCTCCAATAAATATCGGCGTGCCATCCAAAGGTTCGACAGTGCGAACAACGTCATCATCTGTGCGGCGCTCTTCGCCAAACCTCGAAATCGCACCTTGGTGTAACCAAACTGGCGTTTGATCACGCGAAACGGGTGCTCGACCTTCGAACGTGTCTGCGCTTTGGCTTTCTCGATACTGCGGTATGCCTTGTACAGTGCGCTTTTCTTGCCGTGCTTTTCGTACGTGCTGCGCCGAGCCGCGATCTGCCAGATGACCTTGCGCCCCTCATGCTCCTCGCGCTTCTCTACGCCCCTATAACCGGCGTCAGCAGCCACCATGTTCTCTTCGCCATGCAGCAGAGCAGCTTGTCCACCTGGGTGACGTCCGCAACATTGGCGGCTGTGACATGAACGTGATGTACCAACCCCGACTCCACATCGACCCCGATATGCGCCTTGGCACCGAGGTAGTACTGGTTGCCTTTCTTGGTCTGGTGCATTTCGGGATCGCGTTTGCCTTGTTCTTGGTCGAACTGGGTGCATGAATCAGCGTGGCATCGACGATGGTGCCTTGACGCAATGACAGGCCACGGTCGCCCAGATAGCCGTTGATGACGCCGAGAATGCCGACAGCCAAGTCGTTCTTCTCCAGCAGGCGACGGAAATTGAGGATGGTCGTTTCGTCCGGGATGCGCTCCAGGTTCAAGCCCGCGAACTGGCGCAGGATGGTCGTCTCATACAGCGCTTCCTCCATCGCCGGATCGCTGTAGCCGAACCAGTTCTGCATCAGATGCACACGTAGTATGGCCATCAACGGATAGGCTGGACGACCACCTTCCCCCTTGGGATAGTGCGGCTCGATCAATGCCTCCAATCCCTTCCAAGGTACGACCTGATCCATCTCGATCAGGAACAATTCTCTGCGGGTCTGCTTGCGTTTGCCGGCGTATTCGGCGTCCGCGAAGGTCATCTGCTTCATTGGCATATCCGGAGTGGTGAGGCTGCTTATTTCAACAAATACTGGAAGTTAAATTCAGAGTTTCCCTAGACATCCCTTTATCTGCGCTTGGCCAACTCCCACTCCGTGAGCGCTGCTTGCTGCTTCACAATCTTCTGTTCTTCAGCCGTGTTGTGCTGAGTCGGGCGCGAACGACGCTGGCATTGATGATCTGCCCTGCGCTTGCTTTGAAGCCATTGGGCTGCAGTTGGCTCTGTACTTCATCAAGAATCAGATGCTCGACTTTGGCCTGAACGAGCCGCTCACGGGGAATCCAGATCGTACTGCGATCCGGCACGCTTGCAGTATTCTTTAGCCCGGTAAAGTGCTGAAAGCTCATGCGGTCAAGTAGCTGGAGCTCCATCTGTTCGTCGGACAGGTTGAACGGCTGCTACAAGACCAGCAGGTGCGTCATGAGCTCTGTTGGGTGCGGAGGCCCACCACCCTTAGCGCGACTCGGATGAGGAACCCTGCGGTCGATCTCCTCGGCCATGAGGCGGAAGTCGACAGGTTTGTTCAGCAGGATAAGCGGATCGCCCAAACTGTCGACTTTCGCTTCACGTTCCTGGTCGGCAAATAGGCTTAGCATGGGCTGGCTGTCCTGGGGTTCGGGGCTCAGATTTTAATGGGAACAGCCGGTTTTTGGAGGTTCCCTATTGGCGAAACGCCGGTACGCTTGGTCAGCGGCAGTCGTTTTTCCACCAACATGATTTCCACCGTGACCAATCGGGGCAAACTGCGCTTCATGCTGTATCGGGAAACGCTGACAGCCCCAGTGCTGATTCGCTTCCTGAGTCGCCTGATTCGCGATGCTCAGGGCCGCAAGGTGTTCCTGATTCTCGACAACCTGCGCGTACACCACAGCAAAAAGGTGAGCGCCTGGGTTGGCGACCGCAAAGAGCAAATCGAACTGTTCTTCTTGCCGGCCTACGCCCCGGAGTTGAACCCTGACGAGTATCTGAATTGTGATTTGAAACATCAGGTTTAAAAACCGGCAGGTCTGTGGCCAGTCCAGGGGCGAGCCTCTTCCAGCGCAGCCGCTGCGCGGAAGATTGCGCATTCCCCATGCATGGGCCCAACGATCTGCAACCCTACGGGCAGCCCATTTTTTGTCATCCCCGCCGGCGCTGAGGCAGCCGGCTGCCCGGTCAGGTTGAATGGGTAGGTGTAGAAGACCCAGGAAACGATATTCCGGCCAGCGACTTCAGGCGGCACATCCACTCCGATCTCGGGCGCTGGGACCGGGATGGTCGGCGTTAGAAGTAGGTCGTACTTGCCGAAAAACCGCCGCATTTTCTCCCGGAAATCGTATCGCGCGAATACCTTGGCGTAGTACTCATCGAGCGTTTGATCCAAGGCGCCGGCCAGGACGTCGGAAACGGCGCTATCGATCAGCTCTGGTTGATCTCGAAGAACGCTCTGCAACCGGGTCCCTACGCCGGCATAAAATTCCGCCATCCACAGTTCACCCGGATCGTCCATGACGTTCTCGACCAGCTCCAGCGTGCATCCCATGTCCTCGAACGCACAGGCCGCACGTTCAGCTATCTCGACGACTTCCGGCAGCGGCCTCGCGTACCCCAAGGTGGGTGACCAGGCGATGCGCATCCCTTTGACCGGCTTATCGCAAGCGGCGAGGAAGTCGGGTACTGGCCCAGCGACAGAGAAGGGGTCACGCTGGTCATATCCGGCGATGGCCTGCAGCAGTAACGCGGAATCTCGAACGGTACGTGTCAAAGGCCCAACGTGGGCGAGCGTTGGTGTGGCGGATGCCGGGAAGACCGGCACCCGTCCAAACTGAGCCTTGATACCGAATAGATTGGTCATCGAGGCCGGAATGCGCAGCGAACCGCCGCCGTCGGTCCCAAGCGCTAACGCGCTGACTCCCGCGGCCACACTCGCCGCCGCTCCAGCACTCGAGCCGCCAGGCGTTCTGCTCAGATTCCAAGGATTGCGCGTGATGCCGGTCAATGGGGAGTCGCCAACCGCCTTGCAGCCAAATTCGCTGGTCGTGGTCTTGCCAATGATGCAGCCGCCGGCGGCTTTGACCCGCTCGGTAGCAGGTGCATCCAGCGAGGCGACATTGCCTGCGAGCGTGCGGGAGCCGAAGGAGCAGGGCACCCCCGCAACCGTGATGAGGTCTTTGACCGAAACGGGGAGGCCGTGCAGCAATCCAAGCGCTGCGCCATCCATGACGGCCTGTTCGGCTTCGCGCGCGGCGGCTAAGGCAAGTTCAGGGGTGCGGGTAGCGAAGGCGTTGAGCTTGGGCTCGGTCTCCTCCATGTGGTCCAGCGCTCGCTGCACCACTTCGACGGGAGAAACTTCTTTGCGAGCAATGGCCTCGCGAGTTTCCAGCGCCGACATGAAATCGAGTTCCTGTTTCATAGCATGTCCTTGTCAGATGGCGCCCATTGCGCGGTCCAGCGTCGCGCTTGCCTCTGCCTTGCACAAGGACAGGCGCTGCAGGATCGCGTTGCGCTGAAGGTTCTTGCCGATCAGCACCAGACGTGAGTCCGGTAGCTCTCCAGGCCAAGATTCGGCGTAGGTCAGCGGGCTATAGACCCGCTGTACACCTTGAAGAATGACGGGGCGGGGATCATTGCCGAACTGGATCAGGCCCTTGATCCGGAAAAGGTTATCGCCGTACTCCTCGTTGAGCTCGGAAAGCGCCAGCATCAGCTCGCCATAATCCAGAGGCGCCTCTTCGCGAAATGACACGGAAACGATGTCACCGTGACTGGCTTGGTGCTGCTGGGTATGGCCATGATGCGCATGGCTGCAATCCTGCCCGCATGCGGCATGATCATGCTCGTGGTGTGTTGGCGCGGTCTCGCCTATCCAAGTTGCGACCGCGCTTTCCTTGGTGTTCGGGTCGAACAGGCTGAGGTCCATGACCCTGGAGGCGGACAGTTCAGCGTAGGTCGTGGTCTCTACAGGACAGCGGGGGTTCAAGCGTCGCACAGCTGCCAAGGCTGTTTGGTAGGTTTCGTCATCTACCAGGTCGCGCTTGTTGAGGATGATCTTGTCGGCCATTGCGATTTGCTTGCGCGCCTCATCCGAGGCTTCCAGCTGTTGAACGACATGCTTGAGATCGACCATGGTGACGATGGCATCCAGGCGGTAACTCAGGTTGAGTTGCATGTCGGTATAGAAGATCTGCGCCAGTGGCGTGGGGTCGGCGATGCCGGTGGTTTCGATGAGCAATTTGTCGAATTCGATCCTGGGTTCAAGAGCGCCGACCTTGCGCATGAACAGCTCATAGATGGTCTTGATCAGGTCGTCCTTGCTGGCGCAACAAATACAGCCGTTCTTGAGTTCCAGCATGTCTTCCGAAGCCGACGAAACCAGGTCGCCGTCGATGCCAATTTCGCCGAACTCGTTGACGATAACTGCAATGCGCCCGGCTTCGGGGTCGGTTAGCACGCGGTTGAGGCAGGTGGTCTTGCCTGCACCCAGAAAACCGCTGAGTACGGTGATGGGAATTCGTTGGTCCACGGTGGATCCTCTGCAGGAAAAGGCTGCGGCGCGGCCGCAGCCAGGGTCGACTTACTGCACTTCAGCCCAGGCGCGCACTGGCGAGCCGCTTCCGTTGTCGATCTTCAAGGGTGGGCCGTAGAACATGAATTCGCCCTTGCCGACGAGCTCCTCCAGGTTTACTAGCCACTCGTAGTGGGTGATGCCGCGATCACGGCATACACGATGGCTGGGGAATTCATTGTGCGAGGGCTTATCGGTGGACGGGCCTTCCACGCCATGCAGCTTGGAGTTGCGATCGGCGAGCCAGTGGGTGGCGGCCTCGGTCAGGCCCGGGTTGGACCATACGACCTTGACGTCCGGGTAGTACTTCTTGTGTAGACCGGTGCACATCAACACGATATGGCCGTCGATCTTCACTCCCGCTTTGGCTTCGGCTTCTTCCAGATCGGCGACGTCGATGTCTCCGAGGTCCGGGATATGGCGCAGGTCCAGGCAGACTGCTTTGCCCATGAACATCTCCAGGGGCATGTTATCGATGGTCTGGCCGTTGGGGCCGACGTGGTAGAAGGCGTCGACGTGGGTCGCGATGTGGTCGAGCATCGACAGGTGCGTAGTGGCGAAGGTCATCTGGTCGCCAGGCACGCCCAGATTGAATTTCTTCGAGGATTCGTGGGTGAAGTGTGCCGTGATGACCGGACGCTGGAACAGCTTGTGCGCCGGCATGTTGTCTTCAATCTTCAACGTAAGGTCGATGATGGGCATTGCGTTTTCCTTTTATCTGACGCAGTGGAAACGTAGGCGCGGGCGCGTCTACATCATTTTCGTGGGAAGCCAGCTGGCGATCCCAGGAAAGAGGGCTACTAAGAGGACGACTAGAAGAAGGATGATCCAGTAGGGCACCGAGCCTTTGAAAATCAGGCCCAGCGTAGCGTCGCGGTCGGAGATGCATCCTTTCACGGTGTAAACGCACAATCCGAGCGGCGGCGTCAGCAATCCCGCCTCGATGGCGAGGATGCCGAGGATCGCGAAGGCCATAGGCTCAAAGCCCAGAGCCGTGGCGATAGGAGCGAAGATCGGCACCGTCAGCAGGATGATCGAGGTGCTGTCCAGGAACATACCCAGCACCAGCCAGATCGCGACCATGATGGCTAGGGTCATGTAGATACCGCCCACACCCAGGAACAGGTCGCCGATCATGTCGCCGATGCCGCCCATGGAAAGCAGGCGCGAGTACATTTGCGCGGTTATTAGCAGGAAGAGCAGGGGAGCGGAGATACGACCGGTACTGAGAACCGAGTCGGAGAAGTCGCGCCATCCCATGCCCTTGGCAAGCCCGACTGCTACCGCACCGAGCACACCGATGCCGGCTGCCTCGGTGGGGGTGAACAGGCCGAACCAGATACCGCCGAAAATCAGCAGGATCATGAGGATTACGCCCATCGCACCCAGCTTGGAGCGTGCATCGGCTCTATCGACCTCGGTGTCCTGCTTGTCCGCAGTGCCGAAAAGCTGCGGGCGCAACATGGCGAAGGTGACCAGAAATAGCAGGAACAGCAGCGCCAGCAGCAAACCGGGAACTACGCCAGCGATGAAGAGTTTGCCGATGGATTGCTCGGCCATGACGCCCCAGATGATCAACAGCACGCTAGGCGGCAGGAGCATGCCGAGGGAGGCGCTGCCGGCAATGCATCCCAGCGCGACACCTTTGTTGTACTTGGCCCGTGCCATCTCTGGGTAGGCGATACGGGAAAACGCGGCAGCCGAGGCGATTGATACCCCGGTTACGGCGCCGAATGCCGCGTTCCCGCCAACGGTGGCCAGTGCCAGGCGGCCTGGCAAGCGTTTGAACGACTGGTTGATCAGTCTGAACAGATCGGTCGCAGCCCCTGACTTGGCGAGAATTTCCCCCAAAAGCACAAATAGCGGGATTGTCGCGAATTCATAAGCCCTTATCGCTCCGAATGCACTGCTGGCGAGCAATGAACTGGCAATATCGAAGGTGCCCATCAAATAGGCGAGTCCAAAAAAACTCGTCAGCCCCAGGGAGATGACCACCGGTATTCCCAGCAGAATGCTCATGATAAGTGTCGCGATGATTATTGCGGCAAATTCCGGACTACCCATGTTGCACCTCCTGCCCCTGCAACAAGTTGAGTGGCTTTTCGTTTCCAGTAAAAAGAGCAACAGCTGCAGGGACGGCCATGATCAGGTAGGTCAAAGTGGCGAGAATGGAGCCTGCGACTATTGCCAGGCGACTGGGAAATACAGGGACGGCGAAAGTTACATGACCCTCGAATTCGCCCGTATTAAAAGCATGAACCATGTTGCCCCATTCGGCTTTTGCAAGAATGCCGAAGAGCACAGCTCCCAACATATAACCTGCCAGCCATAGAAAGCGCTTGATCGTGGGCGGCGCGATCATATCCATCAACTCCGAGCGCAGCATGCCGCCAATTCGAACCGTGTAGGGCAGCTGAAGAAAGGCGATGATGACCAAACCGTTAACTACGACTTCCGATACGCCGATAATGGGGTTGTTGAAGATGCCGCGCCCGAAAACATCGGTTGCAATCAGTAGAGCTACCAGTACCAGCAATACTGCAGCTATTATCATCAGCAACTTGCTGATTGTTTGAAGTATGGAGTCGAGTATTTCAACCCACCCGGATTTTTCGCGCACCAACATAAAACGCCCTCGATTGTGGTAGGCCGCTTTCAGAATAAAATTTTGGAGTGGAGAGACCGAGCCGGGGGCTCGGTCAGGACCTCGCATCAGTCGATCTGATAGGCATAGGGGAATTCGTAACCACGCTTCTCGAGTTCGCTGATATAGGTCTTCATGATGGCTGTACCGGGCATGCCTTGCCGGTTGACTTCCTGAGCCATGCGGTTGGGGAAATCTTTCAACGCCTCGGCCCAGGCTACGCGTGCTTCGGGGGAAATCTCGTTAACAGTGACCCCAGCATCCTGGGCTTTCTGCAGGCCGTTACGATCATTGGCAGCGCAGACCTCAGCCGTGGCGTCCTCATAATCCCTGGCAACTTCCTTAAGGATTTGCTGTACGTCAGCAGGCAGCCGGTTCCAAGTCTTCAGGTTAATGGTGACGCTGTTGACCGGCATTGCGCCGAAGTCGATCTTGGTGAAGTGCTTTGCCACCTCGTTGAGCTTGAAGGTGGTCCACCAGCTCGACGTGCTGATATAGCCCTGGTACACGCCTGTCTGTATCGACTGGTAGGCCTCGTTGAGATTGGATGCTACCGGGGTCGCACCTTTGATCCAGTCCAGGTTTACCCCGGCACCAGCGATCTTATGCCCTTGTAGATCGGAGAAGTTTTCCCATTGGAAGTTTGTACCCAGGCCATAGTTTGACAGGCAGCTGATTCCGAGCAGCTTCTGGTTGTATTTCTTCTCGAAGGCTTCGGCCAGTTCCGGGTGAGCGTCATAGGTGGCCCGTGCGGCTTCGCTCGCGGTCTTTGCGTCTGGGGAGCCAAAGGGAAGGAAAAGCGGGAAATTGTGCGCAAGAAGTTCGGATGGCTCGAAAATCATGCTGATAAAACCGATATCCAGTAGACCATCCCGCGTTGCTTCGAGAACTTCCGTCACTTTAGCGATTTGGCCGGCATGTAGCTCCATGACCCGCACGCTATGACCGGTATTTTCTTCGATTCTTTTCTTCAGTTCCGGCACGAAAAATTTATGGGCTGTTTCCGTATAGGACAACAGACCCACAGGGTGGCCAGAGCCTGCCCGAAGATTGATCTGTTCTGCTTGGGCGCTTGCGCCGGCTGTGAATAGACCGATCGATAGCAAGAAGCTGAATCCGGTTTTTCCTATGTATTTCATTGCTCTATCCTCAATGCGACTAACGTGCGAAGTTCTAGCTTGGATTGATGTTGGGTAAAGTCTTAAGCAGTTTCGATTGAAGAGTAGAAAGCCAGAATGGCTTGGCTACTAATAATAGGAGTATGTTTTTTGTTATCCGCACTGGCTTGGTCACCTATCTACGGTTCCATTGCTGCGCGGGTTGCTGTTAGTGAACGACTAAAAAAACCATAAGACAACTACTTTTTATTGCTAGTAGATATCGTTTTTTCTTATTGCCCTCAATCAGTGCGAATCCATCGATTGTGCACTTGTTTAGGGCTGTTTCTTGGGTGGTTGGCAAACTAACTGTGGCGATTTGACGGGGTTTAAGTTCTTATTATAGAGCTGCCGTGCATTGGTACGGTTCATGCAGTTAGATGGGTTTGTTGTCGGGGGCTGGTCAGGGATGCATTTTATTAATGGCTGCTAGAATATGAATCTCAAACAGCTGCGTTACTTTGTGCGCATTGCCGAGTGCGGAAGTCTTTCCAAAGCTGCGGAGGAGCTGGGCGTCGCGCAGCCGGCGTTGAGCCAGCAGCTGCGAGCTCTAGAAGATGAGTTGGGGGTCGAGTTGGTCATCCGGCACTCAAGGGGAATAGTGCCCAATGACCTTGGGACGATGCTGTTGAGCCATTTCGGTACGATACTCAACGAGATAGGCAGAACCCGAGAATTGGTGCAGGACCTGACGCGCAATCCGACCGGAGAGGTCAGGCTTGGCGTGACAACCACCGCTGCTCGCGCCCTGACTGCACCACTCGTAGCCAAGGTGCATGAGCATTATCCAGGCGTCACGCTGCGTGTGGTCGAGGCTATGAGCGGTACCCTGAGCCAGGCCTTGCAGCGCGACAGCCTGGACCTTTCAATTCTCTACGAGCCGAACTTGCTGGAGGTCGACGACGCTGACCTGATGCCGATCCTCACCGAAGACTTGTTTCTTATCTCCCGGGACAAAGGCATCATAAAAAACAGGAAAGTGGTGACGTTTTCGATGCTGGAAGAGTTCCAGTTGGTTCTTCCCTGCTACCCGAATGTGCTGACGAAGTTGTTGTACGAAGTGGCGGCCAAGCGAGGGGTCAAGCTAAACGTCAAATTCGAGATCGACTCGTTGAGCAGCATCATAGAGCTGGTTAATGCGGATTTCTGCGCGGTACTCCCCCTCGTTTGCCTGGGCCGTGAGCTTGAGGAGGGACGATTGACGGCAACGCCCATCACAGACCCGCGGGTGAGCTGGAGCGTGCATGTCGCCGCTGCGCGCAAGGGCGTGCGATCACGCGCGGTGCGTGCCGTACACAATCTTCTGATCGAAGTCGTGAACGACATGGTCGAGAAGGGCGTCTGGCCCGCGCGGTTGCTCTGATTAGTGCAGCGGCCGGCGAATGGTTTTCATCGGGCCTTCTGGGCTGATCTGCCCGACCACGCTGGCGGCGCTGCCCGGCTGCGGCAGGTTGAGAATCTTGCCCTTGATCTTACCGATCACGTGCATCTCGCACGGCTTGCAGTCGAATTTCAGGGTCAGCACTTCGTCGCCATGCACCAGCTGCATCGGCGCGACCTTGGTGCGCACACCGGTAACGCCCTTGGCCTGCTTGGGACACAGGTTGAAGGAGAAGCGCAGGCAGTGCTTGGTGATCATCACCGGCACTTCGACATTCACAAAGACGTTAGACAAGCGTTTGAAGGTAAACCTGTGCTCAAGGCAAGCCTTAAAACTGGTTTGGCAGCGTTCCAAGGTTGAGGGGTGTGGGAGAGTTAGATCAGGAGCTGAACGCTCCGAGAAGGCGAAAAAAACGACAATTTGCGGGCTTTGGTTTGCTACAAAAATTGCTACAAACCGCTGCTACAAATTGCCGTTTGGTCACCCTCACAAATGCTTGATCTGTAAAGGTTTTTTCGATATGGCGGGAAGATAGGGATTTGAACCCTAGGTGCCATTGCTGACACAACGGATTTCGAATCCGTCCCGTTCGACCACTCCGGCATCTTCCCAAGCGGCGCGCATGATAACAGCTCATTGGACTTTGGCGAAGCTTATTTTTAATTTTTTCTTGTGCTATCAGTTGGTTGTGAAAACGCCCAGCAACCCGGCAAGGTGCGTCTAGCTGCTGGAAGGATTCCAATACGGCCATGCTAGGTTCCAGAGCCAGGCCTTTAAGCTGAGAGCTGGGACAGGTCGCCGAAACTGTGAAAATCATGCTTGGCACAACGCCACCGCCTGAACTACTCTCCGGTCACCGGGCTAACGAAGTGATCAACAGGCAGGATGCCGACCCCATACACTTCGTTAGCTCGGTGTTCATTGCTTGCGCTGGCCTGTGCGAGGCGAGCGGAAACGACAAAGCCCTCCGAAAGAGGGCTTTGCTGTTTCTGCAAGACGCTTTGCGCGTCTGCTGTCTGTTAAAAGCATCCCTGCTGCCTTTCCATTCCCGCCCTAAGCACCGTTGCTGGTTAGCCTAGGCGATATCTGGCGTTTTGCCATGTTGCCCCTGCCAGGTGGACTCCAGTATCAGTTGCTGCGCTGTAGGTGCGTCCTGTCGGTTTTGGGGGCTATCAGGTGCTCCGGCAGGTCGAGCAGGTCGGTGTCGTAGGTCTCCAGCGGCGGTGGACGCCGCTCGAAGCGGGCGCCGAGCACCAGCATGCAGGGCGTGAGCAGCAGGGTCAGCACCGTGGCGAAGGCCAGGCCGCCAGCGATGGCGCTGGATAGCTGCGTCCACCACTGTGTCGAGGGTGCGCCGAAACCGAGGCTTGGGGTGATCAGGTCGACGTTGATGCTGAGCACCATGGGCATCAGCCCGAGGATGGTGGTCACTGCGGTGAGCAGCACTGGTCGCAGGCGCAGGCTGCCGGTTTCCAGCGCCGCTTCACGCGGTTCCAGGCCCTGGCGACGCAACTGGTTGTAGGTGTCGATCAGGATGATGTTGTTGTTCACCACGATGCCGGCTAGTGCGATCAGGCCCATGCCGACCATGACGATGCCGAACGACTGACCATTGACCAGCAGACCCATCAGTACGCCAGCGGTGGACAGGACGATGGCTGACAGCACCAGCGCCGCCTGGTAGAGGCTGTTGAACTGGGTCACCAGGATGATCGCCATGAGGAAGATGGCGACGACGAAGGCGGTCATCAGGAAGGTGGCCGCCTCGCGCTGGTCGGCATCCTCGCCGGCGAACTTCACCTTGACCTCGGCCGGTACATCGCCGAGCGCTTCGCGCAATGCCTTGAGGCGTTCGTCCAGGCGCGCACCTTCGGCCAGATCGGCCTGCAGGGTGATGGTGCGGTCGCCGTCCACGCGTCTCAGGGTGCCGACCTTGGGCGCAGGCTGCAGGTCGACGAAGTTGCTCAGCGGCACCTGGCCGGCCGGTGTGTTGAGGGTCAGGCGGCCGAGCTGGTCGAGCGAGCGCCAGTTGCCGGGCAGGCGCACACGGATGTCCACTTCGTCGGTGGCATCTTCGGGGCGGTAGGTCGCCAGTTTCAGGCCGTTGGTGATCATCTGCACTGCGTTGCCGACGCTGAGCACATCGGCGCCGAAGCGTGCGGCGGCCTCGCGGTCGACCTTGATCCGCCACTCGATGCCGGGCAGGGCACGGTCGTCCTCGATATCGGCGAAGCCGCCGAGGCGCGTCATTTCCCCGCGGATACGCTCGACCCACTGCTCGCCCAGTTCAGGGTCCAGCGAGCTGATCTGCAATTTCACCGGCTTGCCGTCGGTGGGGCCCTGTTCCTGCTTGCGGAACTCCAGCACCACGCCAGGTATACCCGCGGTACGCTGGCTCATTTCGGCGAGGATGTCCTTGGCCGGGCGGCGCTGGTGCCAGTCGACGAACTGAAATTGCAGGGTGCCGATCACGTCGGCGCCGAGCTGGCCTTGCTGGCCTTCCGGCTGGGCCAGGGAGCGTGCATATAGCGCCTTGACCTCGCGCATGCCGATCACCTGCTTTTCCACCTGCTGGAGCAGGGCGTCCTTCTCCTGCACCGACAGATCGCCGCGAGCGCGCAGCCAGATCTGCGCACTTTCCGGCTCGACGTCGGGGAAGAATTCCACGCCATGGTTGAAGCGCCCGTAACCGACGTAGATCAGGGCGATCAGCGCGAGCATGCCGAGCAGGGTCAGGCCCGGGCGCTTGAGTAGCGTCGCCAGCAGATTGCGGTAGGCGTTGCCGGTGCGATTGGCGCTGGGGGCTTGCGGGCGTGCCTGGCCGCCAGTGACGGCGCCGAGCACCGGCAGAAATACCAGGGCCATGGCCAGCGAGGCCAGCAGGCAGAGAATCACGGTGGCCGGCAGGTACTTCATGAACTGGCCGACCACGCCGGGCCAGAACAGCAGCGGCAGGAACACCACCAGGGTGGTGGCAGTGGAGGCGATTACCGGCCAGGCCATCCGTGTCGCGGCATTGGCCCAGGCCTGGCGCGGCGTCTGGCCCTGTTGCAGGTAGCGGTCGGCCAGCTCGGAAACGACGATGGCCCCATCCACCAGCATGCCAGCCACCAGAATCAGGCTGAACAGCACGACGATATTGAGGGTGAAGCCGAGCATCCAGATCAGCAGGATGCCGCTGAGGAAGGCGCCGGGAATGGTCAGGCCGACCAGCAGCGCCGACCGCATGCCCATGCTCGCCACCACCAGGATCAGTACCAGGACGATGGCGGTAAGCACGTTGTTGAGCAGGTCGCCGAGCATGTTCTGCACTTCCTGCGACTGATCCATGATGTAGCTGACTTCCACCCCTGGCGGCAGCAGGGGCTTGGCCTGCTCCATCAGTGCCTTGACCTGATCGATGGTCTCGATGATGTTGGCGCCGCTGCGCTTGGCCACTTCCAGCACGATGGCGGGCTGGCCGTTGATGCGGGCGAAGCCGGTCGGGTCCTTGAAGGTGCGGCGGATGGTGGCGACGTCGGCGAAGGTGACCACGCTGTCGCCGACTACCTTGATCGGCATGCGCATCACGTCTTCGAGGTCTTCGATGACGCCAGGCACTTTCATGCTCATGCGGCCGGCGCCGGTGTCCAGGCTGCCGGCGGCGACCAGGCGGTTGTTGCGGCTGACCAGATTGAACAGTTCGTTGTAGTCGATGCCGTAGCTGTCGAGCACTTGCGGGTCGACGACGATTTCCAGCAGGTCTTCACGGTCGCCGCCAATGGTCACCGAGAGCACCTCGGCGATGCCTTCCACGTTCTCCTTCAGGCGCCGGGCGATATACACCAGCTCGGTTTCGGCGATGGGGCCGGACAGGCCCACCGACAGCACCGGGAACAGCGCCACATTGACTTCGGTAACGGTCGGCTCGTCGGCCTCTTCAGGCAGCTTGCTGCGCGCGGTATCGACCTTCTCGCGCACGTCGGCCAGCGCTACCTTGGCATCGAAGCCTGCGTCGAACTCCAGCGTTACCGAGGCGTGGCCTTCGCTGGAGACCGAGCGCATTTCCTTGACGCCCTCGAGGCTGCGCAGCTCCTGCTCCAGCGGGCGTACCAACAGGCGTTCGCCGTCTTCCGGGCTGATGCCTTCGAGAGTTACCGAAACGTAGATGATGGGAATGACCACGTCCGGGTTGGATTCCTTGGGCATGGCGATGTAGGCCACCAGCCCGCCGCAGAGCAGGAACAGCAGGATCAGGATGGTGGTGCGACTACGGTCGAGTGCGGCGGCGATCAGTGCGTGCATCTCAACTGCCCTCGGCCGCAAGTTGCGTGCGTACCTGCTGGCCGGGTTGGACGAAGCCCTGGCCGAGGGTGATCAACGCCACTTTCGACGGCAGACCGCTGACCCAGGCACCCTGGTTGTCGACGCTGATCAATTGCACCGGCGTGAACTCGACGCGCTGCGCATCGTTGACCCACTTGACGCCGTGGCGGCCGCTTTCATCCAGGCTGAGCAGGGCAGGGGACAGGCGATGAGCCATGGCCTTGCCAGTCTGGATGTGCAGGGTGGCGCTGGCACCGGCCAGACGCAGGCCTTCCGGGTTGTCCACCTTGACCTCGATGCGGAAGCTGCGTGAGCCGGGATCGGCAGCTGCGGCGATAAAGTGCAGCTCGCCTTGCAGCGTACGGCCGTCGAGCAGTTCAACCTTTACCGGTTGGCCCAGTTCGAGCTGGGTGACCTGCTGCTGGGCAATCTGTGCGCTGACCTTGAGGCGGTCGATATCTACCAGGGTCAGCAGGCTCTGCCCGGGCTGGACGAAATCGCCCAGTTCGACCATGCGCTGGTCATAGATGCCGGCAAACGGCGCCCTGATCTTGGTGTTGCGCTGCTGCAAGCGTGCGCTGTCGAGCTCGGCGCGGGCTTTGGCCAGCTCGCTTTCCAGGCGCATCAACTCGTTGGCCGAGACCAGGCTGCGTTCACGCAGGCGCTTGGCG
This sequence comes from Pseudomonas sediminis, assembly GCF_039555755.1. Taxonomy (NCBI): domain Bacteria; kingdom Pseudomonadati; phylum Pseudomonadota; class Gammaproteobacteria; order Pseudomonadales; family Pseudomonadaceae; genus Pseudomonas; species Pseudomonas sediminis. Next base: position 3,486,107 of record NZ_CP154631.1, read on the forward strand.
GCGGTGACGTCGCTCTGACGCTGGCGCACATCGGCCTCGCTGCGCGCGACCTGCGCTGGGCGGTCGTCTGGTGAAATGCTCAACAGCAATTGATCGGCAGCGACGCGGTTGCCTTTGTCCTGATCCAGGTTCTGCACGCTGCCGCTGACCTGGGCGCGCAGTTCCACTCGGCGCCAGGCTTCGATCTGTCCCTGCACCACATGCTGGCGTTGCATGGGTTGGGCTTCCAGCCATTGAATTTCGACGCGCGCCAGATCGTTGGTGATGACGGGTTGGTCGGGCTCGACATCGTCACGAGCGACGAAACGATCGCCGCTGAACAGCCAGGCCAACAGCAGGACTGCAATGACGACGGCAATGATCCAGGGACGCTTGCTGAGTTGGGCGAACATGTGGGTTTACTCGCTGAGGGCAGGCGCTGTGTGCAGCGCGGCGGCCTGGCCTTGCAGGCCGGCAATGATGAAGTCGGTGACGCGATCGAAATACGCATCCAGTTCGATGTATTCGGCCCAGTGCGCGAAACCACCGGAGGCGATGCGCGCCATGACGCCATTGACGCAGGCCTCCACGCCCCAGAGCAGATGCTGGCAGTGTGCGGGGGAGAGTTGTAGGCCGAAGCTGTTCTGCAGCAGGCCGCTGAACAGCGTCATGTACTGGTGTTCAAGTTCGATGAACTGGTCGCGGTAGAGCGCTTCCAGGCGTTCCTGAAAAGCTGGGCGGTCGCACAGCAGGCAAAGCTGCGCTTGCAGCGGATCGGCGTGGAGCAATTCGAAGGCGCGGCGAATCACCAGGCGCATGGCTTTGTCCGCGGGTGCAGTGCGGGAAATCTCCTGCATCTCGGCCAGGTGCTGGCGCGAGCAATCCAGCACCAGGCGCGCATAGAGCGCTTCCTTGCTGGAAAAGTGCTTGTACACCGTGCCCTTGCCAATGCCGGCGTGACGGGCCACCTCGGCGATGGTGACGCGATCCCAGGATTGTTCCTGAAATAGCTGGCGAGCGGATTGCAGCAGGGCGTTTTCCCGCTGCTGGAAGAGCTGATCCTGATAGCGCATAACGGTTCCGGGTTTCGTGACCAGCGGTCATGCTATGACTGTTGGTCACGATGCGGCAATACGGGAGTTGTAACAAGGCAATTGGGGAGGGGTAGCCGTTCACTGCCTCATTCACCGCAAGGCGGGGCTCCTACAGGGATACGTGTAGGAGCCCCGCTCCGGGGCGAGGCTTCTAACCCGCCCTACGACATTCGCTCGATCCTTGTCCCATCAAGCGACGCTCAACGCGCCACGCTGACGCCTTCGAGGCTGGCGAAGGAGGTGTCCTTGGCGGTGAGCAGGAAGTCGCGCATGAACGGTGCGTCGAGCATGTCGGTGCGTATCGCCGCGTAGAGCGTGGCGAACAGGCCCTTTTCTCCGAGGCGCTTGGCACTGACGTAGCCGCGCGAGCTGTACTCGTGCAGCGCCCAGTTGGGCAGCCCGCATACGCCACGACCGCTGGCCACCAGCTGCATCATCATCACCGTCAGTTCGGAGGTGCGCACCTGCGCCGGCTCGATATCGTTGGGCTCGAGAAAGCGCGTGAAGATGTCCAGGCGATCGCGCTCTACCGGGTAGGTGATCAGGGTCTCCGTGGCCAGGTCCTGGGGCTGGATAAAGGCCTTGTGTGCCAGGCGATGCTGATTGGCGACAGCCAACATCGCCTCATAGGTGAACAGTGGTACGTAGGTGATGCCAGCCAGCTCGATGGGATCTGAGGTCACCACCAGGTCCAGGTCGCCACGGGCCAGTGCCGGCAGTGGGGCGAAGGAGAAGCCCGAGGCCAGGTCCAGTTCCACTTCCGGCCAGGCATCGCGGAACTGGTCGATGGTCGGCATCAGCCACTGAAAGCAGCTGTGGCACTCGATGGCCATGTGCAAGCGGCCAGCGGTGCCGCCCGCCAGGCGCGCCAGGTCACGCTCGGCGCCGCGCAGCAGGGGCAGGGTGGCGTCGGCCAGTTGCAGCAGGCGCAGGCCGGCGCTGGTGAAGCGCACAGGCTTGGTCTTGCGCACGAACAGCTGCAAGCCGAGGCGCTCTTCCAGTTCCTTGAACTGGTGCGACAACGCCGACTGGGTCAGGTGCAGGCGCTCGGCGGCTTCCACCAGGCTGTCGGTCTCGCGCAGGGCGTGCAGGGTTTTCAGGTGGCGTAGCTCGAGCATGGCGATTCTCTAAAAGGTTTCACTCATCCAGTGGCGTGTCTGGATGAAAATGGTTCATACAGCTTACATGAGTAAATCTTTAGATCAAGACGAAAATCTTGAGTTTGTCTCACTCGGTGTCGGTGCCGAGAATGGCGCCATCTCGATTGATTCTGGAGTTTCACGACATGGCCCTGTCCCATTCCCTCGGTTTCCCGCGCATCGGCCGCGACCGCGAACTGAAGAAAGCTCTCGAAGCCCACTGGCAAGGTGAGCTGGACGAAGCCGGCTTGCGCGCCGTCGGCCAGCGTCTGCGCGCCGAGCACTGGCAATTGCAGAAGGATGCCGGTATCGACCTGCTGCCGGTGGGTGACTTCGCCTGGTACGACCAGGTGCTCAGTCATTCCCTGGCCTTTGGCGTCATCCCCGAGCGTTTCCGTCCGGCTACCGGCAAGCCTACGCTGGACACTCTGTTCGCCATGGCGCGCGGGGCCGTTGCAAACAAGAGCAGCGTTACTTGCTGCGGCGGTGCTCATGCCCAAGAGATGACCAAGTGGTTCGATACCAACTACCACTACCTGGTGCCGGAATTCAGCACGGGTCAGCAGTTCGCCCTGATCTGGGAGCAACTGTTCGAGGAGGTGGCTGAGGCGCATGCCCTCGGGCACAAGGTCAAACCGGTGCTGATCGGACCCCTGACTTACTTGTGGCTGGGCAAGGTCAAGGGATGCGACTTCGACAAGCTGGAGCTGCTCGAAAGCCTGCTGCCGGTCTATGGCGAGATCTTCCAGCGTCTGGCCGCGCAGGGCGTGGAATGGGTGCAGATCGACGAGCCGATCCTGGTGCTGGATTTGCCGCAAGAGTGGAAGAACGCTTTCGAGCGCGCCTATAACCTGATCCAGCGCGAACCCTGCAAGAAGATGATCGCCACCTATTTCGGCGGCCTGGAAGATAACCTCGGGCTGGCCGCCAACCTGCCTGTCGATGGCCTGCATATCGACCTGGTGCGTGCGCCGGAGCAGTACCCGACCATTCTCGACCGTCTGCCGGCTTATAAAGTGTTGTCGCTGGGCGTGGTCAACGGGCGCAACGTCTGGCGCTGCGATCTGGAGAAAGCCCTTGAGGTGCTGCGCCACGCTCACGAACGACTGGGCGAACGGCTGTGGGTCGCGCCGTCCTGCTCGCTGCTGCACAGCCCGGTGGACCTGACGCGTGAAGACCAGCTCGATACCGAGCTGAAAGGCTGGCTGGCTTTTGCCGTGCAGAAATGTCAGGAGGTCGCATTGCTCGGTAAGGCCCTGGAGGCGCCGGAAGACGCCTCTGTGCAAGCCGCCTTGCAAGCGAGTCGCTCAGTACAGGCTGCTCGTACAGCTTCAAAACGTATTCACAAACCCGGGGTTCAGGCCCGTCTGGCGGCTATTCGTCCGCGTCATGCCCAGCGCCAGTCGGCGTTCGCCGAGCGCATCGAACAACAGCGTGAGTGCCTGCAACTGCCATTGTTGCCGACCACCACCATCGGCTCCTTCCCGCAGACCTCGGCGATTCGCCTGGCGCGGCAGTCGTTCAAGCAGGGCAAGCTCAGTGCGGCCGAGTACACCGAAGCCATGCACAGCGAAATTCGCCAGGCGGTGCAGGTGCAGGAGCGTCTGGGCTTGGACGTGCTGGTGCATGGCGAGGCCGAGCGCAATGACATGGTCGAGTACTTCGCTGAGCAACTCGATGGCTATGCCTTTACCCGCTTCGGCTGGGTGCAGAGCTATGGCTCACGCTGCGTCAAACCGGCGGTGATCGTTGGCGACCTGAGCCGACCCAAGGCCATGACGGTGGAATGGATCAAGTACGCCCAGGGTCTGACCGAAAAGGTGATGAAGGGCATGCTGACCGGCCCGGTGACCATGCTGATGTGGTCGTTCCCGCGCGAGGACGTGTCACGTGAAGTGCAGGCTCGGCAACTGGCGCTGGCGATTCGTGACGAGGTAGTGGACCTGGAAGCGGTGGGCATCAAGATCATCCAGATCGACGAGGCGGCGTTCCGTGAAGGGCTACCACTGCGTAAATCCGCTTGGCAGCACTATCTGGACTGGGCCAGCGAAGCTTTCCGTCTGACTGCCAGCGGCGTGCGTGACGAAACCCAGATCCACACCCACATGTGCTACAGCGAGTTCAATGACGTGATCGAGTCCATCGCGGCGATGGATGCCGACGTGATCACCATCGAGACCTCGCGTTCGGACATGGAGCTGCTGGCAGCGTTCGAGAAGTTCGCTTACCCGAACGACATCGGCCCCGGCGTGTATGACATCCACTCGCCACGGGTGCCCGACAGCGCCGAGATGGCCGGGCTGTTGCGCAAGGCGGCGCGGCGTATCCCGCTCGAGCGCCTGTGGGTCAACCCCGATTGCGGCCTGAAGACCCGCGCCTGGCCGGAAACCGAAGCCGCGCTGGTGAACATGGTGGCCGCCGCCAGGCAGTTGCGTGTCGAGCTGGCCTGATTGCCCGGCAGTGGTCGCGGCTGAAGCCCCTCCTACGGATAGGTAGGAGGGGCGCTCGCGACGCTCTGGATCGCACTTCTGGTCACCGTCTGAGCAGCCGTTCGTCCCCCTTCATCAAACTGTCACGCTTGTGTGGCAGCGCCGTCGAACGAATTTCATCAGACTCGCGCTTCAGTGGGGTTCTGCGTTTCTGGTGTTTTCATGCGTGCATTCATTTTCCTGGCCGCGTTGCTTTGCGGCTTGCCGTCTCTTGCGGCCAATCGTTGCGACCTGTCCGAGCCGACCCGTTATGCGGATGTCGGTGAGGTGCGTCTGGCTTATCAAAGTATCGGCAACGAACGCGATCCGGCGCTGCTGCTGGTGATGGGGCTGGGTGGGCAGTTGATCCACTGGCCTGACGAGGTGGTCGAGCGCCTGTGTCAGCAGGGTTTTCGCGTCGTGCGCTTCGATAATCGCGATGTCGGGCTGAGCACCTGGCGGCGGCCGGCGCCGAGCATCAACCTGCCTTACGAGGTACTGCGCTATCGCCTGGGTCTGTCGCTTGGTGCGCCTTATCACCTGCGTGACATGGCCGGTGATGCTATGGGGCTGATGGACCAGCTCGGCGTCGAGCGCTTCCATGTGTTGGGTGCAAGCATGGGTGGCATGATCGCGCAGCATCTGGCCGACTTGGCGCCGCAGCGCGTTATCAGTCTGACGCTGGTGATGACCAGTTCAGGTGCGCAAGGATTGCCCGCGCCCAGCGATGCGTTGGTGGCGTTGCTGGCAAGGCGTGAGGCCGGTAGTCGCGAGGCTGCACTGCAACAGCAGGCGGACTTGCTGGCGGCCCTCGGTAGCCCGACGGTGCATGATGATCGTGCCTTGCTCTTGCATCAGGCTGAACAGGCCTATGACCGCGCCTTCAATCCCGAAGGCGTGCAGCGTCAGCTGCTGGCGATTCTTGCCGAGTCGAGTCGGGTCGAGTTGCTCAATCGCCTGAACGTGCCGACGCTGGTGGTGCACGGCACGGCCGACCCGCTATTGCCGGTAATGCATGGGGTACACGTGGCTGCGCATATCAAGGGCTCCGAACTCAAGTTGATTCCGGGCCTGGCGCATCGCTTTCAGGATGCCTTCAAGGAGCCTTTGCTGGCCGCAGTGCTGCCGCATCTCGCGGCGCATCGGGGGGATTTGGGCTTGGCGCGTCTGTAGGTGGGAGCGCTCAAAGCTCCTGATTGTGCTTGATCGCTTCGCGGCGCTGCAGGTTGTCGATGTGTTCGCTGCTATGGCGTAGCAGCTTGTCGGCCATGACCATGCGCTCGATGTAACGCACGATGCTCTGCTCGGCGTCGTGGCGGGAGAGATAGGGGCCCTCCAGCGTGCCTTCGCGAGTGGCGAAGAAATATTGGCCGTTGACGGCACTGACGCGTGAGCTGCGGTAATGCGTGCCCGGTTGGGGGTCGACGGTGCGTTGGCCGAACATGGCGGGGACTCCATCTGCAGGTGCTGGATAACCTGAGTCTACTGTGGCCAATGCGACCTGCTTGGCAAAACGACAGATGGTAGATTTTGGCGACTTGTTAGAGGCTTTTAGCGGATTTTATGGATTATTGGCGCCGGTCGGCTGGCGTTTCTGGGTTGCCGATCAGTACAGTTTCGCTCGGCAACTGTGCTGAACTGTTGCTGTGTCGGTGTGGTGGCCTCTCCTAGAATGCTCTGCTGCGGTCGACATGCCTGCCAGAGGTTGCCATGCACATTTCTTCCGGCCGTTGGATGTACGGCCTGCTGCTGGCCCTGATCACTTCGGTGCTTTGGGGCATCCTGCCAATCAAGCTGAAAGAAGTTCTCCAGGTCATGGACCCGGTAACGGTCACCTGGTACCGCCTGGCCGTGGCCGGCTCCCTGCTGTTTGCCTACCTTGCTGCGAGTCGTCGGTTGCCGCATTTTCGTCCGCTCGGGCGCAAGGGCGGTTGGCTGCTGGCGCTGGCCATTGGCGGGCTGACGGCCAACTACGTGTTGTATCTGGTCGGGCTCAATCTGCTGAGTCCCGGCACCACGCAACTGGTGATCCAGGTCGCGCCGATCCTGCTGCTGATCAGCAGCCTGTTCGTCTTTCGCGAACGTTTCAGCCTGGGCCAGGCGATTGGCCTGGTGGTGATGCTGATGGGCTTCGGCCTGTTCTTCAATCAGCGCCTGGGTGAGCTGCTGACCTCGCTGACCACCTATACCACCGGCGTACTGACCGTGCTGGCCGCGGCCTTCGTCTGGACCTTCTACGGCCTGGCGCAGAAGCAACTGTTGACCCTGTGGAGTTCGGTGCAGGTGATGATGGTCATCTACCTGGCCTGTGCGCTGTTGCTGACGCCCTGGGCGCAGCCGCTACAAGCGCTGCAACTGAGCCCGCTGCAAGGCTGGCTGCTGCTGGCTTGCTGTTTGAATACCCTGGTGGCCTATGGCGCCTTCGCCGAGGCACTGGCGCATTGGGAGGCCTCGCGGGTCAGCGCGACTCTGGCGCTGACGCCGCTGGTGACTTTCGTCTCCGTGGCCCTGGCCTCGACCTGGTGGCCGTACCACGTGCTACCCGAACAGGTCAACTGGATCGCCTACGCCGGCGCCGTGGTGGTGGTGCTCGGCTCGGCGCTCACCGCCCTCGGGCCGTCGCTGCTGGCCGCTTGGCGCACGCGCAGGCCAGGGCGTTAATCCAGCGGCAGCTCGGTGGTGCGTTTGACCTCGCTCATGGCGATATGCGAGTGCGCCTCGTGCACGTGCGGGCGCTGCAGCAGGTGGTCACGCAGGAAGCGCTCGTAATCGGCGATGTCTTTGGCCACCACCTTGAGCAGGTAGTCCGAACCGCCGGCCATGCTGTAGCACTCCAGCACCTGCGGGTAGCCAACCACCGCTTGCTCGAACTCATCCAGATTGCCGCGGCCGTGTGCCGACAGCTTGATGTCGACGAACACCGTGATGCCGAAGCCCAGGCGCTTATGGTTGAGCAGGGCGACCTTGCGTTCGATCAATCCCTCTTCCTGCATGCGGTTGATCCGCCGCCAGCAGGGCGACTGCGATAGCTCGACCTTTTCCGCCACCTCGGCGGCCGAGAGGTCGGCATTGTGTTGCAGCAGGCGAAGAATCCGGCGGTCGATAGGGCTGAGCTTGTCCTGCATGATTGTTTCCAATTTATTGTGATTGTTGGACGGATCATGCGGAGTATCGCCTTCGCTACTCGAAAATAGAAAGAAAAAAGTGGAACCCTCCAGTCATGATTTAGGCAAATCCGTCGCAGTGATCCTGCGGCAGGACTCAACGGAGCGTGTCTACCGTCGCGCTCCCTGTGCTCGCCATAACAATAAAAGGAGCGCTCCATGTCACTGGCCGAAATCCGCCTGGATGACAAATATCGCCTCGCTACGGGTCACCTCTACCTGACCGGCACTCAGGCGCTCACCCGCCTGCCCATGCTGCAGAAGCAGCGTGACGCCGCCTTCGGACTCAATACCGCCTGCTTCATCTCCGGCTATCGCGGCTCGCCCCTGGGCGGTCTGGACAAGAGCCTGTGGGATGCGCGCGAGTACCTGAAGGAAAACCACATCCACTTCCAGCCCGGCGTCAACGAAGAGCTGGGCGCGACCGCGGTGTGGGGCAGCCAGCAGGCCAACCTGTTTCCTGGTGCGCGCTACGACGGCGTGTTCGCCATGTGGTACGGCAAGGGGCCGGGAGTAGACCGCAGTGGTGACGTGTTCAAACATGGCAACTCAGCCGGCGTTTCCAAGCATGGCGGTGTGCTGGTGCTGGCCGGCGACGACCATGGTTGCAAGTCCTCGACCATCGCCCACCAGAGCGAGCACGCCTTCATCGCCGCGTCGATGCCGGTGCTCAACCCGGCCAACGTCCAGGAAGTGCTGGACTACGGCATCATCGGCTGGGAGCTGTCGCGCTACAGCGGCTGCTGGGTGGCGCTGAAGACCATTGCCGAAAACGTCGATTCCTCGGCCGTTGTGGACGTCGATCCACTGCGTATCCAGATAAAGATTCCCGAGGATTTCCAACTGCCGGAAGACGGCGTGCACATCCGCTGGCCCGATCCGCCCCTGGCCCAGGAAAAACGCCTCAACGTCTACAAGATCTACGCCGCGCGCGCCTTTGCTCTGGCCAACAATCTCAACCAGGTTAAGCTCGACTCGCCCAACCCGCGTCTGGGCATCATCACCACCGGCAAGTCCTACCTCGATGTGCGTCAGGCTCTGGATGACCTCGGCCTGGACGAAGCGCTGTGCGCCAAGGTCGGCTTGCGCGTGCTCAAGGTCGGCATGAGCTGGCCGCTGGAACCAGTGTCGGTGCATGGCTTCGCCGAAGGCCTGGATGAAATTCTGGTGGTGGAAGAAAAGCGCAGCATCATCGAAGACCAGTTGACCGGCCAGCTCTACAACTGGCCGGTGGGCAAGCGCCCGCGCGTGGTCGGCGAGTTCGACGAGCAGGGCGTGTCCTTGCTGCCGAACCTGTCCGAGCTGACCCCGGCAATGATCGCTCGGGTGATTGCCAAGCGCCTTGCGCCGATCTACAGCAGCCCGACCATCGAGGAGCGCCTGGCCTTTCTCGATGCCAAGGAAAAGGCACTGGCTGCGCCCAAGCACAAGACTGCGCGCACCCCGCATTTCTGCTCCGGCTGCCCGCACAACAGCTCGACCAAGGTGCCTGAAGGCAGCCGCGCTCTCGGTGGTATCGGTTGCCACTATATGACCCAGTGGATGGATCGCAGCACCGACACCTTCACCCAGATGGGCGGCGAGGGCGCGACCTGGATCGGCCAGGCGCCGTTCACCGACACGCCGCACGTGTTCCAGAACCTCGGCGACGGCACCTACTTCCACTCCGGCCATCTGGCCCTGCGTGCGGCCGTGGCTGCCGGGGTCAATATCACCTACAAGATTCTCTACAACGACGCGGTGGCGATGACCGGTGGCCAGCCCATCGACGGCGAACTACGCATCGACCAACTCAGCCAACAGGTGCATGCCGAGGGCGTGAAGCGCATCGCGCTGGTCAGTGACGAGCCGGACAAATACCCGACCCGGGCAACCTTCGCACCCGGCGTGACCTTCCATCACCGCCGCGAACTGGATGCCGTGCAGCGCGAGTTGCGCGAGTTCAAGGGCGTCTCGGTGATTCTCTACGACCAGACCTGCGCCACCGAAAAGCGCCGTCGGCGCAAGCGCGGCAAGATGGTCGATCCGGCCAAGCGCGCCTTCATCAACCCTGCCGTGTGCGAAGGCTGCGGTGATTGCAGCGTCAAGTCCAACTGCCTGTCGGTGCTGCCGCTGGAAACCGAGCTGGGACGCAAGCGCGAGATCGACCAGAACGCCTGCAACAAGGACTTCAGTTGCCTGGAGGGCTTCTGCCCGAGCTTCGTCACCGTCCACGGTGGCAGCCTGCGCAAGCCTGAGGCTGTTGGCCTGGGCGCGCTGTTCATCGCCTTGCCGGAGCCGAAACAGCCAGCCCTGAGTCGGCCCTGGAACATCCTCCTGCCAGGCGTTGGCGGCAGCGGCGTGACCACCGTCGGCGCGCTGCTGGGCATGGCTGCGCATATCGAAGGCAAGGGCTGCACCGTGCTCGACCAGGCTGGCCTGGCGCAGAAATTCGGCCCGGTGATCACCCATATTCGCATCGCTGCGCGGCAGAGCGACATCTACGCCGTGCGTATCGCCGCTGGTGAAACCGACCTGCTGCTGGGCTGCGACCTGGTGGTGTCGTCCAGTGAAGAGGCGCTGGCCAAGCTCAACGACAAGATCGCCCATGCGGTGATCAACAGTCATGAGGCAGCCACTGCCGAGTTCACCCGCAACCCGGACGCCCAGGTGCCAGGTGCGGCCATGTGCGAGGCGATCAGCGAGGCGGTGGGTGAGGGCAAGACCCGCTTCGTCGACGCTACCCGCCTGGCTACCCGCCTGCTCGGCGATAGCATCGCCACCAACCTGTTTATGCTCGGCTACGCCTATCAGCAGGGACTGGTGCCGGTATCGGCCGAAGCGCTGAACAAGGCCATCGAGCTCAACGGCGTGGCCGTTCAACTCAACCAGCAGGCCTTCCTCTGGGGGCGCCGCGCCGCACATGACCTGGCTGCGGTGGAAAAACTCGCCGCGCCCAAGGTCGTCGAAGCGCCGCATTGCAGCACGCTGGAGGAAATCGTCGCCGACCGTGTGCAGCGTCTGACCGCATACCAGAACGCGGCCTATGCCGAACGCTACCGTGAGCTGGTCGAGCGCGTGCGCAAGGCCGATACCGATGCGCAGCAGCGCCTGAGCAAGGCCGTAGCTCGCTATTACTTCAAGCTCCTGGCCTACAAGGACGAGTACGAAGTGGCGCGGCTGTACAGCGATGCCACGTTCCGCAAGCAGCTCGAAGCGCAGTTCGAAGGCGACTACCAGTTGCAGTTCCACCTGGCGCCGAGCTGGTTGAGCAAGCCCGATGCGGTCACCGGCCAGCCACGCAAGCGCAGCTTCGGCCCCTGGATGCTCAAGGCGTTCGGCGTACTGGCGCGCTTCAAGTTCCTGCGTGGCAGCGTGCTTGATCCGTTTGGCCATAGTGCCGAGCGTCGCCTGGAGCGCGAGCTGATCGAGGAGTACGAGGCCAACGTGGCCTACCTGCTGGGCGAACTCAATGCTGGTAACTACCACACGGCGGTGGCGCTGGCCGAGATTCCCGAGCAGGTCCGCGGTTACGGCCACGTCAAGGAAGCGGCGCTGGCCAAGGCGCGCGAACAGGCGAGCCAGCTCAAGGTGCGGTTGACCGTCAGCGAGATCGCCGCGGTGCAGCTGTTCGAACCGGCGGCCTGACCTTTCCCATCCCCTTTGCCACCCTCTCCCGTGCGGGAGAGGGGCGGCTTTTTATATCCGAGGTAATCCGATGTCCGTCTTCACTCACGTCGACTTCGATCAGCACGAACAGGTGGTGTACGGCCACGACAAGGCCAGCGGCCTGAAAGCCATCATCGCCATTCATGACAGCACTCTCGGCCCGGCATTGGGCGGCTGCCGCATGTGGAACTACGCCAGTGACGAGGAGGCGCTGCGCGACGTGCTGCGCCTGTCGCGCGGCATGACCTACAAATCGGCACTGGCCCGTTTGCCGCTCGGCGGCGGCAAGGCGGTGATCATCGGCGACCCGCACACTGGCAAGAGCGAGGCGCTGTTCCAGGCCATGGGCGATTTCGTCGACAGCTTGGGTGGACGCTATGTCACGGCGGCGGATTCAGGTACCGGCGTGGCCGAGATGCGCATCATGGCCGAGCGCACCCGCCATGTCGCAGGCGCCGGTCAGCGTGAAGCTTTCGGCGGTGGCAGCCGTGACGGTGATCCATCGCCCTCGACCGCCTACGGGGTATTCATCGGCATTCAGGCGGCCGTGGCGCATCGCCTTGGCCGCCAGGATCTTACAGGCATTCGCGTGGCCATCCAGGGTGTCGGCCAGGTCGGCTTCGGCCTGGCCAAGCTGCTCAAGGAGGCCGGTGCGCAGTTGTGGGTGACGGATATCTTCGAAGCCAACGTGCAGCGCGCGGTGAGCCAGCTTGGCGCCATTGCGGTCGGTCAGCACGATATCTATGGGCTCGACGTGGACGTGTTCGCACCGTGCGCACTGGGCGCGATCATCAACCTGCAAACACTGGAAGCCCTGCGCGCGCCAATCATTGCCGGTGCTGCCAACAACCAACTGGCCGACGCCAGCCTGGCCGAGCTGCTGCGTCGCCGCGAATGCCTGTACGCACCGGACTACGCGATCAATGCCGGCGGCATCATCGACGTCTGCTACGAGCGCACCGGTGGCAGCGCCGCGCAGCTCAAGGCGCATATCGAAGGCATCGGCCCGACCCTGACGGAAATCTTCCAGCGCGCCGAACGTGAAGGCGAGACCACCACCGCGATTGCTGATCACATGGCATTGGAGCGCTTACGCGGTGGTCTGCAGCCGGTGCGCACTGCAACGGCTACCAGGGTCGTCTCCCAAGGTTGGCAGCGCTAGGAAGTGAGCGGTGGCGGCATGACAAATGCGCGCGCCGCCGCTAAGATGCGGCCCGGTCGTAGCCAATACGGCCGTGTCCCCTTAGTTCAACGGATAGAATAAGCCCCTCCTAAGGGCTAGATGCTGGTTCGATTCCAGCAGGGGACGCCATCTTCACCTGCAGTGCTCTCTCACGCTGCTGCACCTTTCCCTTCGACTGTTGACGGTCGACCTGTGCGCAATGCGGTACGTTCTGATTGCCAGCTCGCAGTGATCGTGCCGCGATCGGACGCGTTTCTCGCGTCTGACCTGCCTCTTCCAAACATTTCGCTTCAGGTTCTTTGCAAGCCCGCGTGGCCTCTGGGTCGCGGCTTTACACTTCGCGTGTGCATTGCGTTCTTCTCTGGAATACCGCGCTAGTGCTGGGGTCCTTTTATAAGCATTTGTTCTTATACGCTATTTTAAATCATTATCATTAAAGCCTAGTATGCGCTCACTTTCATCGGACTGATGAGGTGCAACGTGACCACGGAATTGCCCTACGACTTCATTGCCATAGGCCTGGGGCCTTTCAATCTCGGGCTGGCATGCCTGGCGGAGCCTCTGGGGAGCCGCAGCCTGTTTCTCGACAGAAAGGCCGAACTCAGCTGGCACCCCGGCATGCTGCTGGACGGCACCACGCTACAGAATCCCTTCCTCGCCGATCTGGTCTCGATGGCCGATCCCACCAGTCGTTTCAGCTACCTCAACTACTGCAAGCAGCAAGGCCGCTTGTACAACTACTACATCCGTGAGAACTGGTACCTGTCGCGCCAGGAGTTCGACCGCTACTGCAAATGGGCGGCGGCTCAGTTGGACAATCTGCGCTATCAGCATGACGTGCAGGAGGTATGGTACGACGCCTCGCTGCCCGGTTATGTGCTGGCCGGGGTGCGTGGCGATACCGGCGAAGGTTTCCAGTACCGCTGCCGCAAGCTGGTGATCGGTATCGGCGGGGTGCCGCACATCCCCACCTGTTGTAGCCCGGGCGATGCCCGCCAGGCGCTGCATACCTCGGCTTACCTGGGCGGCAGGGGAGCGCCTCTGCATGAACCTGCGCACCACCATTCTGATCATGTCGGGCTTCGGCGTGATCAGCGATTCGATTCTGATCGCCTTTTACCCGCAGTTCTTCGAAAACCGCTACGGCGTGACCAGCCCGGTACACGTGGGAGCCTATATCGCCGCCATCTCGATTGCGGTGATGTGCATGCTGCCGGTGTGGGCGCGGGTGGCCAGACGCGTCGAGACCATGCACCTGCTGCTCTACACCCAAGGCGCGGCTGCGCTGTTCTGCCTGGCCTCGATCTGGGCGCCGAATGTCGAGAGCTACTGGGCGCTGAGCCTGATGATGTTCATGACCAAGGCCAGCTACCTGCTGATGTTCCCCTACCTGATGCGCCTGGAAGCACCGCAGAACCACAGCCTGGTGATCGGCCTGCTGTCGGTGGTCATCCATATCGGCGCGATCTTCGGCGCTGCCGTCGGTGGCATGGCGCTGGAGCACTACGGGCCGAGTTTCTGCATTGCCCTGATGGCGGCCGGGGATGTGGCGCAGATGGCGCTGTGTCTCTATCTGATCCGCACGGGAAAGGTGGTCAAGGTGCTCAGTAGCGAAGAGAAGAGTGGCCAGGAACCGCTACCGCGACGCAGCCCGCAGGCGCTGTCGGCGCTGCTCAAGTTGTGCCTGCTGATGTTTCTCTTCGACTTCAGCGCCTACCTGGTGCGGCCGTTCTTCACTCTGTACTGGGAGGCGCGCACGGGGCTGCACGAGCCGCTGCTGACCGGCCTGGTGTTCGCCATTCCCGGCATCGTCGCGCTGCTCGCGTTACTGCTCAAACACCTGGTCGTGCAGCAACCGCGTTGGGTCGATCACACCCTGTTCAATCTGCTGCTTGGCGCCTTGGGGCTGGCACTGCAGGCCAGCGAGTCGCCGGAGCTGATCATCATTGGCCGCTGCCTGTATGGCTGGGCGCTGTATCAGGTGATCGTCAAGCTCGAGGTCACCCTGTTCAAGGTCAGCACGCCGGATGCCTATGCCCGCGACTTTGGCGTCACCAACTTCTTCCAGAACCTGGGCGTGCTGCTGTCTTCGTTCGGCGCCGGATTCCTGGTCAACCTGGTCGGGATTCCGCTGACCTTCTTCATCGCCGCGGCAGGCCTGCTGCTGACGGCGATCATCGACTGCGGCTGGTTTGGCGTCGACCGCCGGCATGCCGCTCAGGGAGAACTCTGCCATGCCAACTGAAGCCATTGCGCTGAGCCAGCCACGGTCGTTGCTCGACCCGCATTTCACCTTGCGTCCGTTGCGCCTCGTCGAGGACGTTGCGGTGATCCACCCCTGGTACCAGATGGATTACGCCCACTACTGGAACATGCAGAACATGACCCTGGAGGCGACCCGCGACTTCTACGCCGACGCCATGGGCAGCGGTCACATGCGTGCCTTCATGGGCTTTTACCGGGGGGCGCCGGCCTTCGTTATGGAGTGCTACGACCCCCGGCATGACCTGCTCGGCGAACTCTATGCAGTGCAGCCCGGTGATCTCGGTATGCACTTTTTCGTCGGGCCGAGCGCCCAACCGATTCGCCACTTCACCCGTGACGTGTTGCGCGCGGTCATGGCCTTTCTCTTCGATGAACTCGGTGCCCGCCGCGTGGTGGTGGAGCCTGACATTCGCAATCACAAGGTGCATCGCCTCAATCGCCTGGTCGGCTTCGTCGAGGCAGGGTCCGTGGAGCTGCCTGCCAAGAGCGCACTGCTGGCGTTCTGCACGCCCGCCGATTTTTTCCAATCACTTGAAGGATCAAGCCCGCTATGACTTCTCCTCGCCTGGATCATCCTGTCGCTGTCGTCGCCCACCTCACTCCGGAGCTGTGGCGCAAGGTCAATCGCCTGTTGGTGCGCAAGGCCCTTGCCGAGTACGCCCACGAGCAGCTGTTCAGCCCGCAGGTGCTGGGTGCGGCCGAGCGCGAAGGCTGGCAGCACTACGAGCTGGCTGCCGATACCGTGGGCTGCGTGTATCGCTTCGAGGCGCGCAACATGGCCCTGCGTCATTGGCATATCGAGCCGGCCAGCATCGAACGCCTGCTCGATGGTCAGGTGCAGACGCTCGATGCGCTGACCTTCATCATCGACTTCAAGCACACGCTGGGCATTCCGGCGGACAAGTTGCCGGTGTATCTGGATGAAATCAGCAGCACGCTCTACGGTGCTGCCTTCAAGCATGGCGAACGGGCGCTGAGCAGCGCCGAACTGGCCGACGCCGACTACCAGACCATCGAGGCGGCGATGATCGAGGGCCACCCGGGTTTCGTCGCCAATAACGGACGCCTGGGCTTCAACGCCTTTGACTACCACGCCTACGCGCCAGAAACCGGCTCGCGCTTCGCCATCATCTGGCTTGCTGTGCACCGCGACAACGCGCACTTTGCCGCCGTGCCTGGGCTGGATCACGAGCAACTGCTGCGTGACGAGCTGGGCGAGGCGCAGTTGCAGGCCTACCGCCAGCAATTGCGCGAGCAGGGACTCAACGCCGATGACTACCTGTTGATGCCGGCCCATCCCTGGCAGTGGTTCAGCAAGCTGAGCCTGATGTTCGCTGCCGACATCGCCCAGCGCAAAATCGTGCCACTGGGGCGTAGCAGCGACGAGTACGTCGCTCAGCAGTCGCTGCGTACCTACTACAACATGTCGCAGCCGCAACGCTGCTAGGTGAAGACCTCGCTGTCGATCCTCAACATGGGGTTTATGCGCGGCCTGTCGCCGTATTACATGGCCGGTACGCCTGCGATCAACGCCTATCTCGATCAGTTGATCAGCAGCGACCCGGTGCTGCGTGAATACGGTTTCAGCATCCTGCGCGAAGTCGCCTCGGTGGGGTACCGCAACCGCTACTACGAGGCGGCGCTGGAGACCGACAGCCCGTTCAAGAAGATGCTCTCGGCGCTGTGGCGGGAGAGCCCCGGCAGCCGCCTGAATAGCGGCGAACGGCTGATGACCATGGCCGCGCTGTTGCACGTCGACCCACAGGGCCAGGCCCTGCTGCCCGAGCTGATCCGCCGCTCCGGGTTGGCGCCGCGGGCCTGGATACGTCGTTACATGGATGCCTTCCTGCGCCCGCTGATGCACTGCTTCTATGCGCACCACCTGGTGTTCATGCCGCATGGCGAGAACCTGATTCTGGTGCTCGACGGCCACGTGCCGGTGCGCGCGATCATGAAGGACATCGCCGAGGAGTCGGCGATTCTCGACAAGGACGCGCAAATGCCGCCGGGTCTGGAGCGCTTGGCCGTGGACGTGCCGGAGGACTACAAGATTCTCGGCATCTTCATCGACGTGTTCGACGGCGTGTTCCGCCATATGAGCCAGATTCTCGAAGAGAACCAATGCATGAGCGAGAGTGAATTCTGGCGCGGTGTCGCCGAGTCAGTGATCGACTATCAGCGCGCACCCGGAACTGGCCGAGCGCTTCGCGCGCTATGACTTCTTCGCGCCGAGCTTCCTGCATTCGTGCCTGAACCGCCTGCAGTTGAAGAACAACCTGCAGATGGTCGACCTGGCAAACCCAGCGGGCAGCCTGATCATGGCCGAGCCGCTGGTCAACCCGGTTGCCCAGTTCGCGCCGCGTGGCGAGCAGGAATCGGCACCAGGGCGTATCGCCGAGCTACAGCGCTAGCTGCCAGCCCCGTCAGGCGGCGCCTGGGCGGGGCAACGACTTCCATGGTCTGGATTGGGCCATAGCCCAGAGCCTGAGGCGTTGGCGCGCTGACGCGGGCGGGATCGGTGCAGGCCGGTTTCAGCTCGCGGCTGCCAGCCAGCCCAGAGTTCGCTGCAAGGAGCCACGCATGTACAACCCCAGTCGTACCGCTCAGTTTGCTGCCACGCCTTACGATTTTCGCGCCACCGAGCCGCAGTTACCGATTCAAAGCTACTGCGACCCGGCGATCTACGAGTGCGAGCAGGAGCTGATCTTCCGCCACTGCGCCAACTACATCGGCCACGAGAAGATGGTGCCCGAGCTAGGCGACTGGTACGCGCTACCGCACGAGGAGCACAGCCGCATCCTGGTGCGTAACGAGCATGGCGTGGAGTTGCTGTCCAACGCCTGCCGTCACCGTCAGGCACTGATGCTCGGCGACTTCAGCCCGGGCAGCGATGCCAGCAGCGTGCGCCGGGGCAATCTGCGCGCCACCGGCAATCGCATCATGTGTCCGCTGCACGCCTGGACGTACGACACCAGCGGGCTGATCGTCGGTGCGCCGAAGTTTCCACAGAAGCCCTGCCGCAACCTGCCACGCTACCCCCTGCACAACGTTGCCGGCTTTCTCTTCGAGGGGCCGCGTGACCCGGCCGCCGACATCGGCGCGTTGTTCCGCCGTCCGGATATGGACTTCTCAGACTACCAGCTCGACCACGTCGAGATGCACCCGTGCAAGTGCAACTGGAAGACCTTCATCGAGATCTACAACGACGACTACCACATCGCCTCTTTCCATCCTGGCCTGCGCCGCTACGTGCGCAGCGATGGCCTGCAGTGGGACTACGGCGACTGGTACAGCCTGCAGCGCATCAACGTGAATCCCAACCTGGCGCGCGCCGGCACCGATACCTACCGCGCCTGGCATGAAGGCCTGATGGCCGTGCATGGCGATGCCGCGCCGGACTTCGGTGCGATCTGGGCCAGCTACTACCCGACGCACATGATCGAAGTGTTTCCCCATGCCCTGGTGCTTTCCACCGTTTACCCCAAGGGCGTGCACGAGTGCCTCAACGTTGTCGAGTTCTATTACCCGCAGGCGCTGTGCGAAGGCAATCGCGAGCTGGTCGAGGCGCACCGCGCCGCCTACATGGAAACCGCCATCGAGGACGACGAGATCGCCGAGCGAACCGATGCCGGCCGGCGTGCACTGTATCAGCGCGGCGTCGATGACAGCGGCCCGTACCAGATACCGCTGGAGGAGGGCATGCAGCACTTCCACGGTTGGTATCGCCAGGTGATGGGCCAGTCCCTGGCTGCCGAGCGCTGCTAAGGCGCGCGTATCGGCCCGATATGGAGGTTGCCGCAATGAGCTGATTTCCCTTTGCGCAGTGCCCACGTGTTATCCAACTCAACCAAGAAAAAGTGTCTGCCCATGAAAATGATTCCCCACTCGCAACACCCGGCGCGCTTGTGCGCTTCCTGCAGCTCTCGCGTACTGGCCATGGCTCTGTGCCTGGCACCGCTGGCCTGGCCCGTGGTGGCCGCCGAGGCCGAGGCAGAAGGTGACGCGCTGGTGCTGCAGTCGGTCAGCGTCACCGGTATCGACCAGGCGCCGCCCGTGGTTACCGAGCAGAGCGACTCCTACACCCTGGGTCACAGCGGCACGGCGACCAAGCTCGACCTGACGCCGCGGCAAACGCCGCAAACCCTCACCAGCGTGAACCGTTAGCAGCTCGACGACTTCAAGCTCGGCAATGCCAACGATGCCCTGCAGGCGGCGGGCATCGGCGTGCAGCGGGTAGAGACCGATCGCACCTACTTCACCGCGCGTGGCCTGGATGTGAACAACTTCCAGATCGATGGAATCGGTGTGCCGTTCTCCTCGGAAGAGCAAATGGGCGACATCGATACCTTCCTCTACGACCGGATCGAGATTCTCAAGGGCGCCAACGGCCTGACCTCCAACCCCGGCAACCCTTCGGCGACGATCAACTTCGTGCGCAAGCGCCCGACCCGCGAAACCCAGGCGCAGCTGGGCTTCAGTTATGGCTCCTGGCAGACCCGACTGCTGGAGGCCGATGTGTCCGGCGCGCTCAACGACAGCGGCACGCTGCGCGGGCTCGCCCTGGTCGCCGGGCAGGAGGGCAACTCCTATCTGGATCGCTACCAGCCGAGCAAGACGCTGTTCTCCGGCATCCTGGAGGCCGACCTGACCGACAGCAGCACCGCGACCATCGGCTACTCCAAACAGCGCAACCGCCCGGAAGGCATCATGTGGAGCGCGCTATCGCTGTACTACACCAACGGCTCCAAAGTGCGTTATGACCGTTCGCACAACACTGCGCCGGACTGGACCTACTGGGATACCGATGACGAACAGACCTTCGCTGAGCTGAAAACCGATTGGGGTGGCGGCTGGCAGACCCAGGTGACCCTCAACTACCGCGAGATCGGCTCCGACGCCGAGATGCTCATGGCCGGCGGCGTGCCGGATGCAAGCACCGGACTGGGACTGACCACCTATGCGTCGAAGTTCGACCGTACCGAGCGCCAACTGCTGGGCGATGCCTCGGTCAAGTGGCCGTTCGAGCTGTTCGGTCGTACCCATGAGGTGGTGCTGGGCAGCAATTGGTCGCGCACCCGCGCGCACTGGACCTCCAGCGACGATGCCGCGGGGGTGGCGCTGCCTCCGGTATGGGATTACGACGGCAACTATCCGCGCCCGGATTTCGCCAGTGTCACCAGCTGGGCCGACTACACGACCTATCGCCGCAGCTATTACGCGGCTGGGCATTTCGCCCTGAGCGACCAGCTCAAGTTGATCACCGGGGTCAACCACAGCAACCTCAAGAGCAGTGGCGAACGTGTCGGCGAAGGCCATCAGTACGACAAGAGCAAGTCCACGCCCTATGTCGGCCTGACCTACGACCTCAATGACAACTACTCGCTGTATACCAGCTATACCGAGATCTTCAGCCCGCAGTACCAGGTCGATCGCAACCATGCCTTGCTCGAGCCGATCGAGGGCAACAACATCGAGGGCGGGATCAAGGGCGAATGGTTTGACCGTCGCCTCAATGCCAGCTTCGCCCTGTTCCGTACCAAGCAGGACAACCCCCCCAAGTACGCCGGTTTCGATCAGGCGGAGGGTTTCTCCTACTACCAGGGCGTGGACACCAAAATCGAAGGTTATGAGCTGACAGTGGCTGGCCAGTTGACGCCAGGCTGGCAGGCCAGTGCCGGTCTGACGCATCTGTTCTCGATCCGCGATGGTGACGGCAGCAGCACGCGTACCTTCATTCCGCAGAACACCCTCTATCTGGCCACCACCTATCAGGTGCCGCAGGTACAGGGCTTGAAGGTGGGCGGCAGCGTCAACTGGCAGAGTGAGATCTTCCGTGAGCAGGGCACGTCGACCACCGGCGAGACCATCGTCAGCCGTCAGGGCTCCTACGCCGTGGTCAACGCGTTGGCCAGCTACGACATCGATCCGCACTTCAATGTCTCGCTCAACGTCAACAACCTGTTCGACCGCAAGTACCTGACCAGCCTGTACTGGCCGCAGTCCTACTATACGCCGTCGCGTAATGCGATGCTGAGTCTGAGCTGGAAGTACTGATCCCGCCCCGCAGCCCCGCCTGATCACAGGCGGGGCTTTCTATTGCCCCGGCAGTTTCAGCAGCGCTTCGCTGATGGCTTCCGCCAGGTACTGCACGCTGAACACGCCGCCGTGAGTCCAGGTCGCACGCATGCTGGTCAGGCGCTGCTGGCGCACGAATGGCATGGCCTGCCACAGGCGGGTGGTGAACAGGCGTTCCTGCTGGGTGAAGGGCTCGATGTAGATCACCACGCCATCCTCGATAGTGCCGAGCTGGGTGACCGGCGCCTGGATATTGCCCCAGCGGCTGACTGGCACTGCTTGGGCCGGCTGCAGGCCGAGCAAGGTCATGGCGTGCTGCGGCAGTGAATTGGGGCCGAAGATGCAGACCTGGGTGGCCGATGCGAAACGGATAAGAGTGACCTTGGGCAACTCACCGCCGAAGTGTTGCAACAGGTGTTGGCGCAAATCGTCGATGCGCTGTTCCATCTGTTGCAGACGCTGTTGCGCCAGATCACTGCGCTGCAGGCGTGCGGCCAGGTCCAGGTAGTTGTCGCGCTGTAGTTGCAGGTTGTCCTGCTGCTGGGTGAAGTCACCGTAGCTGAGCACCGGTGCGATGCGCTCCAGTGGTTGGCGCATGTCCTCCAGCAGTGGCGTGATCAGGATCAGCTCGGGGTTCAACTGGACCAGCCGCTCCAGGTTCGGTTCGGTACGAGTGCCGGCGTTGGCCACTTCGGCGGGTAGCGTTGTATGCACCACCCAGTCGCGGTAATCCGGGGCGTCGGCCACGGTCAGCGGGGTGATCCCCAGTTGCAGCAGATGTTCGGCAGGCTCCCAGCTCAGCGCGGCAATACGCGGTTCGGCCGGCTCGGCCAGTGGTAGCCAGCAGAGCAGGGGCAGGCAGAGCAGCATCGTGCAGCGCTTCATGCCAGGCGCCTGTGCAGCAACAGGAAGATGAAGTAGCTGCCGCAGAGGATCGAGGCGACGATGCCAAGCGGGATCTGCAGAGGGAAGATCAGGTTGCGGCCGATGAGGTCAGCCAGCAGCATCAGCAGGCAGCCGAGGAGTGCCGCCAGCGGCAGTTGTTGCTGGATGCGCCGGGCACCGAGGGTGACGGCCATGTGCGGAGCGAGCAGACCAAGAAAGCTCACCGGGCCAACCAGGCTGGTCACCAGGGCGCACAGCAGCGATACCAGCAACAGCAGCACCAAGCGCGTTGTCGGTACATCCAGGCCGCGTCCATGGGCGATACCGTCGCCTGCCGAGAGCAGATCCAGCGCGCGTTGCCAGACCAGACTGAAGCCGATCAGCAGGCTTACCCCCGAACCCAGCGCGATGGCCTGCAGGCCGCTTACCCGATAGGTGGAACCGGCCAGCCAGCCGAGCAATGCCAGGGAGTCCGACGAGCCCTGGCTGAGTGCCAATTGCAGGGCTGTATTGAGCAGCGCCGCCAGGGCCATGCCGACCAGCACCATCAGCGCTGGGGAGTACTTCTGTTTGCGCCCAAGCAGCAATAGCGTCGCCAGCACCAGCAGGCAGCCGATGAAGGCGGCGATCGGGGCCAGCAGCCAGAACAGCGCCTGACCGAACAGCAGCAGGCTGAGCATCACCGCCAGTGCGGCACCGGCGCTGAGTCCGAGAATGTCGGGGCTGGCCAGCGGATTGTGCATCAGGCGTTGCAGCAGCACGCCGGCAACGGCCAGGCCAATGCCAGCAGCTGCGGCACTGAGCAGTCGCGGCCAGCGCAGCGACCACAGCACGTCCGATGGCCAGGCCAGCTGCCAACCCTGTGGCGCGTATTGCAGGCACAGGCCAAACAGCGCGGTGAGCGCCGTGATCAATGTCAGCAGCCACCATGTGCGAGCCGTGCAGCTGTCGCGGCCGCTGGGCAGGGGCAGCGCTTGCCGATCTTGCGCAGCGCCCTGGCGACGGGCAAGCCAGAGCAGGGCCGGTGCGCCGATCAAGGCGGCGACGGCACCTGTCGGTATCTGCTCATCCAACCAGTGGCTGAGTAGCAGCGCCACGGCATCGCTGGCCAACAGCACCAACATACCCAGCTGCATGCTGTAGACCAACTCGTCACGAGCCGTGCGGGCGCCGCACAGACGCGCCAGGTTGGGCGCTACCAGGCCGATGAAGCCGATCAGACCCACGGCGGTAATGGCTGTAGCGGTCATCCACAGCGAGGCAAGGAACAGCATCAACAGTGCCGGCCACAGTTTCAGCCCGCGCCCCTGAGCTGCTGTGCTGCCCAGCTTGAGCAAGGTCAGCACGCGCGGGGCGAGCCACAGGAGCAGCAGCCCCGGCAACAACTTGGGCCAGAGCCAATCGACCCAGAACCAGTCGATCTGCCCCATATCGCCTGCGCCCCAGATGAACAGCCCACGTGTCTGTTGCTGGTTGAGTATCAGCACAGCGATGGCCAGTGCACCCAGTAGCAGGTTCATCGCCATGCCGGCGAGGATCACTGGCAAACCGGCGATACCATCGCGCCCAGCAATCAGCAGCACTACCGCGACGCTCAGCAGTGCGCCGGCCAGCGCCGCCCAATGGCCATGTGCGGCAGCAAAAACGGGGAAGGTCAGGCTGGCTGCCAGCAAGCCGAGCCAGGCACCGGAGGCCGCGCCGACGGTCATGGGTGATACCAAGCGGTTCTGCGTCAGTTGTTGCAACAGGCTGCCGGATAGTCCCAGTGCTGCGCCCACCAGCAGCGTCATTACCAGGCGCGGCAGGCTGGCCAGGTGAAATTGCAGAGCGGCGAAGCTGTCGCCTCTGGGGAACGCCAGTGTCCAGTGGTCCAGGCTGATATTGAGGTGCAGCAAGGCGATGATCAGCAGACCGAGCAACGCCAGGCCGTAGCGGCAAACACCTGCTTTCATCGGCCGCCGGCTGTCGACCAGGCTCGGTGCGCTGTGCATTTCAGGCAAACCCGGCTGCTCTGTTGATGTGAAGAAGGCTGTGCATTGCGCAGCTCGCGCACATCAGCACACCAGCTCCTCACGAAAGCGCTGCAAGCGCTCGGCAGGTTTCAATCTCGGGCAGCCAGCGCAGGGCTCGCCGTCGGCGCGGCGGAAATGTTGGCAGCAGGCGTTGCGCCCCAGCGCCAGACACTGGCTGCCATCGGCGAGGCTGACCTCGATCAGTGGGCTCTTGCCCGGCAAGCCCAGCGCCTGCAGCCAGCGCTCTTCCAGCTCGCGCAGCTGGCCATTGCTCATGCCCTGGTGGCGTTGCAGCAGAAGCAGGGCGGCGCGGGCGCAGTCGGCAATCAGCAGGCGCGCCAGCTTGGGGTAGATGTTGGAGACGCTGTTGAATTCTTCCAGCTGACGTTCCAGCAGGTTCATCAGGCGCTCGGCGGCGTTCTCGACAAGATTCCTGTCACCGACACGCATTGGGCAATCGGGCGGTAGGTTGAAACCTCCGACGAAGCCCTGTCGGATCGACTGCCCCATGCGTTTCAGGCAGGGTACGCGGTGCTCCAGGTGAGCGGCCAACAGGCTGAGGTAGATGGGTTGCCAGATCAATAGAGTCCAGCAACGGGTGGACCAGTAGTGTCGCCCGGCCTCGGGGTGGGCTTGCTGCCAATAGTCGTGCAGCGTGGCGATGCGCTCCTGATTGCCTTGGCCGCCACACAGCAACTGGTCGCTGCGTAGTGGCGCCACGTTGCCGTTCAGGCCTGGCAGGCAGAGTGAGACGGACTTGAGCAGGGCGTCGAGGTCGGTAGCAGGATGCATGGCGATTGAACCCGGAAGCTTCGCGAATAGAGCGCGTCGGCAGAAGCGACCGGGGCAATCTAGCAATCAAACGCTAATAATACAAATTATCATTTGCATATCTGGGTATTTCAGTCACAAAAAAGGCCCACGCGAGGTGGGCCTTGCTATTAACGCGCCGGGTCTCAGCTGTCCTTACGCTCTTGTGCCATGCAGGCCGCCGCCGTGAACAGCACGTCCGTGGAGGAGTTCAGTGCGGTTTCCGCCGAGTCCTGAACGATGCCGATGATGAAGCCGATGGCGACGATCTGCATAGCCACTTCGTTCGGGATGCCGAACAGGCTGCAGGCCAGCGGAATCAACAGCAGCGAGCCACCTGCCACACCGGAGGCGCCGCAGGCGCTGATCGCGGCCAGTACACTGAGCAGCAGGGCGGTCGGCAGATCGACGGGGATACCCAGTGTATGCACCGCAGCCAGGGTCAGGACGGTGATGGTAATCGCCGCACCGGCCATGTTGATGGTGGCACCGAGCGGGATGGAGACGGAGTAGGTTTCTTCGTGCAGATTCAGGTCCTTGCACAATTGCAGGTTGACCGGGATGTTGGCGGCCGAACTGCGGGTGAAGAAAGCGGTGATCGCACTGCCACGCAGGCAGGTCAGCACCAGCGGGTAGGGATTGCGACGAATCTTCCAGTACACCAATGCCGGGTTGATCAGCAGGGCCACCAGCAACATGCAGCCGACCAGAACTACCAGCAGGTGCAGGTAGCCGAGCAGTGCGTCGAAACCGGATTCGGCGAGGGTGGCGGCGACCAGGCCGAAGATCCCCAGCGGCGCCAGGCGGATCACCAGCTTGACGATGGCAGTCACACCGTTGGACAGTTCGCCCAGCAGTTGTTTGCTACCGGCGCTGGCATGGCGGAAGGCGAAGCCGAGGCCGATAGCCCAGGCCAGGATACCGATGAAATTGCCACGCAGCAGCGCGTTGACCGGGTTGTCGACCACGTTCATCAACAGCGTCTTGAGGACTTCGCCGATGCCGCCAGGGGGCGTCAGCTCGGCGGCCTGGCTACTCAGTACCAGCGAGGAAGGGAAGAGGAAGCAGGCCACTACCGCGACCAACGCTGCGCTGA
Source organism: Pseudomonas sediminis (assembly GCF_039555755.1). Taxonomy (NCBI): domain Bacteria; kingdom Pseudomonadati; phylum Pseudomonadota; class Gammaproteobacteria; order Pseudomonadales; family Pseudomonadaceae; genus Pseudomonas; species Pseudomonas sediminis. The sequence goes on from NZ_CP154631.1 coordinate 3,511,925, forward strand.
AGGTGCCGAGCAGGTACATCAGCAGGATCGGGCGGATGTGGGTTTGCTGGCCGTGTTGGTGGTTGGCGATGGATGACATCACCAGAATGAACACCAGTACCGGAGCGACGGCCTTTAGCGCAGAGATGAATACGTTGCCGATGAACGCGACGGACAGTGCCGCCTGTGGAGCGATTACGGCCAGGGCGATACCTGCCAGCAGGCCGATGATGATCTGTGTCACCAGGCTGGTGCGGTTGAGTAGCTGCAGGGCAGGGTGAAGGGCTTGGGACATCGCGAGTTCTCTGGTTGCTGGGCGCGTTGCAAGTGGCGTCGGGCCTGGTTCGAGAGGTTTTTCGGTAGTGCCATGGAGAGCAGGTCGAAAAAATAGCGCGCGACTCTAGCACAGCCGGATCGGGGTTCGTGCGCTGGACGGGCATCTGGACGACAGGGCGCAAGCCCATGTCGCATCTCTACAAGGCTTGTCTGCCGGCTCTGCCAGGTAGTTGCCGGGGCGGATCAGCAAACCTGCGGCTGGCAGGGTGTGACCCGTGGTCGCTCGAAGAACAGGAAGAATTGAGGCTACGCTGTACCATGTGCGGCGCAAGCGAGCGTCTGAATCGTGATGAGTTGGCAATCGAACTGTTCGTTTTCCAGGGCATCGAAAGTTACATCGCCCGCACGCCCTAGGGGCGTCGTCCTAGCCGCGCAGGCCCGCCGCCATGCTGGTTACCGTACAAGGAGCTTTACCCGTCAATGCGCTTGATCTGGAAGTCATTCCGCTCGCTCTATTTCGCCACCTTGCTGATGTTGCTCGGCTCTGGCCTGCTCAGTACCTACCTGGCCCTGCGTCTGGCTGACACCGTGGATGGTCTCTGGGTAGGTGCGCTGATGGCGGCCAATTACTTTGGCCTTGTGCTCGGCGGCAAGCTGGGGCATCGACTGATCGGTCGGGTGGGGCATATCCGTGCTTACGTGGCCTGTGCCGGCGTGGTCACGGCGGCTGTGCTGGGCCATGGGCTGATCGAGTGGCTGCCATTCTGGCTGTTCCTGCGCATGCTGGTGGGCCTGGGCATGATGTGTCAGTACATGGTGATCGAGAGCTGGCTCAACGAGCAGGCTGAAGCCGGGCAGCGTGGCCTGGTGTTCAGCGGGTACATGGGGGCTTCCTACCTGGGCCTGATTCTTGGGCAGCTGGCGCTGGTGGTGCATCCGACGCTGGGTCTGGAATTGCTCATGTTGGTCGCCCTGTGCTTCGCCTTGTGCCTGGTGCCCGTAGCGCTGACCCGGCGTTTACACCCGGCGCCCTTGCATCCGGCACCGCTGGAGCTGCGCTTCTTCCTCAGTCGCGTGCCGCTGTCGCTGACCGCTATCGCCGTGGCTGGCCTGTTGATCGGTTCTTTTTATGGCCTGGCGCCTTTGTACGCCACTCGGATGGGGCTATCGACCGAGCAGGTGGGGCTGTTCATGGGCAGCTGCATCCTGGCGGGTCTCCTGGTGCAGTGGCCGCTGGGCTGGCTTTCCGATCGACATGACCGCGTGCGCCTGATTCGTGGCTGTTCGGTCTTGCTGCTGCTGGCTGCCTTGCCGTTGGCGGCACTGCCACAGGTATTTCTCGGCCTGCTGTTCGGTGTCGGTTTTTTGGTCAGCATGATGCAATTCAGCCTCTACCCACTGGCCGTGGCCCTGGCCAATGACCATGTCGAGCCGGAGCGGCGGGTATCACTGACGGCCATGCTGTTGGTGACATTCGGTGTTGGTGCCTGCATCGGTCCATTATTGGCGGGTGTATTGATGCGTTTTTATGGCGCCAACATGCTCTATGTGTTTGTCAGTGTCTGTGCGCTGATCCTGGTCTGGCGTATTCGCCCAGAGGTCGTCACCCATCAGCATCAGGTCGATGATGCGCCACTGCAGCATATGGCCATGCCCGGTAATGTTACCAGTTCACCACTGGTTGCAGCGCTAGACCCGAGGGTCGACGAGCAAGCCGTGCAGGAACAGATGCAGGAACCAGCTGTTGCAGCGGCGGCGCAAGAGGAACAGCAGAAAACGCAGGCAGCCCAGTAAGGGCTGCCAAATTCAGAGAGGGGCGTCGCTCTCGGTGCGACGTGCCTCGCGCTGCAGTTGGTAGACGAAGCGCTCGACCTGGCGTTGCTCCAGACCGTTCATACGATGAAAGCGCGTGCCGACGAAGGTCATGTCGACCTTGTCCTCGTATTGCACATGGCGTATTTCCACTGCGCAGGTCAGGTTGCCGAAGGGCAGGTAAGCTGTGAGTCCCTCGTGCACCTGGCCATTGCTTAATTGCTGGCTGAGATTACCGGCGAAACGCAGTTTGCAGCCGGTGGCCGAGATGTCCAGCAGATGGCCTGGCAGCAACTCGCGCAGTTTGTCACCATTGAGTACAACCTTGACCAGATCGCTTTGTTTCAATTGTGCGCGAAAGGCGCTGCGGCGCTGGTGATAGATTACCTCACTGGGTAGCGGCGCCCAGTAGCAGGGGGCTCCCTCGAGCTCGCCGAGCTGCACGTCATGATCACAGGTCCAGGCGACGCGTACTCCTTCGCGAAACGCTTCTATGTTGAAGGTTTCACCCTGCTTGAGAAAACGCTCACCATCGTTGGGGATGATTTCGTCCAGTGCCACGCGAGCACGGTCTTTATCGATTTCAACCAGGTAGCTTTGGAAGCGCAGGTCGCGCCCCTTGAACTGAATGATCAGGGGGTCATGGTTCTGTTGCAGTTGACGCAGGATGGCAATGATCTCGACGGATGTCTTGAGCACCTTGGGCGGCTGAGGACCGCTCTCGTCGTTGAACGCGCTGGACACAGGACGGAACTCTCCGGTTCATGAGCTATAACGGCACTAGCATACTGGCAGAGTGCCTGCATGTCCCTGTGCTTTTTGTTGGGGGATGGCTCAGGCCTGGCTGAGCGGTCTTTGCTGCGCGATTCTAGCGGCACTACCACGGCTGTCATAGAGGCCGGGTGTCTCTGCGCCGCGCAGAATACCAAGGACGCTGCCGACCGAGGCCTGGTTGGCGCGAATCAAACGCCCATTGCGTAGATTGGCCTCCTGGCAGCGCTGCAGGAGAGCGGACAGCTCCTCACTGCGTACCAGCAACTGATCACCTACGGAGGACTTGCTCGCCAGCGCAGTGAGCCCTTCGCGATCTGCACTCAGACCGGCGTTTTGCAGCAGACGGCTGCGCTCGTTGCCGTGCTGTTGAAGCAGGGCAAGCAGAGGTTGTTTTTCACTGAGCAGGCTGTCGAGGCGCGGCAGGTCGCGTTCGGTGAGGGCCTGGAATTCGCTATCGATCAGCTCAAGCAATTGCTCGGCGGTGCCGATATCGTTGGTGAAGAGGTCAAGCAAGGCTGTGTCGTTCATGGCGGGCTCTTGGGGGTCGGGCGTCCAACACCCCCAGCGCAGCCCTGAGACTAGCGCTGGGATTCGAAGTCGAGCAGTTTCTGGGCGACGCGTTTGCTGTCGACCTGATAGCTGCCATCAGCGATGGCCTGTTTCAGCTGGGCCACACGCTCCTTGTTGACGATGGGCTGATCACGCAGCTTCTCGCCGATTGTTTGCAACTGCTTTGCCTCACGGCTCAGTTGTACCGATTCACCGCTCTTGGTGTTGGTCTGTTCATCAGTACCGGTGACAGGCGCTTTGTTCGGCTGTGCCGACTCATTGCGATTGCCAGCCTGAGTCGCGCCGGTACGTCCCGCATTGGCGGGCGTATTGGCATTGTTCAGCCGGTTGAAGTCGATGACCATGATGCAGAACCTCGGACGATATGGTGGACGCTTGCCATGCTTCTCGGCTGCTGCCAGGAAAACTTTAGGATTAATTTCATCGCGTCGTTAAACAGTGTAGGGAATCGCCAGACCTTTGCGCTACAAGAAACATGCCTACATGGATACTTCTACCTGCCCTGGCCCGACTACACGAGCGCGAACCACTCGCTGCGAGCGTAGGTTACGCACGTTGATCTGCTCGCCCGGGGCCCCGTCGGTCAGGGCTTCGCCGGGCATGCGTACGTTGACCGTGGAGCCACGAGCGCTGATCACCACCTGATCGCCTCGACGAATGACTTCGGCTACTTGCAGGTGGGTAGACAAAAGAATCTGGTCACTGCCGAGCTGGCGCGTCAATTTCTTGCCGATCGCCTGATTCAGGTCGGTGAGAAAGTTCTGACCCAATTGACCGACATCGCGTTCAACCAGGCTCAAATCCGTAGCTTTGACTACGCTCATGCGCTTGAGGGGGCGAGTCAGTACGACAATGGGGCGATACAAGCGCACTTCAGCGGGTACGAATACTGTCCACGGAGCGCTGCCGTCACAGCGCACGCGCGTAGTGACACGGCCCAGCGGCTGAGCTGGGCTCTCCAGCGTGGTGGTCAGCGGCTGATCACACAGCGGCAGGCGTAAGCGCGGGTCGAGGCGATTGACGCGAATCTCATGACGACCCTGAATTTCGCTACGCTGTAGATATTCAGTGGTCGCCTGCTCAAGAAAGGCCTCCGTGGCGCCGATAAGTTGTTCAGTGCTGGTGAAGGTCGCCGCCGCTGTAGCGCTGTAGCCGAGGATCGGCAAAGCGAGTAAAAAGGGCAAGGGCGCAAGGCACTTTGCCAGTAGCTGACGGAATGATGACGTTATTTGCTTCATAGGCAATGCAAAGCAAGCCCCGTGCCGCCTGCTAGGCTCAATGGGGTAGGCGTTACTAGACAAGAAGGAGTCCGGGCATGGCCGGGTTGATGGATTCGGTTAACCAGCGCACGCAGCTGGTGGGGCAGAACCGCTTGGAGTTGTTGTTGTTTCGCCTGGAAGGCCCACAGCTTTACGGTATCAACGTATTCAAGGTGAAAGAGGTGCTGCAATGCCCGAATCTCACCATCATGCCCAAATCCAGTCCGGTGGTGCGGGGGGTGGCCAACATTCGCGGGGGCACCATCCCGATTCTTGATCTTTCCATCGCTACCGGACGTACCGCGCTGGAAGATCTGAAAACCAGCTTTGTGATCATCACCGAGTACAACACCAAGGTTCAGGGTTTTCTGGTGCGCTCGGTCGAGCGTATCGTCAACATGAACTGGGAGGAGATCCATCCGCCACCCAAGGGCACTGGACGCGATCACTACCTGACAGCAGTCACGCGGCTCGACCAGCAGTTGGTCGAGATCATCGATGTTGAGAAGATTCTTGCCGAAGTTGCGCCGACCTCGGAAGTGATATCCGCTGGCGTCATCGATGATGAGGTGCAGAGTCAGGCGGTGACCAAGCATGTGTTGATCGTCGATGACTCTTCGGTGGCGCGCAAACAGGTTTCGCGCTGCCTGCAGACAGTCGGCGTTGAGGTTACCGCGTTGAACGATGGTCGTGAGGCGCTCAATTACCTCAAGAAAATGGCGGACGAGGGCCACAATCCCGACAAGGAGCTGTTGATGCTCATTTCCGACATCGAGATGCCGGAGATGGACGGATATACGCTGACTACGGAGATTCGTAGCGATCCGCGCATGCAGAAGCTGCATATCCTCCTGCATACTTCGCTTTCCGGTGTGTTCAACCAGGCGATGGTGAAGAAGGTCGGCGCTGACGACTTCCTCGCCAAGTTCAAGCCAGATGATCTGGCGGCGCGCGTGGTCGATCGCATTCGTGTATCGGATGGGGGCTGAAGGGTGACCTTCGGCGAACGTTATGGTTGCAGAGGCGGCACTAGTGTCTTCAGGTAATTTGGATTTCGAGCAGTTCCGGACCTTCCTGGAAAAGGCCTGCGGTATTCTGCTTGGCAGCAACAAGCAGTACCTGGTCTCCAGCCGTCTGAACAAGCTGATGGAACAGAACGGCATCAAGACCCTGGGCGAACTGGTGCAGCGTATGCAAAGCCAGCCGCGCGGAGGCCTGCGCGAGCAGGTCGTAGATGCCATGACCACCAACGAGACTCTGTGGTTTCGTGACACCTATCCCTTCGAGGTGCTCAAGAACCGCGTGCTGCCAGAGCTGATCAAGGCTTACCCGGGCCAGCGTCTGCGTATCTGGTCGGCGGCTTGCTCGTCCGGCCAGGAGCCTTACTCGCTGTCGATGTCCATCGATGAGTTCGAGCGCACCAACCTCGGTCAGCTCAAGGCCGGAGTGCAGATCGTCGCCACCGATCTTTCGCCGTCGATGCTGACCAATTGCAAATCCGGCGAGTACGACAGCCTGGCCATGGGCCGTGGCCTGTCGCAGGAGCGTCTGCAGCGCTACTTCGACCCCAAAGGGCCGGGGCGTTGGCAGGTCAAGGCGCCGATCAAGAGCCGTGTTGAGTTCCGCCCGCTGAATTTGCTGGATAGCTACGCGGCATTGGGCAAGTTCGACATCGTTTTTTGCCGCAACGTACTGATCTACTTCTCGGCAGAAGTGAAGAAGGACATCCTGACGCGTATCCATGCCACGCTGAAGCCGGGTGGTTATCTATTCCTCGGCGCCTCCGAGGCGCTCAATGGCCTGCCGGAGAAGTACCAGATGGTGCAGTGCAGTCCGGGGATCATCTACAAGGCCAAATAAGCGCAAGGCATGTTTGGTATCAGCAACGCGGGAGGCCTTTGGCCTCCCGTTTGCGTTTCCAGAGCTGGAGATGACGGTTCGGCTGCACGTGACCGGTTGGGTAGGGTGTGCTGTGCGCACCAGCGACCTGGCGGGGCTGAAGAGCCGGTGCGCATGGCGCACTCTAGGGTTCGGTGGGCGGCAATCCGTCCGGTTGGCTTTGCCGCCTGCTTGCCAATAAGCGGTAAAGCCTTGCCGCTTTGCCGCTATCTTCCTGTTAGTCATAAGTTAAGTTATTGATTTTATTAGATTAAATAAGTTGGCACAGCCTTTGCTGAATGTCTCGCAACAGAGACCACATGGCCCAAGCGGCAAAGGTTCGGAACATGAGCATCAACTTCGGCAAGGCACTCGGCATCCACGAACAGGCCCTTGGCTTTCGCGCCCAGCGCGCTGAGGTGCTGGCCAACAACATCGCCAACGCCGATACGCCGAATTACAAGGCTCGTGATCTGGACTTCGCCAGTGTCCTGGCTGAGCAAAGCAATCGCATGCAGCGCGGTGGCGTTTCCCTGAACCGCACCGATAGCCGCCACATTCCGGCCGAGGGCATCAGCAGCGGGGAAGCTGAATTGCCGTACCGCACGCCGTTCCACGCGTCGCTGGATCAGAACAGTGTCGACCTGCAGATCGAGCAATCGAACTACGCCGAAAACGCGGTGCAGTTCCAGGCCAGCTTCACCTTTCTCAATAGCAAATTCAAAGGGCTGACCACAGCCCTGCGCGGCGAATAAGGAGCGCGACCATGTCCCTTGCCAGTGTTTTCAACATCGCCGGAACCGGCATGAGCGCCCAGAGCACTCGCCTGAACACCATTTCCAGCAACATCGCCAACGCCGAAACCGTCTCCTCGAGCCTGGATCAGACCTATCGCGCTCGCCATCCGGTGTTCGCCACCGTATTTCAGAATGCTCAAGGCGGCGACCGCGGCTCGCTGTTCGCCGAGCAGGATGAGGCCGGTCGTGGTGTCCAGGTGCTCGGCGTGATCGAGGACCAGAGCAGCCTGATGCCGCGTTACGAGCCGGATCATCCGATGGCCAATGCCGACGGTTATGTCTACTACCCGAACGTCAACGTAGTCGAGGAAATGGCCGACATGATTTCCGCCAGTCGCGCCTTCCAGACCAACGTCGAAATGATGAATACCGCCAAACAGATGCTGCAGCGCGTGCTGACCCTGGGTCAGTAAGTCAGCGAAAGGGAGTCAGGCATGAGCACAGTCAGCGGCACCAGTTCGGTACTGGATCAGTACCAGATCAAGCAGGACACCACGCAGAACAAGGAGCTCGGCAAGAACGAGTTCCTCAACCTGCTGGTGGCCCAGTTGAACAACCAGAACCCGCTGGAGCCGCAAGGCAACGGCGAGTTCATCGCCCAGCTGGCGCAGTTCAGCCAGGTCGAGGGCATCGAGAAGCTCAACACCAGCATGGAGTCACTGCTCTCCGGCTACCAGTCGTCGCAGGCGCTGCAGGCCTCGTCGCTGGTCGGGCGCAAGGTGATAGTGCCGACTGATAAGGCAGTGGTCGATACCAGCGAGAGCTTCAAGGCCAGCCTGGTGCTGCCGACCAGCAGCAGCAACGTCTACGTCAACGTCTACGACAGCGCCGGCTCGGTGGTCACGCGCGTCAACCTGGGCGAGCAGGCCGCCGGCAGCGTCAGCTTCATCTGGGACGGCAAGGACGCCAGCGGCAATCTGATGCCGCCCGGCACCTACAGGTTCGAGGCGCAGGCCACCTACGGCGACGAGACCAAGGGCCTGTACACGCTGCTGCCGGCCAACGTCGACAGCGTCACCCTGGGCGGCAGCGAGCTGATGCTCAACCTCGCCGGCCTCGGCAGCGTCCCGATTTCCCAAGTGCAGGTCATCGGCCAATAACTATTGCCGCCGGCAGTTCCGGCAAAGGAGTCCTCCATGTCGTTCAATATCGGTCTCAGCGGCCTGCGCGCCGCGACCAAGGATCTGAATGTCACCGGTAATAACATCGCCAACGCCGGCACTGCCGGCTTCAAGCAGTCGCGCGCCGAATTCGCCGATGTCTATGCCGCCTCGGTGCTGGGTTCCGGCTCCAACCCGCAGGGCAGCGGCGTGCTGCTCGGCGACATCTCGCAGCAGTTCAATCAGGGCAACATCAACTACACGCAGAACGCCCTGGATCTGGCGATTAACGGCAACGGCTTCTTCCAGGTCAGCAACAACGGCGCCCTGAGCTATACCCGCGCCGGCTACTTTGGTACCGACAGCAACGGTTTCTTGGTCGATAATTTCGGCTACAACCTGCAGGGTTATACGCTCGGTGCCAATGGCAATTTGCAGGATACGATAGGCAATCTAAGAATCCAGACTGCTAATCAGGAGCCCAGGGCGACAACACAGATTGCTCAGAATCTCAATCTGAATTCCACCAACACGGTTCCGACTACTACACCCTTCAATCCAGCTGACCCAACAACCTATAACTCGTCCACCTCAACCAATATTTATGACACGCAGGGCAATTCCCATGTGTTGACGCAGTACTTTGCCAAGGATGCCTCTAACGACTGGACGATGTATGTTCTGGTTGACGGTAAGCGGCCGAATTTCGATGTGGACGGGGCTGCATATGAAAACACCCCTTTCGCTTATGACGTGGATTTCGATGCGGCCGGTAATCTGACTTCAGTGGTTCCTGTCGATACGATTGTTGGTGGCGTTCCGGTGTCAAACCCCACTGCTGTTGGTACAGCGGCCGGAGTTGTTGCGTTCGACCCGGCGCATTGGGTGCCTGTTATCGAGCAACCGGCCGGTTCGGGCGCCTTTGTGCGTAATGGTGCCACTGCCAGTGCCGATGGGATGGTGCTGGATATGCGTGGTGCCACTCAGTTCGCCAGTTCCTTCGCGGTCAACAGCGTCAGCCAGGACGGCTACACCACCGGCCAGTTGGCTGGCGTCGAGATCGACGATACCGGGATGATTTTCGCCCGTTACACCAACGGCCAGTCCAAGGTGCAGGGGCGAGTGATTCTGGCCAACTTCGCCAACGTGCAGGGCCTGACGCCGGTGGGCAAGACTCAGTGGGTGCAGTCCTTCGAGTCCGGCGAGCCGGTGCGTAACCCGCCGCGTTCCGGCACCCTGGGGGCGATTCAGTCCGGCGCCCTGGAGGACTCCAACGTTGAGCTTTCCGATCAATTGGTGAACCTGATCGTGGCTCAGCGCAACTACCAGGCCAACGCCAAGACCATCGAAACCGAAAGCGCCATCACCCAGACGATCATCAACCTGCGTTGATGATGGGAGAGGGCAAAGCGGCAAGCCTGGCTTGCCGCTTTGCCGTTCCAGGGCCGGCAAAACCTCGCCGCCGCGCTTCTATAGCGTCCATGTAAGTCTTATAAATTCCTTTTAAATCAGTATCTTGTATTTATTTTTCGAGTCTGGCACGGCGCTTGCTGTAGTCAATGCAAAGAGCCAAGGGCACGTCGCCCACTCGGAGAATCACCATGGACAAGATGCTGTACGTCTCCATGACAGGAGCGCAGAACAATACGCTGGCTCTGCGCGCCCACGCCAACAACCTGGCGAACGTTTCTACCTCGGGTTTCCGTCGCGATTTCGAGCAGGCGCGTTCCATGCCGCTGTTCGGTGAAACCTATCCCGCTCGCGTATTCGCCATGAGCGAACGCCCGGCCACGGATTTTCGCGCGGGTTCGCTGCAGGAAACCGGACGCGACATGGATGTGGCCATTGGCGGCAAGGGCTGGATCGCCGTGCAGGCACCCGATGGCAGCGAGGCCTACGTTCGTACGGCCAGTCTGAATATCGATGCCTTGGGCGTGCTGCGTACCGGCAACGGTTTGCCGGTCATGGGCAATGCCGGGCCGATTGCCGTACCGCCGGAGCAGAAGGTGGAGATCGGCCAGGACGGCACCATCAGCATTCGTGCGCTTGGTGAAAACCCCAACGTATTGGCTGAAGTCGATCGCATCAAGCTGGTCAACCCTGATCCGAAAAGCATGGAGAAGGGCACCGATGGCCTGATCCGTGTGAAGGGGCAGCCCGAGGTAGAGGCCGATGCGACCGTTCAGGTGACGTCGGGTTTCCTCGAGGCGAGCAACGTCAACGCCGTTGAAGAGATGACCGCGATCCTCTCTCTGTCCCGTCAGTTCGAGCTGTCGGTGAAGATGATGCGCACCGCCGAGGACAACTCGTCGGCCATGGCGCGGGTTTTGCAAATTAGCTAATTACCAGCACGCGGCGCCGTAAAACCGGCGCCCGAGGAGAATCTATATGCTTCCGGCACTGTGGGTCAGCAAGACCGGTTTGTCCGCTCAGGACATGAACCTGACCACCATTTCCAACAACCTGGCCAACGTGGCGACCACCGGTTTCAAGCGTGATCGCGCTGAGTTCGAAGACCTGCTCTATCAGATCCGTCGTCAGCCAGGTGGCCAGTCCAGCCAGGACAGCGAGCTACCTTCGGGTTTGCAGCTCGGCACTGGTGTGCGCGTGGTGGGTACGCAGAAGATCTTCACCGCCGGTAGCCTGCAAACAACCGAGCAACCGCTGGACATGGCGGTCAATGGCCGTGGTTTCTTCCAGATTCTGCAGCCCGATGGCACCGTTTCCTACACCCGTGATGGCAGCTTTCACCTCAACTCCGATGGGCAGATCGTCACCTCTCAGGGCTTTGCCCTGGAGCCTGCAATCGTGCTGCCCAACGAAGTGCGCACCTTCACTGTCGGTGAAGACGGCACGGTCTCGGTGACCACGGCTGGCAACCCGCAGCCGCAGATCATCGGCAATCTGCAGTTGGCTGACTTCGTCAACCCAGCAGGTCTGGAAGCCATCGGTAACAACCTGTTCCTGGAGACCGGTTCCAGTGGCGCGCCGCAGGTGGGCAATCCGGGCCTCAATGGCCTTGGCACCACGCTGCAGAACACCCTGGAAAACTCCAACGTCAGCGTGGTGGAGGAGTTGGTGAACATGATCACCACCCAACGTGCTTACGAGATGAACTCCAAGGTGATTTCCACCGCTGATCAGATGCTGTCGTTCGTGACGCAGAACCTCTGATTTTTTGACACTGTTTTGAACGCCGCGAGGTAGTGGTTATGAACCGGCAAATTCTCTGTTTACCCCTGTTGGCTGGCGTGCTGCTCAGTAGCGGCTGCGTGGCGCCAACAGCCAAGCCGGACGATCCCTATTACGCGCCGGTATTGCCGCGTACGCCACTTCCGGCTGCACAGAACAACGGCTCGATCTATCAGGCGGGTTTCGAAAATGGCCTGTATGACGATCGCAAGGCATTTCGCGTGGGTGACATCATCACTATCACGCTGAACGAGCGCACCCAGGCCAGCAAGAACGCCAACAGCAATCTTCAGAAAGACAGCAGTGCCAACTTGGGCGTGACCTCTTTGTTCGGCTCCACCCCCTCGGTTACCAACCCGCTGACAGGCGGCAACATGAACCTCGGCGCCCAGTTCAATGGCGAGCGTGAGGCTAGCGGCTCTGGTCAGGCAGGACAGAGCAACAGCCTGTCCGGCTCGGTCACCGTGACCGTCGCTGAAGTATTGCCCAACGGCATTCTGGCCGTGCGTGGCGAGAAGTGGATGACCCTCAATACCGGCGATGAGCTGATGCGTATTTCCGGGCTGGTGCGTGCCGACGACATCTCCACTGACAACACCGTGTCTTCCACGCGGGTTGCCGATGCGCGCATCACCTATTCCGGTACGGGCGCCTTCGCCGACGCCAGCCAGCCCGGCTGGATGAGTCGTTTCTTCATGAGCCCGCTGTGGCCGTTCTGATCGCGGGGAACTGTAGATGAAAACCTGGCTGACTCACTCTCCGTCCCTGTTACTCGAGCACCTGTCCAACTGGTACGCGCGAGTGACGACCAGCGGTTCGGCGCGCAAGGCCTTCGCTGTGACCTCGGCTACCAAGCGAGGGGCGCGAGTTCATGGCAGTGAGTCGGCACAGGCTGGCGCATGCCGCCGGCAGTTCGCCGTCGCTCATCGTGGCTATCGTCACCGCGGCGCCAATGACTGGCTGCTGCTGGCGACCATGCTTGCCTGCATGCTGTTGAGCCTGCCGACCCAGGCTGAGCGCCTGAAGGATCTGGCGTCGATCCAGGGCGTGCGTAGCAACCAGTTGATCGGTTACGGCCTGGTGGTCGGCCTCAATGGCAGTGGTGACCAGACCACCCAGACGCCTTTCACCGTACAGACCTTCAATAACATGCTGGCGCAGTTCGGCATCAAGGTGCCGCCAGGTGGCAACGTACAGTTGAAGAACGTCGCTGCGGTGTCGGTGCATGCCGACCTGCCGGCGTTCGCCAAACCGGGGCAGACCATCGATATCACTATCTCGTCTATCGGTAACGCCAAGAGCCTGCGCGGCGGTAGCCTGTTGATGACGCCGCTCAAGGGCATCGATGGCAACGTCTACGCCATTGCCCAGGGCAACCTGGTGGTCGGCGGCTTCGATGCCAGTGGCGCCGATGGCTCGCGTATCACCGTCAACGTGCCGTCTGCCGGGCGCATTCCCGGTGGTGCCACTGTGGAGCGTCCGGTGCCGAGCGGTTTCGATCAGGGTAACTACCTGACCCTGAACCTCAATCGCCCCGATTTCACCACGGCGAAGAACATCGTCGACCAGATCAACGACCTGCTCGGCCCTGGCGTTGCCCAGGCCATCGATGGCGGTTCGATTCGCGTCAGCGCGCCGCTCGACCCGAATCAGCGCGTCGACTATCTGTCGATCCTCGAGAACCTGCAGGTTGAGGCCGGCAAGGCAGTAGCCAAGGTCATCATCAATTCGCGTACCGGCACCATCGTCATCGGCCAGGACGTCAAGGTTCAGCCGGCCGCCGTCACCCACGGCAGCCTGACCGTGACCATCACCGAAGACCCCATCGTCAGCCAGCCTGAAGCGTTTTCCGGCGGGCAGACTGCGGTGGTACCGCGCTCGCGTGTGGGTGCCGAGGAGGAAGCCAAACCGATGTTCAAATTCGGCCCCGGTACCAGCCTGGACGAGATTGTCCGTGCCGTTAACCAGGTAGGCGCAGCGCCTTCCGACCTGATGGCCATCCTGGAGGCGCTCAAGCAAGCCGGCGCCCTTCAGGCCGACCTGATCGTGATCTGAGGAGGATTGCCGCTATGGATTCTCGACTCTCAGCCGGTTTGCTCGGCAACGGCAAAAGCCCGGTCGACAGCGGTGCGTTCACCGATCTGAATCGCCTCAACCAGTTCAAGGTAGGCGGCGATACCGAGCAGAACATCCGCAAGGTCGCGCAGGAGTTCGAATCCCTGTTCATGAACGAAATGCTCAAGGCCATGCGTTCGGCCAATGCCGCGTTCGGCGAGGGCAACTTTATGAACAGCAACGAGAGCAAGACCTACCAGGACATGCACGACCAGCAGTTGGCCGTGACGCTCTCCAAGGAAGGGCGTGGTATCGGCCTGGCTGACGTGCTGGTGCGACAGATGTCGAAGATCAAGCAGCCGTCGAGCCGTCCCAATCCCTTCGCGCAAATCGAGCAACCGGTTGCTACGTCGAGCGAAGCCAAAGCCGATAAGGTCGCCACTAGCGAAGGCTTCCGTGATGACGTGGCGCTGCTCAATCGCCGTCGCCTCTCCGTGCCGGGCAAACTGGCGGACCGCCTGTTGGCCGGTATCGTGCCATCGGCTGCAGAGGGCGAGGGCAAGACCCTGGCCGGTAGTGATTGGATTCCGGCGCAGGCCAGCGCCGCGCCCAAGGATCGCGGCCTGAGCCTTGGCAATAGCGATGCATTGACGGGCCGTCGTATTGCTCAACCGCCGCTGGCGCCGGGCAAAGCTGCATTCAGCTCACCGCAGGAATTCGTCGCCACCATGCTGCCGATGGCGGAAGCCGCTGCCGAGAAGATCGGTGTCGATCCGCGTTACCTGGTGGCCCAGGCCGCGTTGGAAACCGGTTGGGGCAAGTCGATCATCCGCACCCGCGATGGCGAGAGCAGCCACAACCTGTTCGGCATCAAGTCCCATGGCAGCTGGGAGGGCGAGTCGGCCCGCGTGCTGACCACCGAATACAAGGGTGGCAAGGCGGTGAAGGAGGCGGCCAGCTTCCGTGCCTATGACTCCTACGCACAGAGCTTCGACGATTACGTCAGCTTTTTGCAGAACAACGGTCGCTACGAGAAGGCGCTGAACGTCACCGAGAATCCGGAGCGTTTCGTCAAGGAACTGCAGCAGGCTGGCTACGCCACCGATCCGAACTATGCGCGCAAGATCTCGCAGATCGCTCGCAAGATGCAGACCTATCAAGCAATCGCCGCTGCCGATAGCGCCACCACAAGGACTTGAGGCTGAACCATGGCTGACCTACTCAGTATTGGCCTGTCCGGGCTGTCGGCGAGCAAGACCCAGCTCAGCGTCACCGGTCATAACATCAGCAATATCAATACACCGGGCTATACCCGCCAGGATGCGGTGCAGGCCACGCGCATTCCGCAGTTCAGCGGCGCCGGCTATATCGGCTCGGGCACCACGCTAACCGACATCCGCCGCAGCTACAGCGAGTTTCTTACCAGCCAGTTGCGCTCCAGCACGGCGCTGGCCAGCGACGTGGCGGCCTACAAGAGCCAAATCGATCAGCTCGACTCCTTGCTGGCCGGCTCCACCACCGGCATCACCCCCTCGCTGCAATCCTTCTTCGCCGCGTTGCAGACCGCGGCGGAAGATCCGGCCAATATCCCGGCGCGGCAACTGGTGCTGTCCGAGGCCGAGGGCCTCTCGCGGCGCTTCAATACCGTTTACGAACGGCTCAATGAGCAGAACAACTTTCTCAACAAGCAGATGGTGGCGGTCAGCGATCAGGTCAACCGCCTGGCTACCAGCGTCGCCAGCCTGAACAACGCCATCGCCGTCGCGGCGGCCAACGGCCAGCAGCCCAACGACCTGCTCGATGCCCGCGACGAGGCGGTGCGCCAGCTGTCCACCTACGTCGGCGTCACCGTGGTGCCGCAGGACGACAGCAGCTACAACCTGTTTATCGGCAGCGGCCAGCCGCTGGTGGTGGGCGCTACCGCCAGCCGCCTGGAGGTCGGGCCGGGGCAGGGCGATCCCACGCGCTTCGAGGTGCAGTTCGTCAGCGGCAACTCGCGCCAGACCATTACCACCCAGCTCAGTGGCGGCGAGCTGGGCGGCTTGATCCGCTATCGCCAGGAGGTACTGGACTCCACCTTCAACAGCCTCGGTCGTCTGGCCCTGGCCGTCAGCGATCAGGTCAACAGTCAGCTTGGCCAGGGCCTCGACCTCAAGGGGCAGGTGGGGAGCGCGCTGTTCGGCGACTTCAACGATCCGGCGTTGGCGGCACTGCGTGTACGCGTTTTCAGTAGCAACAGCAGCAATGCCCAGCCCTTGCTCAACATAGGCGACACCAGCCTGCTGACCGCCAGCGACTACCGCCTGGAGTTCGACGGCACCAACTACACGGCGCGCCGCCTCAGCGATAACGCGATGATGAGCGTGAGCGAAAGCCCGCCCGGCACGCTTAGCTTTAGCGACAGCAATGGCCGCGACCAGGGCTTCACGGTCGAACTGGGCACGCCGGTGCCGACAGCGGGCGACATCTTCTTGCTCCAGCCGACCCGGCGTGGCGCCAGCGATATCGCTGCCGTGCTTGATCAACCTGATCAGTTGGCCTTCGCCGCGCCAGTGCGGGCCGAGGCCAACCTGCAAAACCGCGGCACCGGCGCCATTAGCCAGCCCGACCTGCAGTCCGTGCTGAATCTGGGCAGCCTAACCGGCGCTCTGCCGGTAACCCTGACCTACGACGAGGCCGCCGGTGATTTCACCGTGCCGGCTGGCGCCACCCTGACACGTATCAACGCCGATGGTACACCGGCCGTACCGGCCACCTTCCAGTCCGGGCAGACCAACAGCTACGAACTGCAGCTGGCCGATGGCAGCACCCTGCGCCTGACCCTCAGCGGCCGGCCGCAGCAGGGCGACACCTTCGCCGTTGCCTTCAATGCCAATGGCGTATCCGACAACCGCAACGCGCTGAAACTGGCCGATCTGCAATCTAAGGCGACCATCGGCGTCGACCCCGCCGCGCCAGGAAGTACCGGTGTGGGCTTCTCCGATGGCTACGGCGATCTGGTCGAACGGGTTGGCACTCTGACCGCTCAGGCGCGGCTGGATGGCGAGGCGACCACGGCGATTCTCAAGCAGGCCAGCGACAACCGCGATTCGCTATCGGGGGTCAACCTGGACGAAGAAGCGGCCAACCTGATCAAGTTCGAGCAGTACTACAACGCCTCGGCGCAGATCATTCAAGTTGCCCGCAGTTTGTTCGATACCCTGATCAGTTCATTTAGATAAACCGTAGGTGCGCACGGCGCACCCTACGAATCCATCAATGCTCGACGGTCGCATCAAGAGGCTCAAGCATGCGCATCTCCACCATCCAGGCATTCAACAACGGGGTTTCCGGCCTGCAGCGCAACTACGCCAACGCCATCCGCACCCAGGAGCAGATCAGCACCGGCAACCGCATCCTCACCCCGGCGGACGACCCGGTGGCTTCGGTGCGCCTGTTGCAGCTGGAGCAGCAGCAAGGCGTGCTGGGCCAGTACCAGGCCAACCTGACGGCGGCGAAGAACAGCCTGACCCAGGAAGAAGTCACCCTCAACTCGGCCAATACCATTCTCCAGCGCGTGCGCGAGCTGGCGGTGCAGGCGGGCAATGGCGCGCTCAGTCAGGCCGACCGCCAGTCCATCGCCGCCGAACTGGGCCAGCGCGAGGACGAACTGCTGGCGCTGATGAATACCCGCAACGCCCGTGGCGAATACCTGTTCGCCGGCTTCCAGGGCAAGACCCAGCCCTATCTGCGCACGGCCGATGGCAGCTACCTGTACCAGGGCGATGATGGCCAGCGCAAACTGCAGATCGCCAGCTCCTTGGAGCTGCCGATCAGCGACAGCGGCCGGGCGATCTTCGACAGCGGCCGCAATGCTGGGCGTCTGAGCATCGGCGGCAACCCGCCGGCGCCGGCCGCACCCGTCGTCAGCGGCGCGCTGGTGGAGGATGAGGTGGCCTTCGCCAACTTTCCCGCCGGCGGCATTCGCCTGGAGTTCAACGACCCGGCCGACCCGCTGGCCTATACCCTGACCCCGGTGGATGGAAACGGCGTGGATGGCACGCCGGTCAGCGGTCTGCTGGAACAGGGCAAGGACAGCCTGCTGCACTATGGCGGCGCGGCCTTTTATATCAACGGCGTGCCGCCCGCCGGCTCGACCTTCACCGTACAGCCGCCGGACAGCGACCCGGCCACCGCGCCTGCCAACAAAGTCGGCATCCTCAATACCATCGCCAGTTTGCGCCAGGTGCTGGAGGACGCGCCCAACACCGGCGACGGCAGCCGCCAGGTACGCGATGCGGTGGCGCTGGGCCTCACCAACCTGGACAACAACATGGTGGCCCTGGACCAGGTGCGCGGGCAGATCGGCGCGCGGCTCAACGTGGTGGAAACCTCGCTGACCGACAACGAGGACGTCACCCTGGTCAACAAGGCGGTGCAGGCCGAGCTGCGCGAGCTGGACTACGCCGAGGCGCTGTCGCGTTTGTCCTTCCAGTCGATCATTCTCGAAGCCGCCCAGCAGAGCTACGTGAAGATCGCCGGGCTCAACCTGTTCAACCAACTGCGCTAACGAACCATCGCCTGGCGTCCGGGGCCGTATGTAGGAGCCCCGCCCCGGGGCGAAGCTTTTGCTTTCTGCGCCGTCTGCCCGGGTCCGGGTGCATTCGCCGCGAGGCGCGGCTCCTACAGCCCTGTAGCCCGGATGCAATCCGGGGGAGCGTGCAGGAGGCCTCCCCGGATTGCATCCGGGCTACGCCGCAGCAACCTTCAACTCACCGCAAATCACCGAAAACCCGACAGTCCTTTGGCGAACCCTCTGCATCGATCCGGAGGTCACCATAACCAGCTGTTTTAAAACACAAAAAAAAATCCACGAAAAATCTGAAAAAAGCCTAAAGCCATCACCGGGGGCGCCGATACAAGAGACGAATGCGAAGTAACTGGGTGCCTGAGCAAGGCGACCGCCCAAGCGCTCGCAATACCCGGTAACACTAAGTACCCGCCTTTGGAGGCAATATCATGGCCCTTACCGTCAATACCAACATTGCGTCCCTGAACACCCAGCGCAACCTGAACACCTCTTCCCGTGCACTGGATACTTCCCTGCAGCGTCTGTCCACCGGTTCGCGCATCAACTCCGCCAAGGACGACGCCGCCGGCCTGCAGATTTCCAACCGCCTGACCAGCCAGATCAACGGCCTGGGCGTAGCGGTCAAGAATGCCAACGACGGTATCTCCCTGGCGCAGACCGCCGAAGGTGCCCTGCAGCAGTCCACCAATATCCTGCAGCGTATGCGCGACCTCTCCCTGCAGTCGGCCAACGGTTCCAACAGCGACTCCGAGCGCACTGCGCTGAATGCTGAGGTGAACCAATTGAAGAAGGAGCTGGATCGTATCAGCAACACCACCACTTTCGGTGGGCGCAAGCTGTTGGACGGCACCTTCGGTACCACCAGCTTCCAGGTAGGTTCTGCGGCAAACGAAGCGATTAGCGTGAAAATCGGTGAGATGAGCACTACCGCCCTCACGGGGGAAGTGCATGAAGTCGCTGGCGATGCCATTACTCTCGATCCGGCTGCTACGCCTCCGGAAACTATCAATAACTATGAGCTGGAGGCAACTGCTACTACCTATTCCTTCACCTTTGCCGATGGTTCTGTCAAAGAAGTAGATATCGCCGCAGGCAGCACTATTGCTGATGTCGCTTCGCAAATTAACGACGCAAACATAGGGGTCGGTGCATATGTGGACGTGAACTCCGCCGGTGACGAGGCCGCGATTAATTTGGTGTCCAATCAGGAGATCACAGACATTACTGGTGCAGGAGCCATGACCGGTGAGACGACTTCCACTGTTTCGACTACCGCGACCAATATCGCGGATGTTAATGTCAGCACCGCGAGTGATGCGCAGAAGGCTATTTTGCTGATTGATCAGGCAATTGTAAGTATCGACTCCCAGCGCGCCGACCTCGGTGCGGTGCAGAACCGCTTCGATAACACCATCGCCAACCTGCAGAACATCGGCGAAAACGTCTCCGCCGCTCGTGGCCGTATCCAGGACACCGACTTCGCCGCCGAAACCGCCAACCTGAGCAAGAACCAGGTGCTGCAACAGGCCGGTACCGCGATCCTGGCCCAGGCCAACCAGCTGCCGCAGGCAGTCCTCAGCCTGCTGCGTTAAGCTCGCTAGCCAGTCGGCTCGAGTCTCGGGGGGGTAGTGCCAGGCGCTACTCCCCGTTTTGCCATGTGAGGTGAGCTCATGGATATCGATTCAATCAAGGGGTTCCCGGTGTCTGCCGGGGCTTCTCGTAGCAGAAACGATGCGCTGCGCCAGCCGAATGCCGTGGGCTTGGGCGAGGGAGTGGCGCCGGCCGCTCAGT
Organism: Pseudomonas sediminis; assembly: GCF_039555755.1. NCBI lineage: Bacteria > Pseudomonadati > Pseudomonadota > Gammaproteobacteria > Pseudomonadales > Pseudomonadaceae > Pseudomonas > Pseudomonas sediminis. The sequence goes on from NZ_CP154631.1 coordinate 3,531,978, forward strand.
CGCAGGCTCCGTCCCTGCCGGTGGAGAGTGCAGTTTCCAGTATTCAGGCCTTCGCCCAGAGTATTCAGCGCAACCTGAACTTCTCCCTGGATGACTCCACCGGCAGGGTGGTGGTCAAGGTGACCGATGGCGTTTCCGGCGAGGTCATCCGCCAGATACCTTCGGAGGAAGCGCTGCGCCTGGCCGAGAGTCTCGATGAGGTTCGCAGCCTGCTGTTCAAGGCCGAGGCGTAGCTGGCTCGATTCTTGATTGTTATGGGTTTTCAAGCTGTAAGCGTCAACGTACCGACGAGGTGTTCAACATGGTGGGTATAACCGGTATTGGTTCCGGAATCGACATCGACAGCATCGTCAAGGCGATGGTCAATGCGGAGAAGGCTCCGAAGGAGGCGCAGCTGGCGCGTCTGGAGAAGAGCACGACCACCAAGTTCTCCGCCCTGGGCCAGCTCAAGGGCGCGCTCAGCGAGTTCCAGACGGCGCTCAAGGCCCTGAACGACTTCTCGTTGTTCGAGAAACGCACGGCCTCGTCCTCGGATACGGCCTTGCTGACCGTTGCCGCCACCAAGGACGCACTGCCCGGAACCTACCGGGTCGAGGTGGAGCGCCTGGCGACCGCCAGCAAGGTGGCCAGTGCCGCCGTGGGTAGTGACTTCAGCAGTGGCGCCGGCGAAGAGACCTTCCTGGTCAAGCTCGGCGTCGATGATACCGGCACCGAGGTCAGAATCGCCGCCGGCTCCGACCTGGCCAGCACCCGAGGCCAGCTCAATGCGGCGCTGAAGGACAAGGGCATCAGCGTCAACATCGTCAGCAATCCGGGCACTGGCGAGTCGCGTCTGGTGTACAGCTCCAGCAAGACCGGTGCCGGCGAGGATGTGATCGTCACCGGCAGCGGCAATCTCGACGCGCTCAAGGTGGACGGCACCCAGGCCCTGAACTCCACCGATCCTGCCAGCGCCGGTTATATCACCCAGGCGGCGGACGCGAAATTCAGCATCGACGGCCTGGCTCTGACCAGCCCGAGCAACAGCGTGACCGGCGCCATTCCGGAAGTGACCCTGGAGCTGCTGGCCAAGACCGAGGCAGGCAAGTCGTTGACGGTGAGCGTCGGCCAGAACGACAGCGAGGTCACCGAGGCGGTAAACAAGTTTGTCGAAGCCTACAACAAGCTGATCAAGACCAGTAATCAACTCACCAGCGTGGTTTCCGTCGGCGACGGCAAGGAGCCGGTCGTTGGCGGTCTGGTTGGCGATGCCACGGTGCGTAACGTGCTGAGCGCGGTGCGCAACCAACTGGTCAATCCGGTGAATGGCCAGGGTGACCTGCGCGTGTTGGCCGACCTGGGCATTACCACCGAGAAAGACGGCACATTGAAGGTCGATGCCGACAAGCTCAAGGCCGCCGTCGAAGGTAATTTCGAGGGCGTCGGGGCGTTCTTTGCCGGTGAAACCGGTCTGATGACCCGTCTGGATAAAAGCATCGACGGTTTCATCAAGACGGGTGGAGTGCTCGAGCAGCGCATGAACGGGCTGCAGAGCACCATCAGCAATATCGACAAGCAGAAGGAAAATCTGAACCTGCGCATCGACAAGATCCAGGCTCGCCTGTACGCGCAGTTCAATGCGATGGATATGCTGGTCGGCCAGTTGAACCAGACCAGCGAACGGCTGGCGCAATCGCTGGCAAGCCTGCCCGGCCTGGTGAAGAAGGACAGCTGATAAGCCATGAGCAACCCGATCGACACCTACAAGACGGTCAATACCGCGCAGGACGTCAGCCCCTACCGCATCGTCCAGCTCCTGCTGCAGGGCGCGCTGGAGCGCCTGTCCCTGGCCCGCCATGCCCAGCTGGAGGGCAATCCGGAGATTCGAGGCCTTGCCGTCGGCAGTACAATCTCCATTATTGCAGCGCTACAGGCTGGCTTGGATAAGGAGCTCGGCGGTGAGATTGCCGAGAATCTGGATGCGCTCTACGACTACATGACTCGTCGTTTGGCTGGCGTTGCGTTGGACGACACGCCGCGCAGTCTGGATGAGGTGCTGGCATTGCTGGGTCAGATCAAGGAAGCCTGGGACGCTATAGGTCCTGAGGTAGAGCCCGCAGCGGCACGTTAATTTCGCCTAAAGCTTTGCTTGTCAGAGCCGATATCTTGAGTATCAGCCAAACAGCAGAGCGAGAGCGATAATGAACGCAATGGCGGCCCTCCAGCAGTATCAGACCGTCAATACCCAGGTGCAGGCTTTTGAGGCCAGCCCTCACCGTCTTATTCAGATGTTGATGGAAGGTGGGTTGACCCGAATAGCTCAAGCGCGTGGCGCCATGGAGCGCGGACAGACCGAACTGAAAGGCGAGTTGATCAGTAAGAGCATCGCCATCGTCGGCGGTCTGCGCGAGGCCCTTGATCACCGCCAGGGCGGCGAGCTGGCGGCGAATCTGGATGGTCTGTACGAATATATGACGAGTCGGCTGCTGCAGGCCAATCGCAACAATGAGCCTGCACTGCTCGAAGAGGTCGCCGCGCTGCTTCGCGAGGTTAAATCCGGTTGGGATGCCATTGCTCAGTAAGAGCATGGTTTTGGAGGGGAAATTATGAATGCCACCGTTCAGCGCCTGCAGGAAACCGGTTCTGCCTTACGTGATGCCCTTGCCAAGCAGGACTGGGCCGCGATTGGCGAGCTGGATCTGCAATGCCGTATGGTAGTCGACGCTGCCATGGTAGATAGCCCTGACGAAGAAGAACTGCGCAGTGGTTTGGAAAATCTGTTGTCGTTGTATCGAGAGCTGGTTAGCGTTTGTCAAACCGAGCAGCAACGAGTTGCTGGTGAGTTGGTACAGTTAAACCAGTCTCGTCAGGGTGCCAAGGTGTATCAGCTTTTCGGCTAGTCCGCCCATATCGACCGGGTTTATCCGCCAGGATTGGCTCGGCCGTCGCTCCGTCTGTTCGTTTTCCTGCCTTCTTCCTCCGGCCCTCTTTTTTCGTCATTACAAGCAGCGTCTGAGTGAATTCCATATTTGGGTGAAAAGTTACGCCATAAAATTGACTGGCTTCAATTTTTTGACTTTACTAGTGGCAAGTTGCCGGTGTGCGCCGAAGAACTGGCGTGCAATTTCCCTAACAGCCTGTTGAAATTCGCCGCGATGATTACGTCCACTGCTTCTGGCAGCAGCGGTCGCGCTCGTTTACTTCCCGTTTAGGGCGCCAATCGATGGAAATAGCCCGATTTGGCGTGCTCCAGGCGCACCTTCCCCGTCAACGCGCTCATGCCATTGAGCCTGTAGCCAGCAACTTCGGCAGACGCACCAGGTTGCTTGCCGCCATGGCCAGCTGGAACAGCGCGTCGACACGCTCAAGTCCGCGTTGCTTCACCTGGCGCAGCCCGGCCGCCGCCTTGAGCCAGCCGAAGTGGGTTTCGATCCAGGCGCGAATCTTCAGGCTCAGACCATAGCCGGCGTGGCGCGTGGTACGGCCATCGATGGCGCTGCGCCGACCATTGGTGTTCTGCGCAACATGGGGTGTCACGCCGAGGGCACGACAGGCGGCCACGAAGTCTGCCGTATCGTAAGCCTTGTCCGCAGCCAAGGTGCGTCGACGGCGACCACCCAGCTTGCTCAGCATCGCCAGCGCGGCTTCGCGTTCGCCACGGCCACAGGCCAGAGTCACATGAGCACTGCGCACCAGACCACTGCGGTGTTCCATCAGCACATGCCCCATGTAACTCAGCTGCGCGCCGGTCTTGTGGCTCTTTCGGTACAGCCGGGCATCCGGATCGCTGGTCGAGGCGTGGGTGTCGTTGCTGCGCTTGTGCCCCTTGAAGTCCGGCGGGGCATTGCGTGGTCCGGGGCCTTGATCGTCTGGCGTATCGTCCTTGGGACGGAAACTCTTCTGAGAGGCCCAGGCTTGCAGCAATGTGCCGTCGACCGAGAAGTGCTCATCCGAGATCAGCCCCTGCTTCTCCGCCAGGCGTACCACCTCGCTCAGAAACCCGGCGGCCACTGCCTGGGCATTGAGGCGGTCACGATTCTTCGAGAAGACCGAGTGATCCCACACCGGGTCATCAATGGCCAGGCCGACGAACCAGCGGAACAGCAGGTTGTAGCCCAGCTGTTCCATCAGCATCCGCTCGCTGCGCAGCGAGTAGAACAACTGCAGCAACTGCGCCCGCATCAGCTTCTCGGGGGCGATCGAGGCGCGGCCGGTGTCGGCATACAAGGTGTCGAACAGGGCGCTCATCCGCTGCAGAGCGGTGTCTGCCAGCTTGCGGATGGCGCGCAGGGGGTGAGTCGCTGGCACGAAGTCATCGAGCTTGGCGACAGTGAACAAGGATTCCTGAGTGATATCGGCGCCACGCATGGAAAACGGGGTTCCCGGCAGATTGGAGCCAATATCGTAAACCTTACACAGCAAAGTCAGACAGGCCGTAGGCGAATTTCAACAGGCTGCTAACTCCTCGGGTCAGACAAGCACAAGATGTGGCGTGAAACCAAAATCCTGTTGATCGATGACAATGCTACGCGCCGCCACGAGTTGGCGATCATTCTGAGTTTTCTCGGGGAAGAGCATCTGGCTTGCACCAGTCAGGACTGGCGCACGGCAGTCACCGAACTGGGATCCAGTCGAGAAGTGCTCAGTGTCTTGCTGGGGGATGTGCAGTCCAAGGGCGGTGCGCTGGAGCTGACCAAGCAGATTGCCGGGTGGGATGAGTTTCTGCCCTTGCTGACAGTGGGTGATGCCAGTGTTGCCGAGTGGCCGGAAGATTTGCGCAGGCGCGTGCTGGCCAGTCTGGAAACACCGCTCAGCTATAACAAGTTGCTCGACTCGCTGCATCGCGCCCAGGTCTACCGTGAAATGTACGACCAGGCGCGTGATCGTGGTCGGCAGCGCGAGCCCAATCTGTTCCGTAGCCTGGTGGGTACCAGTCGCGCCATTCAGCAGGTGCGGCAGATGATGCAGCAGGTTGCCGATACCGAGGCCAGCGTGTTGATCCTCGGTGAGTCCGGAACCGGTAAGGAAGTGGTGGCGCGCAATCTGCATTACCACTCCAAGCGTCGCGAGGCGCCGTTCGTGCCGGTCAACTGTGGGGCCATTCCGGCCGAGCTGCTCGAGAGCGAACTCTTCGGGCATGAGAAGGGTGCTTTTACCGGCGCCATCACCAGCCGGGCAGGGCGCTTTGAGTTGGCCAATGGCGGCACGCTGTTTCTCGATGAAATCGGTGACATGCCGCTGCCGATGCAGGTCAAGCTACTGCGTGTGTTGCAGGAGCGCACTTTCGAGCGCGTCGGCAGTAACAAGACGCAGACTGCTGACGTGCGCATCATTGCCGCCACGCACAAGAACCTAGAGAAGATGATCGAGGATGGCAGTTTCCGTGAGGATCTGTATTACCGCCTCAACGTCTTCCCGATCGAGATGGCGCCGCTGCGCGAGCGTATTGAAGATATCCCGCTGCTGATGAACGAGCTGATTTCGCGCATGGAGCACGAGAAGCGTGGCTCCATTCGCTTCAACTCGGCCGCCATCATGTCGCTGTGCCGCCACGATTGGGCAGGCAACGTGCGTGAGCTGGCTAACCTGGTGGAGCGCATGGCGATCATGCATCCCTATGGGGTGATCGGAGTTGGCGAGCTGCCGAAGAAATTTCGTCATGTCGATGACGAAGATGAGCAGCTTGCAGCCAGCTTGCGCGATGAAATGGAAGAGCGCGCTGCGATCATGGCAGGTCTACCGGGCCTCGATACGCCAGCCATGCTGCCGCCGGAGGGGCTGGATCTGAAGGACTACCTCGGTAATCTGGAGCAGGGCCTTATCCAGCAGGCGTTGGATGATGCGGGCGGTGTGGTGGCGCGTGCGGCTGAGCGCCTGCGTATTCGCCGTACCACGCTGGTCGAGAAGATGCGCAAGTACGGCATGAGCCGCCGCGAAGAGGATGGTCAGGACGAGGATTGATTCCTCAGCCTCAGGCTAAGGAAACTCTGGAAAACTCGTCATTCCCGCGCAGGCGGGAATCCAGAACCTGCGAAACTCCTGGGCTCCCGCCTTCGCGGGAGTGACGGTAAGTAACTTTTTCAGAACATCCCTAACGCCGCAAAGAAAGCCGGAGCTTTGACGCAAGCTCCGGCTTCGTTTTTTCAAGTGTTTGATAAATAAGAATAAAAAATTAGGCACGGGTATTGCTAAAGCTCTTGTATCCGACCGTCTTCTGACGGTGCGTCGTACGAGAGAAGCAGATGGAAGCCAACCTTCGTCCTACCGAGTCAGCCGAGCCAAGCCTTGCAGCGCCGCTCGAACAAGCCAGTCGTGCAGGACTGGAGCAGGCCTTTGCCCTGTTCAATCAGATGTCCAACCAGCTCAGCGAGTCGTACAGCCTGCTCGAGGCGCGAGTCAATGAGCTGAAGGGACAGCTGGCACTGGTCAGCGCTCAGCGTATGCAGGAGCTGGCCGAGAAGGAACGTCTGGCGCATCGCCTGCAGAGCCTTTTGGATCTGCTGCCCGGTGGCGTGATCGTCATCGATGGTCAGGGTGTCGTGCGAGAGGCCAACCCCGTGGCCCGCGCGTTGCTTGGCCAGCCGCTGGTGGGCATGCTCTGGCGCCAGGTGATCGCGCGCAATTTTGCACCGCGCGAAGATGATGGCCACGAAATATCCATGCGCGATGGACGTCGGTTATCCATCGCGACCCGTTCTCTGCATGGGGAACCGGGGCAGTTGGTTCTGCTGACTGACCTGACTGAAACCCGTCGCCTGCAGGATCAACTATCTCGTCATGAGCGTCTTTCGGCACTGGGGCGAATGGTCGCGTCCCTCGCACATCAGATTCGTACGCCTCTCTCTGCTGCGCTGCTCTATGCCAGTCATCTGAACGAGCAGGTGCTGCCTGCCGAGCAGCAGCAGCGCTTTGCTGGCCGCTTGAAGGAGCGCTTGCACGAGCTGGAAAATCAGGTGCGCGACATGCTGATCTTTGCCCGGGGTGAACTGCCGCTGCCGGATCGTTTGTCGCCAGTGGTGGTGTTCGATGCCTTGCGTGCTGCTGCCGAGGCTCACGTGGGCGATATGGCCGTGCGTTGGCAGTGCGATGTGCGCGACGGCGAGCTGCTGTGCAACCGCGACACCTTGGTCGGCACGGTGCTCAACCTGATCGACAACGCCATTCAGGCCGCTGGGCGCGATGCGCGCCTGAAGATCCACCTGTATCGCCGCGCTAACCAGTTGCGCCTGTGCGTCAGTGACAACGGGCCAGGGATGGACAAGGAAACCCTGGCGCGTCTGGGCGAACCCTTCTTTACCACCAAGACCACCGGAACCGGCCTCGGCCTGGCGGTGGTCAAGGCGGTGGCGCGCGCTCATCAGGGCCAGCTGCTGCTGCAATCACGTGCGGGGCGTGGTACCTGCGCCATCGTTTCTCTGCCGCTGCTTGATGCGGCGTCTCACTCGAATCAGGAGTAACCCATGGCTGCCAAAGTCCTGCTGGTTGAAGACGATCGCGCGCTGCGCGAAGCCCTGGCCGATACCCTGTGCCTGGGCGGACATGATTATCGAGCCGTCGATTGCGCCGAGGCGGCCTTGGTAGCGTTGACCGAAGAGCCGTTCGGGCTGGTGGTCAGCGACGTCAACATGCCGGGTATGGATGGTCATCAACTGCTGGCGCAGATCCGTAGTCGTTATCCGCAACTGCCGGTATTGCTGATGACGGCTTTCGGCGCGGTAGAGAGGGCGGTAGATGCCATCCGCCAGGGTGCCGCTGATTATCTGGTCAAGCCGTTCGAGCCGCGCACGCTGCTGGAGCTGGTGGCCAAGCACGCTCTCGGTAAATTGACGGCGGGGGATCGCGATGGCCCGGTAGCGCTCGAGCCGGCCAGCGTGCAGTTGCTGGAGTTGGCGTCACGTGTGGCGCAGAGTGATTCGACGGTGATGATCACGGGTGAGTCGGGGACCGGTAAGGAGGTGCTGGCGCGTTATATCCATCAGCAGTCGCCGCGCGCCTCTGGGCCTTTCATCGCCATCAACTGTGCGGCGATTCCCGACAACATGCTCGAGGCTACTTTGTTCGGGCATGAGAAGGGCGCGTTCACCGGTGCGATCACCGCTCAGCCGGGCAAGTTCGAGCTGGCCGATGGCGGGACCATCCTGCTCGACGAGATTTCCGAAATGCCGCTGGGGCTGCAGGCCAAATTGCTGCGTGTGCTGCAGGAGCGTGAGGTGGAACGGGTCGGGGCGCGCAAGCCAATCAACCTGGATATTCGCGTGCTGGCCACCAGCAACCGTGACTTGGCTAGCGAGGTTGCCGCAGGGCGCTTCCGCGAGGACCTCTATTATCGACTGTCGGTCTTCCCCTTGGCCTGGCGGCCGTTGCGTGAGCGGCCTGCCGACATTCTGCCGCTGGCCGAGCGGCTGCTGGCCAAGCACGTCAAAAAAATGAATCAGGCGCCGGTGCGCTTGTCAGAATCGGCCGCGCAGTGCCTGGTGCAGCATCAGTGGCCGGGCAACGTGCGTGAGCTGGACAACGCCATTCAACGTGCGCTGATTCTGCAGCAGGGCGGGGTGATTCAGGCGCAGGATCTGTGCCTGCACGCACCCATAGGTCAGACGGTGCAGAGCGCCGTGCCGCACCTGGCTGTGGTGCCGAGTATGGCCCCGCCGATGACGCAGGTCGAGCCACCGGTTGCGGTGGATTCCGGCGCGCTGGGCGAGGATCTTCGCCGTCGCGAGTTTCAGGTCATCATCGACACCCTGCGTGCCGAACGCGGTCGCCGCAAGGAAGCTGCCGAGCGCCTGGGTATCAGCCCGCGCACCCTGCGCTACAAGCTGGCGCAGATGCGTGATGCTGGTATGGATGTCGAGGCTTACCTGTACGCCAGTTAGTTTTGCCTAGCTGTGCGGGGGAGAGGAGATACCGCTGACAGGGTGGCCTGGGTCCCCGCCTTCGCGGGGATGACGATGATAGAAAAAACGAGGTCATCCCCCGCGAAGGCGGGGATCCAGCCGCGGTGCTAAGGTTGTCTTGGCTTGTAGGAGCGATTTTTTTCGTTCGGGCTCAAATCAATCGCTGAATAGGCCTTCATGCCTATGGACGGCCCAATCTGCAAAGGACTGCAGCATGAAACAACCCGCCGTTTACATTATGGCCAGTCAGCGTAATGGCACGCTCTATACCGGAGTTACAGCGGATCTGCTGCAGCGTGTCTGGCAGCATAGAGAGGGGGTCGTTGAGGGCTTTACACTCCGCTATGGAGTGAAGTTGCCGGTGTGGTACGAGCAGCATGAAAGTATGAGTGGCGCGATAGCCAGGGAGAAGGCGATCAAGAAATGGAATCGTGCCTGGAAGCTGCGCCTGATCGAAGAGCGAAATCCGCAATGGCAGGATCTCTGGTCGGAGATTGTTGGTGATTCTTCTCTTGCTGCTGGGTCCCCGCCTTCGCGGGGATGACGGTAGTTATCCCATTTATCTGCGCGTCCTCGGTCTGATTCCCATAAGCCGCTTTGTTGGCACCCTTGTTGCTAATACCCCTGCATAGCGCCGCTAGTGTCAAAAAGCGGGCAGTGGAGGAAGTCATGAGCCAAGGTGTCGAATTCAATCGCTTGATGCTGGAAATGCGTTCCATGCAGGCTGAGGCCATGGCGCGTCAGAAGCCTGCTGCGAGCGAGCCAGTGCAAGGGGCGCCGAGTTTCTCGGAAATGCTCGGCCAGGCGGTGAACAAGGTCAACGAGACCCAGCAGGCTTCCAATAAACTGGCCACCGCTTTCGAGATGGGGCAGAGCGGCGTCGATCTGACCGATGTGATGATCGCCTCGCAGAAAGCCAGCGTATCCTTCCAGGCCATGACCCAGGTGCGTAATAAGCTGGTCCAGGCTTATCAAGACATCATGCAGATGCCGGTCTGAGGGTTGATTCATGGCTGAAGCAGCAGTAGCAAACGTACCGGCCAAGGCCGAGTCAGGTGAGCCGAAGAAGCCCCTGCTGGGCCTTAGCTTCCTGGAAAATCTCGCGGAGATGTCGGTGCTGCGGCAGCTCGGCCTGTTGGTCGGTCTGGCTGCCAGCGTGGCTATCGGTTTTGCCGTGGTGCTCTGGTCGCAGCAGCCGGACTATCGCCCGCTCTATGGCAGCCTCAATGGAATGGACGCCACTCAGGTGGTGGAAACCCTCAACGCTGCGGGTATCAACTACACCGTCGAGCCCAACTCCGGCGCGTTGCTGGTCAAGGCCGACGATCTGAGCCGTGCGCGTATGCGCCTGGCTGCCGCTGGCGTGGCGCCGACCGATAACAGCGTCGGTTTTGAAATTCTCGACCGTGAGCAGGGTCTGGGTACCAGTCAGTTCATGGAGGCAACCCGTTATCGCCGCGGCCTTGAAGGCGAGTTGGCGCGCACGGTGGCCAGCCTCAATAACGTCAAAGCAGCGCGCGTGCATCTGGCGATGCCCAAGGCTTCCGTTTTCGTACGTGACGAGCGTAAGCCGTCTGCCTCGGTGCTTGTCGAGCTTTACCCGGGACGTGGGTTGGAGCCCAGTCAGGTCATGGCGATCGTCAATCTGGTGGCGACCAGTGTGCCTGAGCTGGACAAGGGGCAAGTCACGGTGGTCGACCAGAAGGGCAATCTGCTTTCCGATCAGCAGGAGCTGTCCGAGCTGACCATGGCTGGCAAGCAGTTCGACTACACCCGCCGTATGGAAACGCTGTTCACCCAGCGAGTGCACAACATTTTGCAGCCGGTGCTGGGCACCGGTCGCTACAAGGCCGAAGTGTCGGCTGATGTGGATTTCAGCTCGGTTGAATCCACTTCCGAAATGTTCAATCCGGATCAACCCGCGCTGCGCAGCGAGCAACAGGTCAACGAGCAGCGTCAGAGCAGTCTGCCGCCGCAAGGCGTGCCGGGCGCGCTGTCCAATCAACCGCCGGGCCCGGCTGCCGCTCCGCAGCAGGCTGCAGGCGCTGCCGCTCCGGCCGGTCCGATAGCGGCTGGTCAGCCGCTGGTCGATGCCAACGGTCAGCAGATCATGGATCCGGCCACCGGCCAGCCTATGCTCGCCCCGTATCCGGCCGACAAGCGTGAGCAGTCCACCCGCAATTTCGAGCTGGACCGTTCCATCAGCTACACCCGTCAGCAGCAGGGGCGCCTGCGTCGTCTGTCGGTGGCTGTGGTGGTGGACGACCAGGTACGTGTCGACCCGGCCACCGGCGAAAGCAGCCGGGTGCCTTGGACCGCCGATGACCTGGCGCGCTTCACTCGTCTGGTTCAGGATTCGGTGGGCTTCGATGCCAGTCGCGGCGACAGCGTCAGCGTGATCAACACGGCGTTCACCGCGTCGATGGGCGAGGAAATTCCGGATATTCCGTTCTACACCCAGCCCTGGTTCTGGGACATCGTCAAGCAGGTGCTTGGCGTCCTGTTCATCCTGGTGCTGGTGTTCGGCGTGTTGCGTCCGGTGCTCAACAACATCACCGGCGGTGGCAGGGGCAAGGAACTGGCGGGCTCCGGTGATGTGGAGCTTGGCTCGATGGCAGGTCTGGATGGTGAGCTGTCCGATGACCGTGTCAGCCCTGGCGGCCCGCAGAGCATAATGTTGCCGAGCCCTAGTGAGGGGTATGATGCGCAACTGAACGCTATCAAGAGCCTAGTGGCGGAAGACCCTGGCCGCGTCGCCCAGGTCGTGAAAGAGTGGATCAACGCCGATGAGTGACAATCGCACTGCTACCAAGCTGAACAAGGTCGACAAGGCCGCGATTCTGCTGCTTTCGCTGGGCGAAACCGATGCCGCGCAGGTGTTGCGTCACCTCGGGCCGAAAGAGGTGCAGCGCGTCGGTGTGGCCATGGCTGGCATGCGTAACATTCATCGCGAGCAGGTTGAGCAGGTGATGGCCGAGTTCGTCGATATCGTCGGCGACCAGACCAGCCTCGGCGTAGGTTCCGATGCCTACATTCGCAAGATGCTCACCTCTGCGCTGGGTGAGGACAAGGCTGGTAATCTGATCGACCGCATCCTGCTGGGCGGCAGCACCAGTGGCCTGGACAGCCTCAAGTGGATGGAGCCGCGTGCTGTTGCCGACGTGATTCGCTACGAGCACCCGCAGATCCAGGCCATCGTCGTCGCCTATCTCGATCCGGACCAGGCCGGCGAAGTGCTCAGCCATTTCGACCACAAGGTGCGCCTGGACATCATCCTGCGCGTGTCCTCGCTCAATACCGTGCAACCGTCCGCGCTCAGGGAACTCAACCAGATCCTGGAGAAGCAGTTCTCCGGCAGCGCCAACACCACGCGCGCCGCCATGGGCGGCGTCAAGCGTGCGGCGGACATCATGAACTTCCTCGACAGCTCGGTGGAAGGTCAACTGATGGACTCCATCCGCGAAGTGGACGAAGACCTGTCGACACAGATCGAAGACCTCATGTTCGTTTTCGACAACCTGGCCGATGTCGACGACCGTGGCATCCAGGCGCTGATGCGCGAGGTCTCGTCCGAGGTGCTGGTACTGGCGCTCAAGGGGGCCGACGACGCCATCAAGGACAAGGTCTTCAAGAACATGTCCAAACGTGCGGCCGAGCTGCTGCGTGACGACCTGGAGGCCAAAGGGCCGGTGCGCGTCAGCGATGTCGAAGGGGCGCAGAAGGAAATTCTCACCATCGCCCGGCGCATGGCCGAAGCCGGAGAGATCGTGCTCGGCGGCAAGGGCGGCGAGGAGATGGTTTGACAGGGTCTATTCCCGTTTCGCCACGGCCGCGCCGGAGCCAGTTTTTGCGCGGGGCAAGGCATGAGGAGAGAAGTTTGGTCATTCCAAATGAGCGACGAATAACGCCGCAGCGCGCAAAAACTGGCCCGGCCCTCCGGGTTGCGCGGCAAATGGCGCCATGCTGTGTTGCGGGACTTGGCAAGGGAGCAACCATTCCCTGCGTCCCGCGCCTTGCCTGGCGCCATTTGGCGCAGCAACGCGGCTCGCGTCGAAACGAGAATAGACCCTGATGGCTGCCAAGGAGCCTGAGAGCGAGCTGATTCGCGCCAAGGATCTCGGCACGTTCGATCGCTGGGCGCTGCCCAGCTTCGACGCGCCGGGTGACGAACCGGCAGAAGCCGAGGCCGCTGCTGAAGAACATATGCAGCCTCCAGCTGAATCCGAGCAGCAGGACGCCGCACAGGTCGAAGAGGTCGCACTCGAAGATGTCAAACCACTGACGCTCGATGAACTCGAAGCCATTCGCCAGGATGCCTATAACGAAGGCTTCGCCACGGGCGAGAAGGACGGCTTTCACGCCGGCCAGATCAAAGCCAAGCAAGAGGCTGACGCGGCCTTGGCGCTGAAGGTCGGCAGCCTGGAAAAACTCATGACGCAGTTGCTCGAGCCGATTGCCGAGCAGGATCAGCAAATGGAAGTGGCCATGGTACGTCTGGTCAGCCATATGGTGCGCGAGGTGATTCAGCGTGAGCTGAGCACTGACTCCAGTCAAATTCGCCAGGTGCTGCGCGAGGCGCTCAAACTGCTGCCAATGGGCGCGCAGAACGTGCGTATTCAGGTCAATCCGCAGGATTTCGAAACGATCAAGGCGCTACGCGAGCGTCATGAGGAAAGCTGGCGCATCCTCGAGGATGACAGCCTGCTGCCGGGTGGTTGCCGTATCGAGTCTGAGCATAGCCAGATCGACGCCAGCGTCGAGACGCGCATGGCGCAGGCACTCAAGCAATTGTTCGAACAGCAGCGTGCGCAGAGTACCCAGCCGCCGGAAGCGGACATCAACCTGGATCTGGACAGCGGCGATGCGCCTTGAGCGGGTGAGCTTCGCCCGGCGTCTGGAGGGCTACAGCGACGCAATCAGCTTGCCCGGCCAGCCGATACTCGAGGGCCGTCTGTTACGCATGGTTGGCCTTACCCTGGAAGCCGAAGGCCTGCGTGCGGCCGTTGGCAGCCGTTGCCTGGTGATCAACGACGACAGTTACCACCCGGTTCAGGTCGAGGCCGAGGTGATGGGTTTCTCCGGGGGCAAGATCTATCTGATGCCGGCGGGCAGTCTGGCTGGTATTGCGCCTGGCGCACGCGTGGTGCCGCTACCCGATGCCGGGCGTTTGCCCATGGGCATGTCCATGCTAGGCCGAGTGCTCGACGGCACCGGCCGCGCCCTGGATGGCAAGGGCGGGATGAAGGCCGAGGACTGGGTACCGATGGATGGCCCTGCTATCAACCCGCTCAACCGCGACCCCATCAGCCAGCCGCTGGATGTTGGTATTCGTTCGATCAACGGTTTGCTTACCGTCGGGCGTGGCCAGCGCTTGGGCCTGTTCGCCGGTACCGGCGTGGGCAAGTCCGTGTTGCTGGGCATGATGACCCGGTTCACCGAGGCCGAAATTATCGTGGTTGGCCTGATCGGTGAGCGCGGGCGTGAGGTCAAGGAGTTCATCGACGAGATCCTCGGCGAGGAAGGCCTCAAGCGTTCCGTGGTGGTCGCTTCGCCGGCCGACGAGGCGCCGTTGATGCGTCTGCGCGCCGCGCAGTACTGCACGCGCATCGCCGAGTATTTCCGTGACAAGGGTAAGAACGTTCTGCTGTTGATGGATTCGCTGACCCGCTATGCCCAGGCCCAGCGCGAAATCGCCCTGGCCATTGGTGAGCCGCCAGCGACCAAGGGCTACCCACCGTCGGTATTCGCCAAGCTGCCCAAACTGGTCGAGCGTGCCGGCAACGCCGAAGCCGGCGGCGGTTCGATCACCGCGTTCTACACCGTATTGAGTGAGGGGGATGACCAGCAGGACCCCATCGCCGATGCTGCACGTGGTGTGCTCGACGGGCACTTCGTCCTGTCCCGGCGTCTGGCCGAGGAAGGGCACTATCCCGCTATCGATATCGAATCCTCGATTAGCCGGGTCATGCCTCAGGTGGTTCCGCCCGAGCAGCTCAAGCAGGCGCAGCGTTTCAAGCAGCTGTGGTCGCGCTACCAGCAGAGTCGCGATCTGATCAGCGTCGGTGCCTATGTTCCGGGCGGCGACGCGGATACCGATCAGGCCATCGCCCGTCAGCCGGTCATGGCTCAGTACCTGCGTCAGGGCCTCGACGAGAACGTGTCAATGGCGCAGAGCCGCGAGCAGCTGGCCGGGGTGTTGGGACAGTGACCTGTTGCCGTAGGGCGGGTGTAACTCGCCAGGGCGATCTGGCGGGTTGCACCAGCCCTACGGGGCGCGGATGAGCCTGAGCCGCGCAAAGCGTCTGCAGCCGGTCGTCGAGATGGCAGAAAAGGCCGAGCGCGAGGCCGCGCGCCAGCTCGGGCATTGCCAGGGTCTGGTCGGCCAGGCCGAAGCCAAGCTGGGTGAGCTGGAGCGTTTCCGTGGCGACTACCAGCAGCAGTGGATCAGCGAGGGCAGCAAGGGCGTTTCCGGCCAGTGGCTGATGAACTACCAGCGCTTTTTGTCACAGCTTGAAACCGCGGTCGGCCAGCAGCAGCAAAGTCTGGAGTGGCACCGCGCCAACCTGGAAAAGGTGCGTGCCGTTTGGCAGCAGCGCTATGCACGTCTCGAGGGGCTGCGCAAACTGGTGCAGCGCTATATCGATGAAGCCCGCTTGGCCGAGGACAAGCGCGAGCAGAAACTGCTCGACGAGCTGGCGCAGCGCTTGATAGACCGTGGCGAGCCCTGAATAGAGGTTGTTTCGTCGCCGGCCAAATGCTACACCTTCAGACGTGAATTGCCCTATCTGGCAGAGTCTCGACAAAGGAGTAGACATGGCCATTACCTCGCAGCCCTCGGCAGATGGGCAAGAGCTGACCATTGTGATTCGAGGACGCTTCGACTTCGCCTCCCACCAGGAATTTCGTGACGCCTATGAGCGCGTCAGCGTGACGCCCAAGCGCTATCAGGTCGACCTGCGTGACACCAGTTATCTGGATAGCTCGGCACTGGGGATGCTGCTGCTCTTGCGCGATCACGCAGGAGGCGATTCGGCGCAGATTAGCCTGCTCAACTGCAGCAGTGACGTGCGCAAGATCCTCGCCATCTCCAACTTCGAGCAGTTGTTCAAGATAAGCTGAGCATGCCTGAGCGTCTTGCGATCCTGATTGCCGAGGACAACGCGGCCGACCGCATGCTGTTGTCCACCATCGTCAGTCGTCAGGGGCACCGCGTACTGACCGCCAGCAATGGTCTTGAGGCTGTCGCCCTGTTCGAGCAGGAGCGTCCGCATCTGGTCCTGATGGATGCGCTGATGCCGGTGATGGATGGCTTCGAGGCGGCGCGGCGGATCAAGGATCAGGCCGGCGAGGCGCTGGTGCTGATCATCTTTCTCACCTCGCTGACCGAGGGCGAGGCGCTGGTGCGCTGCCTGGAGGCCGGTGGCGACGACTTTCTCGCCAAGCCCTATAACCGGGTGATACTCGAGGCCAAGATCAGGGCCATGGACCGCCTGCGCCGTCTGCACGATACGGTATTGCAGCAGCGCGACCTGATTGCCCTGCACAACGAGCATTTGCTGCATGAGCAACGCGTAGCCAAGGCGGTATTCGACAAGGTGGCACATTCTGGCTGCCTGGATGCGCCAAACATCCGCTACATGCAGTCGCCTTATGCGCTGTTCAACGGTGATTTGTTACTGGCAGCCTACAAGCCGTCAGGTGGCATGCACGTGATGCTGGGTGATTTCACCGGTCATGGTTTGCCGGCGGCTATTGGCGCTATGCCGCTGGCCGAGGTGTTCTATGGCATGACCGCCAAAGGCCATGCGCTCGCCGAGATCCTTCGCGAGATCAACGCCAAGCTAAAGCGCATCCTGCCGGTTGGGGTGTTCTGCTGCGCCACCTTGCTCAACATCAGCAGCAAGCGCGGGCTACTCGAGGTGTGGAATGGCGGGCTGCCGGATGGCTATCTGCTGCATGCCGATGGCCGTCCGCGTCAGCCATTGGTATCTCGCCATCTGCCGCTGGGGATTCTGGAGCCTGCGGCGTTCAGTGACCGTTGCGAGGTCTATCCGCTAGCGCCAGGGGATCGCATCTTTCTGCTTAGCGACGGCGTGCTTGAGGCTAGTGACCAGCACGGCCAGTTGTTCGGCGAGGAGCGCCTGCTCCGGCTGTTGGAGGCCAATCGGCAGCCGCAGGCCTTGTTCGAGGAAATCCAGCAGGCGCTGGTGGCGTTCCGCGGCGAACAGCAGGACGATGTCAGCATGGTCCAGGTCGGTCTTGCCGAAGACGATGAGCGTCCCCGGCCGCTGGCCTTTGCCGATAGCGGCCAGGGCAGCGTGATGGACTGGTCGGCCAGTTTCGAGTTTCGTGCGCTGAGCCTGCGTCATTTCAATCCGCTGCCATTCTTGTTGCAGCTGCTGCTGGACGTACGGGCGTTGCGACCGCGTGGCGGCGAGCTGTATACCGTGCTCGCCGAGCTCTATTCCAATGCGTTGGAACATGGCGTGATGGGGCTGGATTCCTCGCTCAAACAGGATGCCAGCGGTTTTGCCGAGTACTACCGAGAGCGGCGTTTGCGTCTGGCGTCATTGCACGATGGCTATGTGCGCTTTCACCTGCAGATGCTCCCGGAGGGGAATGGCGGCCGCCTTATCGTCGGGATAGAGGACAGCGGGCCTGGTTTCGATCCAGCCAGTGTCGTGGCACTGCGAGATGACGCGCTTTGCGGGCGCGGTCTGGCGCTGGTCCGTGAGCTGAGCGACGGTTTTGGTTGCGGCCCCGACGGACGGGGCGTCAGCGTGGAGTTTTGCTGGTCCGCTGAGGCATAATCCGGGCCTTGATGTTCAGGGA
Organism: Pseudomonas sediminis; assembly: GCF_039555755.1. NCBI lineage: Bacteria > Pseudomonadati > Pseudomonadota > Gammaproteobacteria > Pseudomonadales > Pseudomonadaceae > Pseudomonas > Pseudomonas sediminis. Next base: position 3,549,683 of record NZ_CP154631.1, read on the forward strand.
GTGACCCGGTGTCCGATATCCATCTCGACGATGCCGTCCTGGCGGCGCTGCAGGACGTCATGGAAGACGAGTACCCGATCTTGCTCGATACCTTCGTTGCCGATTCCGAAGAGCGTTTGCGCCTGCTGCATCAGGCGCAGGCCGAGGATGATGCGCAGGGGCTGCGACTGGCTGCGCACAGCTTCAAGGGCAGTTGCAGCAATATGGGGGCGGTACTGTTGGCCAGCCTGTGCAAGGAACTGGAGGACGCCGGTCGGCGCGAGGCACTGGACTTGGCCCCGGCGCTGATCGAGCAGGTCGAGCGTGAGTTCGCCATCGTGCGCATCCTGTTCAAATCCGAGCGCCAGCGTTATCGCCTCTGATGCCTTTTCACGAGTTGGCCCGTCCTTTGCTCTGATCCCGTCACGACCCATCAGACGGAGAGCGTCCATGTCCGCGTTGCCCGACCTAAGCCTGCAGGCTACGCCTGAGGTGAAGAGCAAAGCGAAGCAACCGGCCAAAGCGCCGGAACCCAGCAAGAACGGTGCTTCCAGCTTTGCCGATATGTATGCCAAGGAGCGTCAGACCAAGCCTGGCGAGCGTACTGGCAGTACCGATAAATCCAGCCAGGAGCAGAAGTCTGCTGCGTCTTCAGGAACGGCTGACACTGCTTCTTCTGCCGCCGAGCAGCCCGCGGTTGCCGCCCCCGGCAATTCCTTGCCGACCCAGGAGGGCGGTGAAGAGGAGCTCGACCCGTTGCTGGCGATGGCATTGGGCGGTATTCAGGTGCAAGTAGATGACGCTGCGGTAGCCCAGGACTCGCCGGAGTTGCCGGCGTTGGTGATTACCGGTGCCAATGCCAGTGTTGCGGATACTGCTGAGCCAGTGCTGGAGGAAGATGTTCTCGATCCGCTGGCGCAGCTCAAGCAGCCGGCAGAAGAAGCGGGCAAGGCGCAGTTGTCGCAAGATGCTGCGATCAAGAGCACGCGGGTGGCGACCAGCACGGACTTCGCTGCTGCCATGTCCGCTATGGGCAAGGGGGAGGAGGCGGCCGAGAGCACTGACGAGTCGGTGCTGGACCTGCCGCTGGAAAGCCTGGCCAAGGATGCCCTGGAAAGTCTCAAGGACAGCGTTCAGCCCAATCGCCCGGATCAGTTTGTCAGCAAGCTCAATGCGTTGACGCAGGCGCTCAATCATCAGGTAGGCGCCGCTCAGCGCACGCCGCTGGTGCCCGGCCAGCCGGTGGCCATGCATCAGGGGGGCTGGAGCGAGGCGGTTGTCGATCGCGTCATGTGGTTGTCCAGTCAGAACCTCAAGTCGGCTGAAATTCAACTGGACCCGGCGGAGTTGGGGCGCCTTGAAGTGCGGGTGAACCTATCCCAGGATCAGGCCCAGGTGACGTTCGCCAGCCCCAATGCCGGGGTGCGTGAAGCGTTGGAAGGGCAGATGCATCGTCTGCGTGAGCTGTTCGCGCAGCAAGGCATGAACCTGGCCGATGCCAACGTTTCCGATCAGTCGCTTAACCGCGGCTGGCAGGGGCAGGACGATGGCGGCCGTGGTGGTTCTGGCTCGCGTGATGATCTGCTTGCCAGTGACGAGCTGCAGCCGGGCGTCCATCAGGAAGTGCGCAGTGAGCGTTTGACCTCTGGCCGCGGGCTGGTCGACTACTACGCATAAGTAGGGCTCAAACGCTGAGCAATGCCCGATTATCGGTGTTCCTCCGCTAGACTTGTATTCGCCCGGGTTGCCGAAAGGTGCCCGGGCGAATGCATTTTGGGTGACAGCAAGTAGCTGGCGCTGTTAAATCCGCGCCCAGAGTTAGACAAGCCTGCTCATATGCTGGCATAACACTTGCTCTTAACCCTTTGAATGCGGAAAGAACTCCGATAGTGACGGATTATTGGCATGGCTAAGAAAGAAGCGGCACCGGCTGCCGAAGGACAACCCGCCGGCAAGAGCAAGCTCAAACTCATCATCCTGATTGTGGTGGGTCTGCTTCTGGCCGTTGGCCTTTCCGTGGGCGGTACCTGGTTCATTCTCAGCAAGGGTGACAAGAGCGAGGATGCCAAACCGGCAGAGGCCGCCGCACCAGCAGCGCCAGTGCGCCAGCCAGCTGTCTATCAGGATCTGATGCCGGCCTTCGTGGTCAATTTCAATTACCAGAACCGTACCCGCTACCTGCAGGTCAGCATGGCCTTGATGAGCCGTGATACCGCCGGCATGGAGAAGCTCAAGGTGCATATGCCGGTATTGCGTAACCGTCTGGTGATGTTGCTGTCCGGTCAGGATTTTGCCGCGCTGCAAACGCCGTTGGGCAAGGAAATGCTTCTGCAGCAGGCGCTGGCCAGCGTGCAGGAACTGGCGCAGAAGGAAACCGGCAGCACTGTGGTCGAGCAGGTGCTGTTCACCAATTTCGTGTTGCAGTAGCGGGAGCCGAAGATGGCCGTGCAAGACCTGCTTTCCCAGGACGAGATCGATGCGCTGTTGCATGGCGTCGATGACGGCCTGGTGGAAACCGAGGACGCAGCGGAGCCGGGGAGCGTCAAACAGTACGACCTGACCAGTCAGGATCGTATCGTCCGTGGGCGCATGCCGACCCTGGAGATGATCAACGAGCGCTTTGCTCGTTATACCCGCATCAGCATGTTCAACCTGTTGCGTCGCTCGGCTGACGTCGCCGTCGGTGGTGTGCAGGTGATGAAATTCGGCGAATACGTGCACTCGTTGTACGTGCCTACCAGCCTCAACCTGGTGAAGATGAAGCCGCTGCGCGGCACCGGTCTGTTCATTCTCGACGCCAAGCTGGTGTTCAAACTGGTGGACAACTTCTTCGGCGGCGATGGGCGCCATGCCAAGATCGAAGGCCGTGAGTTCACGCCAACCGAACTGCGTGTCGTGCGTATGGTGCTGGATCAGGCGTTCGTCGACCTGCGTGAAGCCTGGCACGCCGTTATGGATATCAACTTCGAGTACGTCAACTCCGAGGTCAACCCGGCGCTGGCCAACATCGTCAGCCCCAGCGAAGTAGTGGTGGTGTCCACCTTCCATATCGAGCTCGACGGCGGTGGTGGCGACCTGCACATCACCATGCCGTACTCGATGATCGAGCCGATCCGCGAAATGCTCGATGCCGGTTTCCAATCCGATGTCGACGATCAGGACGAGCGCTGGATCAAGGCCCTGCGCGAGGACATCCTCGATGTCAGCGTGCCGCTGGCCGCCACCGTCGCCCGCCGCCAGTTGAAGCTGCGTGACATCCTGCATATGCAGCCGGGTGATGTGATCCCCGTGGAATTGCCGGACAACGTGGTCATGCGCGCCAATGGCGTGCCGACCTTCAAGGTCAAGCTGGGAGCGCACAAGGGCAATCTGGCCCTGCAGGTGCTGGAACCAATCGAACGCCAACGCTGAGGCGTTGGTAACTCTCCGGGGCTGACAAAGCCCGACGTGAACGAAAAGCAGAAGCCAGGCGAGGAATCACGATGGCAGACGAAGAAAACACCTCCCCCGAGGAACAGGCACTGGCCGATGAATGGGCCGCAGCGCTGGCCGAGGCAGGTGATGCCGATCAGGACGATATCGATGCCATGCTCGCAGGGCAGGGGGCTGCTCAGGCAGCGCCACCGGCCGCACCGCGTGCACCGATGGAAGAGTTCGGCAGCGCACCGCCTCCCGGCAATCTGCCGGTCAATCTGGATGGCCCCAATCTGGATGTGATCCTGGATATTCCAGTGTCCATCTCCATGGAAGTGGGCAACACCGATATCACTATCCGTAATCTGCTGCAGCTCAATCAGGGCTCGGTGATCGAGCTGGATCGTCTGGCCGGTGAGCCGCTCGATGTGCTGGTCAACGGCACGTTGATCGCTCATGGCGAAGTGGTGGTGGTCAACGAGAAGTTCGGCATTCGCCTGACCGACGTGATCAGCCCCAGCGAACGTATCAAGAAGCTGCGCTGACCATGGCTCGTCTTCTCGCTCTGTTTCTCAGCATGCCTCTGGCGGCCATGGCTGCCGAGCCCGCCGGCAAGGCAGCGACTCCCATGGCTGGCAGCGACATAGCCGGTCAGCTCGGCCAGTTGCTGCTCGGCTTGTTGCTGGTGATCGGTTTGATCTTCCTGCTCGCCTGGCTGCTGCGCCGTGTGCAGCAACTGAATCCGAAGGGCGGACAGGTGATCAAGCTGTTGTCGAGCCAGGCGCTCGGCCCGCGTGATCGCCTGGTACTGGTGCAGGTAGGCAACGAGCAGATTTTGCTGGGGCTGTCCGCTGGGCGCATTACCCCGCTGCACGTGCTCAAGGAGCCAGTGCATCTGGCCGATGCCGAGCAGGCCACGCCAGAGTTCGCCCTGCGCCTGATGGAGCTGATGGGCAAGGATCAGAAGGACAAATCCTGATGCTGCGTTTGTTGCTGGTGCTGGTGCTGAGCCTCGCCGCTTCTCTGGCGTTCGCCGAGGACCCTCCTGCAGGCAATTCGCTGATCCAGACGGGCAGCAGCCCGTTGTCGATCCCCGCCATCACCCTGTCCACCGACGCCCAGGGGCAGCAGGAATACTCGGTCAGCCTGCAGATTCTGCTGATCATGACGGCGCTGAGTTTCATTCCGGCGTTCGTCATGCTGATGACCAGCTTCACACGGATCATCATCGTCTTCTCCATCCTGCGTCAGGCCCTGGGTCTGCAGCAGACGCCGTCCAACCAGATACTGGTCGGCCTGGCGCTGTTTCTGACGATGTTCATCATGGCGCCGATTTTCGACCGGATAAACACCGATGCGCTGCAGCCTTATCTGAACGAGGAGATCGTCGCTCAGGAGGCGCTGACACGGGCAGAGGTACCAATCCGCGACTTCATGCTGGCACAGACTCGTGAGAGTGACCTGGCGCTGTTCGTTCGTTTGTCCAAGCGTACCGACCTGGCCGGTGTCGAAGACGTGCCGTTGACCATTCTGGTGCCGGCGTTCGTCACCTCCGAGTTGAAGACCGCTTTCCAGATCGGCTTCATGATCTTCATTCCGTTTTTGATCATCGACATGGTGGTCGCCAGTATCCTCATGGCGATGGGGATGATGATGTTGTCGCCACTGATCATCTCATTGCCATTCAAGATCATGCTGTTCGTCCTGGTTGACGGCTGGGCGCTGATCATGGGCACCTTGGCCGCCAGTTTCGGCACCATATAGCGAGGCCTTTGATGACTCCCGAGGTAGCGGTTGACCTGTTTCGCGAAGCGCTCTGGCTGATCGTGCTGATCGTCGGTCTGGCGGTGGTGCCAAGCCTGATTGTCGGTCTGATGGTTGCCATGTTCCAGGCTGCCACGCAGATCAACGAACAAACGCTGAGCTTTTTGCCACGCCTGATGGTGATGCTGATCACGCTGATCTGGGCCGGCCCCTGGCTGGTGAGTCAGCTGATGGAGTACACCCAGACGTTGATCCAGAACATTCCGTACCTCATCGGTTGAGGGGCTGGGCGCGATGCTGGAGTTGAGCAACGAGCAGATCAGCGGCTGGGTCGGCCAGTTTCTGCTGCCGTTGTTTCGCATCGCCGCGATGTTGATGGTGATGCCCATCATCGGTACCCAGCTGGTGCCGAACCGCGTACGCCTCTATCTGGCGCTGGCCATCAGTGTGGTGCTGGTGCCGACGCTACCACCTATGCCGCAGGTCGATGCCTTGAGCCTGCGTAGTCTGCTGCTGATCCTCGAACAGGTGCTGATCGGCGCCATGTTCGGCTTTATTCTGCAGTTGTTCTTTCATCTGTTCGCCGTCGCTGGGCAGATCATCGCCATGCAGATGGGCCTGGGGTTCGCCTCCATGGTCGACCCCACCAATGGTGTGTCGGTGCCGGTGCTTGGCCAGTTCATGCTGATGTTGGTGACCTTGCTGTTTCTGGCCATCAACGGCCATCTGGTGGTGCTGGAAATTCTGGCGGAAAGCTTCGTCACGCTGCCGTCCGGGCAAGGGCTGATGGTCAATCATTACTGGGAGCTGGCTGGCAAACTGGGCTGGGTGATCGGCGCCGGCCTGTTGTTGACGCTGCCCATGGTCACCGCGCTGCTGGTGATCAACCTGGCGTTTGGCGTGATGACGCGCGCCGCGCCGCAACTGAACATCTTTTCCATCGGCTTCCCCCTGACCCTGGCCATGGGCCTGGTGATTTTCTGGGTGGGGCTTTCCGATTTCGGCAACCTGTTCCAGGCGCTGGCCAGCGAAGCCCTGCAACAGCTGAGCGAATTCGCTCTTGTGAGGTAGCGATGGCCGAAAGCGAGAGCGGCGCTGACAAGAGCGAGGAACCCACAGGCAAGCGACTTGAAGAGTCGCGCAAGAAAGGCCAGATCGCTCGGTCCAAGGAACTCAACACGGTGGCGGTGACGCTCACCGGCACTGTCGCCCTGATCATTTTCGGCGCCTACATGGGCAATGTGTTGATGGATGTCATGCGCGGCAATTTCAGCTTGCCGCGCGATGTGCTGATGAGCGAACGCAGCATGGCGCTTTATCTGCTGGCTTCGGGCAAGCAGGCATTGCTGGCGGTGCAACCCTTTTTCATTGCGTTGTTGATCGCCTCCATCGCTGGCCCCATCGCGCTCGGGGGGTGGTTGTTCTCTGCCGAGGCGCTGCAACCCAAAGCCAGCCGGATGAACCCATTGGCGGGTCTCAAACGCATGTTCTCGGTTCAGGCGTTGGTCGAGTTGCTCAAGGCTCTGGCCAAGTTTCTGGTAATCCTTGCGGTAGCGCTGGTAGTGCTTTCGGTGGACCAGGACGATCTGCTGGCCATTGCCAACGAGCCCGTCGAGCCCGCCATTCTGCATAGCCTGAAGGTTGTCGGCTGGAGTGCGTTCTGGCTGTCCTGCGGGCTTATCCTGATCGCCGCGGTGGATGTGCCGTTCCAGCTGTGGAGTCACAAGCAGAAGTTGATGATGACCAAGCAGGAAGTGCGCGACGAGTACAAGGACACCGAGGGCAAGCCCGAAGTCAAAGGACGTATTCGCCAGTTGCAGCGGGAAATGGCCGAACGTCGGATGATGCAAGCCGTGCCGCAGGCTGACGTGGTCATCACCAACCCGACGCACTTCGCCGTAGCGCTCAAGTACGACCCGGAGAAGGGGAGCGCACCGGTGTTGCTGGCAAAGGGCGGCGACTTCCTGGCGCTGAAAATTCGCGAGATCGCCCAGGAGCACAAGGTGATGGTGCTGGAGTCCCCGGCATTGGCCCGTGCGGTGTATTACTCCACCGAGCTGGACCAGGAAATTCCTGCTGGCCTGTATCTGGCCGTGGCTCAAGTGCTGGCCTACGTCTATCAGCTTCGTCAGTACCAGGCCGGCAAGGGCAAGCGCCCAGGCCCGCTGCCGGACTTCCCGATCCCGGCGGATCTACGCCGCGACTCTTAGGGCGTGTAGCGCGCTGTCGTGTCACTTCTGGAACGCTTCTTGCCATGACCTCTCTAGGGCGCACTTTCGCGTCAAAAGATTGAATGGCTTGGGGTAGGGACGTGGCAGTAGATCGAGCACAGTTAATCGGTGAAGTGCGCAGCAACCTGGCAGGCTTGCGCCATGGCAACCTGGGCATTCCGCTGTTGCTGCTGGTCATGCTCGGCATGGTCATGCTGCCGATCCCGGCGTTCCTGCTCGATGTGCTGTTCACCTTCAGCATCGCCCTGTCGATCGTCGTCCTGCTGGTCAGCATCTACGCCCTGCGACCGCTGGATTTCGCCGTGTTCCCCACCATCCTGCTGGCGGCGACGCTGCTGCGCCTGGCGCTGAACGTGGCGTCCACGCGCGTGGTGCTGCTCAACGGTCACGAGGGGCATGGCGCGGCGGGGCAGGTGATCCAGGCCTTCGGCGAGGTGGTGATCGGCGGCAACTACGTGGTCGGTATCGTGGTGTTCGCCATCCTCATGATCATCAACTTCGTGGTGGTCACCAAGGGTGCCGGGCGTATCTCCGAAGTGAGCGCGCGTTTCACCCTGGATGCCATGCCCGGCAAGCAGATGGCCATCGACGCCGACCTCAATGCCGGCCTCATCGACCAGGTCGAGGCCAAGAAGCGCCGCAGCGAAGTGGCGCAGGAGGCCGACTTCTACGGTTCCATGGACGGTGCCAGCAAGTTCGTCCGCGGTGACGCCATCGCCGGCTTGCTGATCCTGTTCATCAACCTCATCGGCGGTATCGCCATCGGCGTGCTGCAGCACAGCCTGGCCTTCTCCGACGCCGGCAAGGTCTACACCCTGCTGACCATCGGTGACGGCCTGGTGGCGCAGATTCCTTCCCTGTTGCTGTCCACGGCAGCGGCGGTGATGGTGACCCGCGTGTCCACCTCCGAGGACATGGGCGCGCAGGTCAACCGGCAGATGTTCGCCTCGCCGCGTGCGCTGGCCGTGGCCGCAGCGATCATGATCGCCATGGGCCTGGTGCCGGGCATGCCGCACTTTTCCTTCATCGGCCTGGGCCTGATCGCCGCCGGTGGCGCGTACTGGATCGCCCATCGCCAGCGCAAGGCCAAGGAAGAGGAGGTCAAGGAGGTCCAGCGTCAGCAGGAGCTGCTGCCGGCGCAGAAGGCCCAGGAGGTCAAGGAACTGGGCTGGGATGACGTCACCCCGGTGGACATGGTCGGCCTGGAGGTGGGCTATCGCCTGATTCCGCTGGTCGATCGCAACCAGGGCGGCCAACTGCTGGCGCGGATCAAGGGCGTGCGCAAGAAGCTCTCGCAGGAAATGGGCTTTCTCATGCCCTCGGTGCACATCCGCGATAACCTCGACCTGGCGCCCAACGCCTATCGCCTGACGCTGATGGGCGTCAGCGTCGCCGAGGCGGAGGTCTATCCCGACCGGGAACTGGCGATCAACCCCGGCCAGGTGTTCGGCCCGCTCAATGGGATCGCCGCCAAGGATCCGGCGTTCGGCCTGGAGGCGGTATGGATCGACCCCAGCCAGCGTGATCAGGCGCAATCGCTCGGCTACACCGTGGTCGACGCCAGTACGGTGGTCGCGACTCACCTCAACCAGATCCTGCACAAGCACGCCCACGAGTTGCTCGGTCACGAGGAAGTGCAACAGCTCATGCAGTTGCTGGCCAAGAGCTCGCCCAAGCTGGCCGAGGAGCTGGTGCCGGGGCTGGTGTCGCTGTCGACCCTGCTCAAGGTGTTGCAGGCACTGCTGCAGGAGCAGGTGCCGGTACGCGATATCCGCACCATCGCCGAGGCGATCGCCAACGTCGCGCCGAAGAGTCAAGATCCCGCCGCGATGGTCGCCGCAGTCCGCGTGTCGCTGGCCCGCGCAATCGTGCAAAGCATTGTGGGACTAGAGCCGGAGCTGCCTGTGATCACCCTGGAGCCAAGGTTGGAACAGATATTGCTGAACAGTCTGCAGAAGGCCGGTCAGGGCAGCGAGGATGGCATCCTCCTCGAGCCCGGCATGGCTGAAAAGCTGCAGCGTTCCCTGGTGGATGCGGCGCAGCGCCAGGAAATGCTCGGCAAACCGGTGATCCTGCTGGTGGCCGGTCCGATCCGGGCGATGCTCTCGCGCTTCGCGCGGCTGGCGGTACCCAGCATGCACGTGCTGGCGTACCAGGAAATTCCGGACAACAAGCAGGTCACCATAGTCGCTACGGTTGGCCAGAACTGAGGTAAAGGGTCATGCAGGTCAAACGCTTCTTCGCCGCCGATATGCGGACCGCCATGAAACTGGTGCGTGACGAACTGGGCGCCGATGCCTCGATCATCGGCAACCGCCGCGTGGCTGGCGGTGTGGAGCTGACGGCTGCGCTGGATTACCAGGCGCCGGCCCCGGCACGCCCGAACCCGGCGCTGGAAGCCGAATTGCGCAAGACCCAGGCGCGCATCGCCAGCGCCCAGGCCGAGCTGACCACCCGTGCCGAACAGGATGCCGGCAAGGATCGCCAGTTGTTCGCCAACGAGTCGCTGCTGGCGCCCGAGCTGCCGGCGACGCCGGTCAAGCCGCAGCGCCCGCTCGAGGCGCCTGTCGCCGCTGCACCGGCGGTCGATCCCCGGGCCCTGGACGCGATGCGCTTCGAGCTGCATGGCCTGCGTGAGCTGATCGAAGTCCAGCTGGGGTCCATCGCCTGGGGGCAGTTGCAGAATCGTCGTCCGCAGCAGGCCAACCTCTGGCGCCGCCTGCAGCGCATGGGCCTGTCGGCCGAGCTGTCGCAAGCCCTGCTGAGCAAGGTGGCCGGTGTGGCCGAGCCGCGTCAGGCCTGGCGCATGCTGCTGGCCCACCTGGCTCACGCGATCAGGACGCCCAAGGTCGAGCCGCTGGAAGAGGGTGGGGTGATCGCCCTGGTCGGTCCGGCCGGCATGGGCAAGACCACCACGCTGGCCAAGCTGGCTGCGCGCTACGTGCTTAAGTACGGCGCGCAGCAGGTCGCTCTGGTGAGCATGGACAGCTATCGTATTGGCGCACAGGAGCAACTGAAGACGCTTGGGCGTATCCTTGGCGTATCGGTGACCCAGGTCGATCCCGGTCAGTCTCTGCTGCAGGCTCTGACGCCGCTGGCCAAGAAACGCGTGGTGCTGGTCGACACCGCAGGCCTGCCGGGTAACGATCCGGCACTGCGTCTGCAGCTGGAGAGCCTGGCGTCGCCACGCATCAAGTCGAAGAATTATCTGGTTTTGGCGGCAACGAGTCAGAACCAAGTGCTCAAGGCGGCCTACCATAGTTACAAGCGCTGCGGACTTTCTGGTTGCATACTGACCAAGCTGGACGAGGCTGCGAGCCTGGGCGAGGTATTGGGTCTGGCTATAGGCCAGCATCTGCCGGTAGCCTATGTGACAGACGGGCCGCGCATTCCGGATGACCTGCAGGTACCGCGCAGCCACCAGCTGGTCAGCCGCGCAGTGGGCCTGCAGTCTGCGGAGGAGCCGAGTGAGGACGCCATGGCGCAGTTGTTCGCCGGGCTCTATCACCAGCCCGCGCAGCGCGCCGGCTGAACGGCGACAATGTTGCACCCTCTCGCGCATGAGCGCGGGAGTGAACGGCCTGATGGTCAAGTCGAAGTTAGACAAGGTGTAGAAAGAACATGGGTATGCATCCCGTACAGGTGATTGCGGTGACCGGCGGCAAGGGTGGCGTCGGCAAGACCAATGTGTCGGTGAATCTGTCCATGGCCCTGGCCGACCTCGGTCGGCGGGTGATGCTGATGGACGCCGACCTGGGGCTGGCCAACGTCGACGTGCTGCTGGGGCTCACACCCAAGCGCACCCTGGCCGATGTGATCGCCGGCGAGTGCGATCTGCGTGACGTGCTGCTGCAGGGGCCGGGCGGCATTCGCATCGTGCCGGCCGCGTCGGGCACGCAGAGCATGGTCAGCCTCACGCCGATGCAGCATGCCGGGCTGATCCAGGCATTCAGCGACATCAGCGAAAACCTCGATGTCCTGGTGATCGACACCGCCGCCGGTATCGGCGATGCGGTGGTCAGCTTCGTCCGGGCGGCGCAGGAAATCCTCGTGGTGGTGTGCGACGAACCGACCTCCATCACCGATGCCTACGCCCTGATCAAGCTGCTCAACCGTGACCATGGCATCAGCCGTTTCCGCGTCCTGGCCAACATGGCTCACAGTCCGCAGGAAGGGCGCAATCTCTTTGCTAAGCTGACCAAGGTGACGGATCGTTTTCTTGATGTCGCCCTGCAGTATGTCGGCGCCGTGCCCTACGACGAGTGCGTGCGCAAGGCCGTGCAGAAGCAGCGTGCCGTCTATGAGGCGTTCCCACGATCCAAGTGCGCCCTGGCGTTCAAGGCGATTGCTCAGAAGGTCGACACCTGGCCGTTGCCGGCCAACCCCCGCGGCCATCTGGAGTTCTTCGTCGAGCGTCTGGTGCAGCAACCGACGGCTGACAGTGCCGTATGACAGCAGCTTCTGGACTTCGTATGTACAACAAGGCGCAGGCGCAGGACTCCCAGCACCAGTTGATCGAGCGCTATGCCTCCCTGGTCAAGCGCATCGCCTACCACCTGCTGGCACGCCTGCCAGCCAGCGTGCAGGTCGATGATCTGATCCAGGCGGGGATGATCGGGCTGCTCGAGGCCTCGCGCAAATACGACTCCAGCAAGGGTGCCAGTTTCGAAACCTTCGCCGGCATCCGCATTCGCGGTGCCATGCTCGACGAGGTACGCAAGGGCGATTGGGCGCCGCGTTCCGTGCACCGTAACAGCCGTATGGTCAGCGATGCGATTCGTGCAGTCGAAGCCCGAACCGGGCGCGACGCTAAAGATCACGAGGTTGCTGCCGAACTCCAATTGAGTCTGGAGGATTACTACGGCATTCTTGGCGACACTTTGGGCAGCCGCCTGTTCAGCTTCGACGACCTCTTGCAGGATGGCGAGCACGGCGGGTTGCACGAAGACGCCGGGCACACCCACCTCGAACCTTCGCGGGACCTCGAAGACGAACGCTTTCAGGCGGCTTTGGCCGAGGCCATCGCCGGTTTGCCCGAGCGTGAACGTCTCGTGCTGGCGCTGTATTACGATGAAGAACTGAACTTGAAAGAAATCGGTGAAGTGCTGGGGGTTAGCGAGTCACGTGTGAGCCAACTGCACAGTCAGTGCGCGGCACGCCTGCGCTCGCGACTGAGTGAATGGCGCGCAGGCTGAACAGCGGCGTACTCGCAGGCGGAAGCGGTTTCTCGATTAAAGGACGTAGTTGCAAGCGCAATACGTTTGGGACTGTACGGAGGTCGACTTGGACAAGAACATGAAAATCCTCATCGTTGACGATTTCTCGACGATGCGACGGATCATCAAGAACCTCTTGCGGGACTTGGGTTTCACCAACACCGCAGAAGCCGATGACGGCACGTCGGCGCTGCCGATGCTGCAGAGCGGCAGCTTCGACTTTCTGGTGACCGACTGGAACATGCCCGGCATGACCGGTATCGACTTGCTGCGCGCCGTTCGCGCCGACGAGCGTCTCAAGCACCTGCCGGTGCTGATGGTGACCGCCGAAGCCAAGCGCGACCAGATCATCGAGGCGGCTCAGGCCGGCGTGAATGGCTACGTGGTCAAACCCTTCACCGCCCAGGTGCTGAAGGAAAAGATCGAGAAGATCTTCGAGCGAGTCAACGGCTGATGTCGGCCGCGAGGGTGCTATGGAACATGATGACTCCACGATGGGTGACCTCGAGTCGACCCTGAAAAACAACGCCCGTGACCTGGTCGATAGCCTCGAACAAGGCAATTTCGGCGCCGCGGTGCAACTGATCAACGAACTCAACAAGGTCCGTGATCGCGGGCTCTATCACGAGGTCGGCAAGCTGACCCGTGAGCTGCACAACGCCATCGTCAACTTTCAGATCGACCCGCGCATGCCGCATGCGCAGGAGCTGTCGCAGATCGCCGATGCGACCGAACGCCTGAACTACGTCGTTACCCAGACCGAGAGGGCGGCTAACCGCACCATGGACCTGGTGGAGCAGAGCGCTCCGCTGGTCAATGACCTGAGCGATGAGGCGCAGAGCCTGAGCGCCGAATGGGGCCGTTTCATGCGTCGCGAGATGGGCGCCGAAGGGTTCCGCGAGCTGGCCAAGCGCGTCGAGCTGTTCCTGGCGCGCAGTGAGCGTGACGGCGCCAAACTGTCCAATCACCTCAACGACATTCTGCTGGCGCAGGACTATCAGGACCTCACCGGGCAGGTGATCAAGCGGGTCACCCAGCTGGTGACCGAGGTGGAAGGCAACCTGCTCAAGCTGATGCTGATGGCCAGCCAGGTCGACCGTTTTGCCGGCATTCAGCATGACCACGAAGCGTTGCGTGCCGAACAGGAAAAAATAAAAGAGCCATCGCGGGGTGAAGGTCCGCAGATTCATGCCGATAAGCGTGATGACGTTGCCTCCAGTCAGGACGATGTCGACGACCTGCTGTCCAGCCTAGGGTTCTAAGGAGCACACAATATGAGCTTCGGCGCCGATGAAGAGATCCTCCAGGACTTCCTGGTAGAGGCCGGCGAGATTCTCGAACAGTTGTCCGAGCAGTTGGTCGAGCTGGAAAGCCGGCCGGACGACATGAACCTGCTCAACGCCATCTTTCGCGGTTTCCATACCGTCAAGGGCGGAGCGGGCTTCCTCCAGCTCAACGAGCTGGTGGAGTGCTGCCACATAGCCGAGAACGTGTTCGACATCCTGCGCAAGGGTGAGCGTCGCGTCGACTCGGAGCTGATGGACGTGGTGCTCGAGGCTCTTGATGCAGTCAACGGCATGTTCGGCGAGGTGCGCGAGCGCCGCGAGCCGACGCCTGCCACGCCGGAACTGCTGGCCGCGCTGGCGCGCCTGGCTGAACCGGCTGGTGCCGAGCCGGCGCCTGCGCCGGTCGTGGCAGCCGCGCCGGAACCCGAGCCGGAGCCTGAGCCGGTTGCGGCTGCTGCGGCATCCGGCGACATCACCGACAGCGAGTTCGAACAGCTGCTCGACGCCCTGGGCGATGCCCCGGCCGTGGAAGCGGCGGCGCCTGCCAGTGACGACATCACCGACGACGAGTTCGAGTCGCTGCTCGACCAGTTGCATGGCAAGGGGCAGTTCAGTGGCCCGGTCGAGACGCCTGCCAGCACCGCCAGTGCTGCCGCACCGGCGCCGGCGCCTGCCAGTGACGACATCACCGACGATGAATTCGAGGCGTTGCTCGACCAGCTGCACGGCAAGGGGCAGTTCTCCGGCCCGGCCGAAACCGCCGCGCCAGCCGTCGCTGCCAGCGAACCGCCGGCGCCTGCCGGTGATGACATCACCGACGACGAGTTCGAGTCGCTGCTCGATCAGTTGCACGGCAAGGGCAAGTTCGTGCCGCCGAGTGAGCCGGCTGCTCCCGCTCCGGCAGCGAAACCGGCTGCACCTGTAGCCAAGCCCGCCGCAGCGGCCAAAGCTGCTGCACCTGCTGCACCTGCTGCGCCCGCCAAGCCGGCCGCTCCAGCCAAGGCCGAGCCCGCTGCTGGCCGCGCCGCAGCCGCGCCGGCACCTGCTGGTGACAAGGCACCGGCGGCGAGCGAAGCGGAAACCACCGTACGCGTCGACACCGCGCGCCTCGACGAGATCATGAACATGGTCGGCGAGCTGGTGCTGGTGCGTAACCGCCTGGTACGCCTGGGTCTCAACAGCGGCGATGAGGCGATGTCCAAGGCGGTGTCGAACCTCGACGTGGTCACTGCGGACCTGCAGACCTCGGTGATGAAGACCCGCATGCAGCCGATCAAGAAGGTGTTCGGCCGCTTCCCGCGTCTGGTCCGCGATCTGGCGCGCAACCTGAAGAAAGAGATCAACCTCGAGCTGGTGGGCGAAGAGACCGACCTCGACAAGAACCTCGTCGAGGCCCTGGCCGACCCGCTGGTGCACTTGGTGCGCAACGCCGTCGACCATGGCGTGGAAACGCCGGAGGAGCGCGAGAAGGCCGGCAAGGCCCGTGCCGGTCGTGTGGTGCTGTCCGCCGAGCAGGAAGGGGATCACATCCTGCTGTCGATCACCGACGACGGCAAGGGCATGGATGCCGACGTGCTGCGCGCCAAGGCCGTGGAAAAGGGCCTGCTGGACAAGGACGCGGCGGATCGCCTGAACGAGTTCGAATGCTACAACCTGATCTTCGCCCCGGGCTTCTCGACCAAGACCGAGATTTCCGACGTGTCCGGCCGTGGTGTCGGCATGGATGTGGTCAAGACCAAGATCACCCAGCTCAACGGCACGGTGAACGTGTTCTCGCAGAAGGGTCAGGGCTCGAAGATCATCATCAAGGTGCCGCTGACCCTGGCGATCATGCCCACGCTGATGGTGATGCTGGAAAACCAGGCATTCGCCTTCCCGCTGGTCAACGTCAACGAGATCTTCCACCTCGACCTGTCGCGCACCAACGTGGTCGATGGCCAGGAAGTGGTGATCGTGCGTGACAAGGCGCTGCCGCTGTTCTATCTCAAGCGTTGGCTGGTACCGCAGGCCTTCCAGGAGGAACAGCGCGAAGGTCACGTGGTGATCCTCACCGTGGGCAGCCAGCGCATCGGTTTTGTCGTCGATCAATTGGTGGGTCAGGAAGAAGTGGTAATCAAGCCACTGGGCAAGATGCTGCAGGGCACTCCGGGCATGTCCGGGGCGACCATCACCGGCGACGGTCGCATCGCGCTGATTCTCGACGTACCGAGCATGCTCAAGCGCTACGCTCGGCGTTTCTGATGGTTTTGCGGCACGGGCCGAAGCCCGTGCCGTCTAGGAGTGTTTATGACTGTCAAGGTCTTGGTGGTGGACGATTCCGGCTTCTTCCGCCGGCGTGTTTCGGAAATTCTGTCTGCCGATTCCAGTATTCAGGTGGTAGGGACGGCCACCAACGGACGTGAAGCCATCGATCAGGCATTGGCGCTCAAGCCCGATGTGATCACCATGGATTACGAGATGCCGATGATGGACGGCATCACTGCGGTTCGAAACATCATGCAGCGCTGCCCGACGCCAGTGTTGATGTTCTCTTCGCTGACCCACGAAGGCGCCCGCGTGACGCTTGATGCGTTGGACGCCGGTGCGGTGGATTTTCTGCCGAAGAACTTCGAAGACATCTCGCGTAACCCTGAGAAGGTCAAGCAGATGCTCTGCGAGAAGGTGCATAGCATCGCGCGCAGCAACCGTCGTTTCAGCTCGGCTGCGGTGGCTCCGGCGCCGACTGCGGCGAGCCCGAGTGCGGCGCCGATTAGTCGCCCGGCCGTTTCGACGCGGCCTGCGGTTCCCGTTCCCGCAGCTCCTGCACGTACCGGTGGTGGGGCAGCGGTTTCGTCTGCACCCAAGCGCAAGGCTTACAAACTGGTGGCCATTGGCACCTCTACTGGTGGCCCGGTGGCGCTGCAGCGTGTATTGACACAGCTGCCAGCCAACTTCCCGGCACCGCTGGTGCTGATCCAGCACATGCCAGCGGCCTTCACCAAGGCCTTCGCCGAGCGCCTGGACAAGCTGTGCCGCATTCAGGTCAAGGAGGCTGAGGACGGCGATATTCTGCGCCCTGGCCTGGCGCTGCTGGCGCCTGGTGGCAAGCAGATGATGGTCGATGCGCGCGGCGCGATAAAAATCCTGCCGGGTGACGAGCGCCTCAACTACAAACCCTGCGTCGATATCACCTTCGGCTCGGCCGCCAAGTCCTATGGCGACAAGGTGCTTGCCGTGGTGCTGACCGGCATGGGCGCCGACGGCCGTGAGGGCGCGCGCCTGCTCAAGCAGGGCGGCAGTCAGGTGTGGGCGCAGGACGAGGCCAGTTGCGTGATCTATGGCATGCCCATGGCCGTGGTCAAGGCCAATCTGGCGGATGCCGTCTATGGCCTGGATGACATCGGCCGGCACCTGACCGAGGCTTGCCAGTGACCCAGGTTAAGTGTGGAACCCGCGCATGGATGTACTGAGCCTAATCGGCGTCATCCTGGCGTTCGTCGCCATTCTGGGTGGCAATTACCTGGAAGGGGGCAGCGCCGGAGCGTTGCTCAACGGTCCGGCGGCGCTGATCGTCATCGGTGGCACATTGGGCGCGGCTTTTCTGCAGGCGCCGGTGCAGGTGTTCAAGCGCGCGATGAGCATCATGCGCTGGATATTTTTCCCGCCTCGTATCGATCTGGTAGGTGGCATCAATCGTGTGACCGGCTGGAGCATGGTGGCGCGCAAGGAAGGCCTGCTCGGTCTCGAGGCGGTGGCCGATGCCGAGCCTGACCCTTATGCGCGCAAAGGCCTGCAGTTGCTGGTCGATGGCGCCGAGCCGGAATCCATTCGTAGCATTCTCGAGGTCGATCTCTATACCCAGGAGGTGCGCGATTTCCAGGCTGCAAAGGTGTTCGAGAGCATGGGCGGCTATGCGCCGACCATTGGCATCATCGGCGCGGTAATGGGCCTGATCCACGTGATGGGGAACCTGGCTGATCCCAGCATGCTCGGCAGTGGCATTGCCGTGGCGTTCGTTGCCACCATCTACGGTGTCGGTTTTGCCAACCTGCTGCTGCTACCGATAGGCAACAAGCTCAAGTCCATCGCGCTGCGCCAGTCGCGTTACCGCGAGATGCTCCTCGAAGGCATCCTGTCCATCGCCGAGGGTGAGAATCCGCGCTCCATCGAACTGAAGCTGCAAGGCTTCATGGACTGATGGAGGTATGGCATGGCGCGCAGGCGGCATCATGAGGAGCACGAGAATCACGAGCGTTGGCTGGTCTCCTATGCCGACTTCATCACCTTGCTGTTCGCCTTTTTCGTGGTGATGTACTCGATTTCCTCGATCAACGAAGGCAAGTACAAGATCCTCTCGGAGTCACTGACAGGCGTGTTCAATCAGCCTGATCGCTCGATCAAGCCGATCCCGGTCGGTGAGGAGCGGCCGCGCACCAGTGAGCCTGATAACACCTCGAAGGACGACCCCAGTTCGGATTCGACCCTGCAAAGCATCGCCTCCAGCGTGCGTGAGGCCTTTGGCGACCTGATCCAGAGCGATCAGCTGACCGTGCGCGGCAACGAGATGTGGATCGAGATCGAGCTCAGCTCCAGTCTGCTCTTTCCTAGCGGCGATGCGATTCCGAACAATCAGGCTTTCGATATTATCGAGAAGGTGGCCAAAATCCTGGCGCCTTACCAGAATCCGGTCAAGGTCGAGGGGTTCACCGATAACCTGCCGATCCAGACTGCCCAGTATCCGACCAACTGGGAGCTGTCTTCGGCGCGCGCCTCAAGCATCGTGCGTATGCTGGCCATGGATGGCGTCGACCCTTCGCGCCTGGCCGCAGTGGGGTATGGCGAATTCCAGCCGGTGGCCGACAATGCTACCGCAGAGGGTAGGGGGCGAAACCGTCGGGTCGTGCTGGTGATTTCCCGCAATCTCGACACGCGACGTGGCGCTGGCAGCGCCGCAACCCAGCAGTCCGATGCTGGCACGCAACCTGCACCGGCGTCTGCGTCGGGGGTTCCACAGTCGTGAGCCGTCAAATCCTAGTCGCCTGCTGCGTGCGTGCGACAGCCATTCTCGGCCTGAGCGCCTCTTGCCGGGAGGATGAGAGAAGATGAAAGTCTGGGCAGTAGCCAATCAGAAGGGCGGGGTCGGCAAGACCACCACCTCCATCGCGCTGGCAGGCCTGTTGGCCGATGCCGGCAAGCGCGTGATCGTCGTCGATCTCGACCCGCATGGGTCGATGACCAGCTATTTCGGTCATGATCCCGATACGCTGGAGCACAGTTGCTTCGATCTGTTCCTGCATCAGGGCAATGTGCCGCAGGGCCTGCCCAAGCAACTGCTGCACAGCACCAGTCACGAGAATATCTCCCTGTTGCCGTCGAGCACCGCGCTGGCCACGCTCGAGCGCCAGTCGCCAGGGCAGAATGGCTTGGGGCTGGTGATCGCCAAGAGCCTGGCGCAGCTGTGGGAGGATTTCGATCACGCCATCATCGACAGCCCGCCCTTGCTCGGCGTACTGATGGTCAACGCCCTGGCGGCGAGCCAGCAACTGGCGATACCGGTGCAGACTGAATTCCTCGCAGTGAAAGGCCTGGAGCGCATGATCACCACGCTGGCGATGATCAATCGCTCGCGTAAGCAGGCTTTGCCTTACACCATCGTGCCGACGCTGTTCGACCGCCGCACCCAGGCGTCCATGAGTACGCTGCGGCTACTGCGCAACACTTACCCTGAGCACCTGTGGCCGGCTTACATTCCGGTCGACACGCGCTTGCGTGATGCCAGCCGGGCTGGGCGCACGCCTTCGCAGTTCGATGCGAACAGCCGTGGCGTCATCGCCTACCGAGCGCTGCTCAAGCATCTGTTGAGTCATCAGCCGGCGGCGCAGGTGGCTTGAAATGAGCGTCTGTGTTGAACTGCGACACTCAAGTCGGAGCATGCCGCGGCCGATAGGCTGTCAAGATCTTATTCCGGGTTCCAGTCATGAGTCGTAACCTCGCCACCGCTACGCGTTCCCAGCTGGCTCTGCAGTCCTACCTCGATGGGCTGCTGCAGGAAGCTGCCGCCGAACTGGAGATGTCCGTCAGTCTGGACGAGTTCGAGGCCGCGGTGCTCGAGGAGCAGGTGCGCGATGCACGCCTGGTCGAGCCGGTCGCATTGGCCGTTGCGCCGGTGGAGTTGCTTGCGCCGGTGCAGGCGCCGGTGATCGAAGAGGCTCCGCCGGAAGTTGCCATCCTTGCCGAGCTGGCGCCGCAACCGGCTGCCTTGCTGGCCGATGGTCGTCCGACCTGGGCCGAGGAGCCCTTCGAGTGCCTGTTGTTCGACGTGGCCGGGTTGACCCTGGCCGTGCCGCTGATTTGCCTGGGCTCGATCTATCCGCTCGAAGGACAGGAACTGACGCCGCTGTTTGGTCAGCCGGATTGGTTTCTTGGCATCCTGCCGAGCCAGGCCGGTAACCTGAAAGTACTGGATACAGCCCGTTGGGTGATGCCAGACCGTTATCGCGAGGACTTCCGCGAAGGCCTTCAATACGTGATTTCCGTGCAGGGCTACGAGTGGGGGTTGGCGGTGCATCAGGTCAGCCGCTCGATTCGCCTGGACCCGAGCGAGGTCAAGTGGCGCAGCCAGCGTACCCAGCGGCCCTGGCTGGCCGGTACGGTGATCGAGCACATGTGCGCGCTGCTCGATGTGGCTGCGTTGGCCGAGCTGATCGCCAGCGGTGCGGCGAAACGCCTGAATGGCGGAAAACTGCATTGAGAATTGGTGGGCCTGTGCCAACGGGCTCTATAGTTAATGACAAGCGGGTCGACCCGCACATGCCGCACTGAGCGGTTTTTGACGAGGCTAGGGACATGAAGAAAAGTTCTGCACAGGGTGCCGAAGATCCGATTCTGCAGTGGGTGACCTTTCGCCTGGACAACGAGACCTACGGCATCAACGTGATGCAGGTTCAGGAAGTCCTGCGCTACACCGAGATCGCCCCGGTGCCGGGTGCACCTAGCTACGTGCTGGGCATCATCAACCTGCGCGGCAACGTGGTGACCGTGATCGATACCCGCCAGCGCTTCGGCCTGGGTTCGGCGCCGGTGACCGACAACACCCGTATCGTCATCATCGAGGCGGACAAACAAGTGGTCGGCATCCTGGTCGACAGTGTGGCCGAAGTGGTCTACCTGCGTCAGTCCGAGATCGAGACTGCACCGAATGTCGGCAACGACGAGTCGGCCAAGTTCATCCAGGGCGTGTGCAACAAGAACGGCGAACTGCTGATTCTGGTCGAGCTGGACAAGATGATGTCCGAGGAAGAGTGGTCGGAGCTGGAGAGCATCTGAGCCATGTCCGAATTCGCCATGCTTGCCGCGGCTCTGGCCTTCGTGGCGCTGCTATGCGTGGCCCTGGGCATCGTCTGCAAAGGCCTGTACCGCAACCAGCAACGCCTGCTGGACGAACAGGCCAAGCGTGACGCCGTGCGCGATGCACGGATCAGGGAACTGAGTAAACGTCTCGACGCCTACCTGACCGGCAGCATTCGTATGGGCGAAGAGCTGCATGAGCTACGCCGTGTGGTGGCGCCGCTGCCGGACAAGGTCAGCCAGATCGAGCAGCGCGATCCCAACAGTCTGTCCTTCACCCAGGCCGCTCGCCTGGTTGGCATGGGCGCCAGCGTCGACGATCTCACCCAGTCCTGCGGCCTCAGCACGGCCGAGGCCGAGCTGATCAGCCGGCTGCATCGACCCAAGAAAGCCTAAGCGCTGCGGCTGCGAAGCTCTTTTCTGCCGGTCACTCAACGCGTTCTGGTGGTTTCCCATTAATCGGCACTCGGCCCACTCAGGCGGGGAAGTGGCGGGGTGACGTCGCGCTCGCTTTCCTGTGCCGGAGTGAAACCCTCCGGTGTCTTGCCCTGCAGGTGCCAGGCGAAGGCGATGATCTCGGCAATGCAGCGATACAGTGCGTCAGGAATGGCGTCGCCCAGTTCGAGGCGCGCCAGCAGACGCACCAACTCGGCATTTTCATAGATCGGTACTTCGTATTCGCGAGCGATGGCGAGGATGGCTTCGGCCAGTTCATCATCACCCTTGGCGCTGAGTATTGGTGCGTTTTGCCCGTCATAGTTGAGGGCGATGGCCTGACGCGCTTCGGACTGCGGCTTGCGGCTCATGCGGTTTCGTCCACCCAGCGTTGTTCCAGCGAGGTTTTCGGTCCTTGCGGTGGCATGCCCTGGCTGCAGGCCAGTTCGCCAACCTCCAGTCCTGCGGCTAGCAGGCGCTTACGCAGGTTGCCCAGCTCGGCGGTGATCAGCGATGCGGTATTGGCGCGTTCGGCCCACAGTTGGCTGGAGAGGCTGCCGCGCAGTAGTTGAGCGCGAACCTGCAGCGGGCCAAGATGATCGAGGTCGAAGGCCAGTTCCACGCGCCAGAGCGTTTCCTTCTGCTCCGCTTTCTCCGCCTTGCCACTGTCTTCGCGCTGCAGTTTGATCTGCAGTGGAATCACTTCCTGCTGGTGGCGCATGGGCAGCTCCAGCTGCCAGGTGGTCAGCAGGTTGCCGTTGGCATCCACCTGGGTTTGCGCCAGGCTCGATAGCTGATGGGTCTGCAGCCGTGAGACGGCTGCAGCGGCCAGCTTCAGCAGGGTTTCCAGGTCGGCTTCGCCATCCATGTTCTGCAGCAAGCGCGAGGGCAGGGGAAAGGTCAGCGCCTGTTGGCGTGCTGAGCCGGCAGCGCCTGCCCCGAGCAGTTGCCGAGCCAGGTTGGGCAAGTTCTGGTTGAGGACGTTCTGCAGGCCCGCAAGGGGGCCGGAGACTCCTGGCAACTGCGGCATCAGCTGGGCGATCAGGCGCAGCAGGTTGGCTTTCAGGTCCTGCGGCAATGAGCCGGTCTGGCCCTGCAGCAGTTTGGCTTCGAGCAGCACACCGCTGCCTTCGAGTGCCTGCGCGAGGCCTTTGGCGGTACTCAGCTGGGTGCTATCGGGGAGGCCGGCAAGCAGCTTGTCGATACTGCCGCGCAGCGCCTCATCGCCACCGCTCAGGTTCTGCAGGCCCTTGAACAAGCCCTCCAGTGACGCCTGGCGATTCTGCTGGGCGGCCAGTTGCTGGCCCAGTACCAACTGATCGAGGCGGCCGCTGAGTGGCAGAAAGGCGAGGCTCTGGCTGCCTTGTACCTGCGCGCTGAGCAGGCTGCCGAGCGGCAGATTCAAGGGGCTGTCGATGGCCAGCTTGTTGCCCGCCAGCGGAGTGTTGAGCAGGTTGACCACCAGGCGATAGATCGTCTGCGCATTCTGTGTCGGCAGTGGGGCGTTGCTGACGACCTTGCCCTGCACCAGCGTACCGGGGGGCAGTTGCTGCAGGTCGAGGCTGGTCAGCGGCTTGTCACCGCCAGCCTGCAAGGCCAGCGCCAGGCGAGTCTCGGACAGTGCGGTGACCACCAGCGCGCTGCCCTGAGCCAGCGGCCTGGGGCTCTCGGCTTGCAGAGTCGCCTGCTTGCCGCCTGCGAGGGTCAGTTTGAGCAGCAGCTGGAAGCTTTGCGCTTGTTCGCGAATCGCCACGACTTCGGCCTTGGCGCTTTCGCCGGCCGCCAGCATGCCTTCCAGTGGCTGCAACAGGCGCACGGCCATGTCTGCCGCCGTCGCAGTGTTGCGAATCACCGGTACGGAAGGGGGAAGCGGGCGTGGGCTGCTGATTTCGCTCATGGGCTCTCACGTATCTGATGGCGTACTGCTTCACGAGTACAGCCTGAGGCTGATTTGCCTGCCACAGATTAACACCCTGTCGAAAATGCTGACTGCGGGGACAGTGGCGCGCCATGTATAATGCCGCCCGCTGCGCATAGTAGTTCCGGCACTCTTCAGTATAGCGGCCGGAGCACCGTCGACTTTAACCCTGCCAGGTATCGATGACCCGTCCCGTTCCCCTTCTCGAAGCCGTGGCGCTCAGCTGTGAGCGGGACTGGCGCATGCTTTTCGAGCAGTTGCACTTCGCCCTGCAGCCGGGCGACATGTTGCAGATCAGCGGCCCCAACGGTAGCGGCAAGACCAGCTTGCTACGGCTGATCGCGGGCCTGCGTCAGCCGACCTCCGGTGACATCCTCCTGCAGGGTCAAGCCCTGGCCGAGCAGCGCAGCGAGTTGGCGCGCAACCTGTTGTGGATTGGCCATGCCGCCGGCATCAAGGGCCTGCTGAGCGCCGAAGAGAACCTGGCCTGGCTCTGCGCGCTGCATCGTCCGGCGAGTCGCGAGGCGATCTGGCAGGCGCTGGAAGCGGTCGGCCTGCGCGGTTTCGAGGACGTTCCCTGTCATACCCTGTCGGCCGGCCAACAGCGCCGTGTCGCGCTGGCACGCCTTTATCTGGCCGATACACCCCCGCTGTGGGTGCTCGATGAGCCGTTCACTGCACTGGACAAGAGTGGCGTGGCGCAACTCGAAGCGCACTTGGCCGGCCATTGCGAACGTGGGGGTGTCGTGGTGCTGACCACTCACCACAGTCTGCAACGCACTCCGGCGACCTATCGCGATCTGGATCTGGGGCAGTACGCCGCATGAGCAACGTTTTCACACAGCTGCTGTCGCGCGAAATGCGCCTGCTCGCTCGCCGTCCGTCCGATCTGGCCAACCCGCTGGTGTTCTTCGCCATCGTCATCGCGCTGTTCCCGCTGGCGGTGGGACCAGAGACGCAATTGTTGCAAACCCTTTCCCCTGGCCTGGTCTGGGTCGCGGCGCTTTTGGCCGTGCTGCTCTCGCTGGACGGGCTTTTCCGCAGTGATTTCGAGGACGGCTCGCTCGAACAGTGGGTCCTTTCGTCGCACCCCCTGCCTCTTCTGGTGTTGGCCAAGGTGCTGGCACACTGGCTATTCAGTGGGTTGGCGCTGGTGCTGCTGGCGCCCTTGCTGGCGCTGATGCTCGGCTTGCCCGGGCGTTGCCTGCCGGTGTTGCTGATTTCCCTGCTACTCGGCACCCCGGTGCTGAGCCTGCTCGGTGCGGTGGGCGCGGCGCTCACCGTCGGTCTCAAGCGCGGCGGTCTGCTGCTGGCGCTGCTGATTCTGCCGCTGTACATCCCGGTGCTGATTCTTGGCAGCGGGGCGTTGCAGGCGGCCCTGCAAGGACTGCCGGCTACCGGCCATCTGTTATGGCTGGCCAGCCTCACTGCATTGGCGGTGACCCTGACACCTTTTGCGATTGCCGCCGGTCTGACCATCAGCGTCGGCGAATAACAACGAACCGTGATTGACCTCTGAACCGGGCAACCGCCGGATCAGGCCTGAATAATGAGTCGAGCATGAACTGGACGTGGTTTCACAAATGGGGTTCGCCCAAGTGGTTCTATGAGATGAGTGGCCGCTGGCTGCCCTGGCTCAGCATCGCTGCCGTGTTGCTGAGCGCCGCTGGCCTGATCTGGGGCCTGGCGTTCGCGCCGCCGGATTACCAGCAGGGCAACAGCTTTCGCATCATCTACATCCACGTTCCTGCCGCCTTTCTCGCTCAGTCCATCTACGTGACGCTGGCCGTTGCTGGCCTGGTCGGCCTGGTCTGGAAGATGAAGCTGGCCGACGTCGCCGTGCAACAGGCAGCCCCCATCGGCGCCTGGATGACTGCCATCGCACTGCTCACCGGCGCCATCTGGGGCAAGCCGACCTGGGGCACCTACTGGGTCTGGGATGCGCGCCTGACCTCGATGCTGATCCTGCTGTTCCTCTACTTCGGCGTCATCGCCCTGGGCAACGCCATCAGCAACCGCGACAGCGCCGCCAAGGCCTGCGCCGTGCTGGCCATCGTCGGCGTGGTCAACATTCCGATCATCAAGTACTCGGTGGAGTGGTGGAACTCGCTGCACCAGACCGCCACTTTCAAGATCACCGAAAAGCCGGCGATGCCGGTGGAAATGTGGCTGCCGCTACTGCTGGCGGTGTTGGGTTTCTACTGTTTCTTCGGCGCCGTGCTGCTCTATCGCATGCGTCTGGAAGTGCTCAAGCGCGAAGCGCGCAGCAGCTGGGTGAAAGCCGAAGTGCAGCGTCTGGTGGAGGGCAAGGCATGAGTTTTTCGTCCTTTGCCGAATTCCTCGCCATGGGTACCCATGGCCCCTACGTCTGGAGCGCCTACGGCATCAGCCTGGCAATCCTAGCGTTGAATGTGGTGCTGCCGATATTGGCACGCCGCCGTTACCTGCAAGACGAGGCGCGCCGTTTGCGCCGGGAGAAGTCGAAGTGAATCCGGTTCGCAAGAAACGTCTGTACATCGTTCTGGCCATCCTCTGCGGCGTGAGCATCGCCGTGGCACTGGCGCTGACCGCCCTGCAGGAGAACATCAATCTGTTCTACACCCCGACGCAGATCGCCAACGGCGAGGCACCGGTCGATACCCGTATCCGTGCCGGCGGCCTGGTGGAAGAGGGCTCGGTGAAGCGTTCCGCCGATACTCTGGAAGTCGACTTCGTCGTCACCGACGGCGCTCACGGAGTGACCATTCGCTACCACGGCATCCTCCCGGATCTGTTCCGTGAAGGGCAGGGCATCGTCGCCCTGGGCCGGGTCAATGAACAAGGCGTGCTGGTAGCCGACGAGGTGCTGGCCAAGCACGACGAGAATTACATGCCGCCTGAAGTCATGCAGGCGCTGGAAAAGAGCGGAATGATGCAGAAGCACAATGAGGCCAATGCTGCCAAACAGGGCTATCAGCAGGAGAGTGCACAATGATCCCCGAGCTCGGCCATCTGGCGATGATCCTGGCGCTGTGCCTGTGTCTGGTACAGGCGACGCTGCCGCTGATCGGTGCCTGGCGTGGTGACCACCAGTGGATGAGCCTGGCGCAGCCGGCAGCCTGGGGTCAGTTCGCCTTTTTGCTGTTCTCCTTCATCTGCCTGACCTATGCCTTCATGGTCGACGATTTCTCCGTCGCCTACGTGGCCAACAACTCCAACAGCGCGCTGCCCTGGTACTACAAGTTCAGCGCGGTGTGGGGCGCGCACGAAGGCTCCTTGCTGCTGTGGGCCTTGATCCTGGCCGGCTGGACCTTCGCCGTGGCGATTTTCTCGCGCCATCTGCCGGAAGAAATGCTTGCACGCGTGTTGGCGGTGATGGGCATGATCAGTGTCGGCTTCCTGCTGTTCCTGATCGTTACCTCCAATCCCTTCGAGCGCCTGCTGCCGAACTCGCCAGCGGATGGCCGCGACCTCAACCCGCTGCTGCAGGACTTCGGCCTGATCGTGCATCCGCCGATGCTGTACATGGGCTATGTCGGTTTCTCGGTGGCTTTCGCCTTCGCCATTGCCGCCTTGCTCGGCGGCAAGCTGGACGCCGCCTGGGCGCGCTGGTCGCGTCCGTGGACCATCATCGCCTGGGCCTTCCTCGGCATCGGTATCGCCCTCGGCTCCTGGTGGGCCTACTACGAGCTTGGCTGGGGTGGCTGGTGGTTCTGGGACCCGGTAGAGAACGCGTCCTTCATGCCCTGGTTGGTGGGCACCGCGTTGATTCACTCCCTCGCCGTGACCGAGAAACGCGGGGTGTTCAAGAGCTGGACCGTACTGCTGGCCATCGCCGCCTTCTCCTTGAGCTTGCTGGGCACCTTCTTGGTTCGCTCTGGCGTACTGACTTCGGTACACGCCTTTGCTACCGATCCGGAGCGCGGCGTGTTCATCCTCGCTTTCCTGTTGGTGGTGGTGGGTGGTTCGCTGGCGTTGTTCGCCGTGCGCGCACCGGTGGTCAAGAGCCAGGTCGGCTTTGGCCTGTGGTCGCGTGAGACGCTGCTGTTGGTCAACAACATCGTGCTGGTGGTGTCGGCCGCGATGATTCTGCTCGGCACCCTCTACCCGTTGGTGCTCGATGCGCTGACCGGCGCCAAGCTGTCGGTTGGCCCGCCATACTTCAACGCGTTGTTCCTGCCGCTGATGGCACTGCTGATGGCGGTGATCAGCGTTGGCGTACTGGTGCGCTGGAAGGATACCCCGCTGAAATGGCTGGGCAGCATGTTGGCGCCGGTACTGGTGGCCAGTGTGGTCCTGGCGGTCATCGCCACCTTCTTGCATGGTGATTTCCACTGGGCTGTACTGGCCGTCTGCCTGCTGGCCTTCTGGGTAATCCTCGCCGGCGTGCGTGACATCCTCGACAAGACGCGCCACAAGGGTCTGATCAAGGGGCTGCCGAGCCTGAGCCGCAGCTACTGGGGGATGCAGATGGCGCACCTGGGTTTCGCTGTGTGCGCCCTGGGCGTGGTGCTCACCAGCCTTGGCAGCTACGAGCGCGACCTGCGTATGGCGCCGGGGGATTCCGTGGAGCTGGCCGGCTATCGCTTCCAGTTCGACGGCGCCGTGCATCACGAGGGCCCCAACTTCATTTCCGACAAGGGCACGGTACGTGTGTTCGATGGCGAGCGACAGATCAAGGTACTGCACCCGGAGAAGCGCCTGTACACCGTGCAGCAGGCAACCATGACCGAGGCGGGCATCGATGCTGGCTTCACTCGCGACCTGTTCGTCGCCCTCGGCGAGCCACTGGAGCAGGGCGCCTGGGCCGTACGCATTCACATCAAGCCGTTCGTCCGCTGGATCTGGCTGGGTGCGTTGCTGATGGGCTTCGGTGGCTTCCTCGCCGCGGCTGACAAGCGCTACCGGATCAAGGTCAGAACCCGCGTGCGCGAAGCCCTTGGCATGCAGGAGGCCAGCGCATGAGACGCCTGCTCCTGCTGTTGCCGCTGCTGGCTTTTCTGGCGATCGCCGTATTCCTCTATCGCGGCCTGTTCCTCGATCCATCCGAACTGCCTTCGGCGCTGATCGGCAAGCCGTTCCCGGCTTTCAGCCTGCCGTCGCTGGACGATCCCGAGCGCACCCTCAGCGAGGCCGACATCAAGGGCCGGCCTGCGCTGGTCAACGTCTGGGCCACCTGGTGCCCGGCCTGCCGCCACGAGCATCCGGTGCTGAACAAGCTGGCCGAGGCCGGTGTGGTGATCCATGGGGTCAACTACAAGGATCAGCGCGAACCGGCGCAGAAGTGGTTGCGCGACCTGCACAACCCCTATCAGCTCAATATCGAAGATGCCAAGGGCAGCCTCGGTCTGGACCTGGGCGTATACGGCGCGCCGGAGACCTTCTTCGTCGATGCCAAGGGCATCATTCGCCACAAGTTCGTCGGCACCATCGACGAGCGCGTCTGGCGCGAGCAGCTGGCGCCGATCTATCGAGAATTGGTCGACGAGGCACAGGCACCATGAAAACTACTGCGCTCGATCATGCTGCGTTGAAAACAGGCTGGAGCGCCAGCCCGGTCAAATGCTCATTTACAACTTGTAAACTCCGCTTCTTCGCCTGCTTTCGCCTTGCCTGCTCTTCGCTCGCGACGTTTTCACGGCGCCTGCCTAAACGTCTGTTGATTTCTGCCGGTCTGGCGCTTGGTCTGTTGGCCAGCGCGCATGCCGCCATCGATACCTTCGAGTTCGCCAATGAGGCCGAGCGCCAGCGTTATCGCAATCTGGTCGAAGAGCTGCGTTGCCCGAAGTGCCAGAACCAGAACATCGCCGATTCCGATGCGCCGATCGCCATGGACCTGCGCAACGAGATCTACCGCTTGCTCGAAGCGGGCAAGAGTAACGACGAGATCATCGATTTCCTGGTCTCGCGCTATGGCGACTTCGTGCTCTACAAGCCACCGCTGACCAGCCGCACGCTGCTGCTTTGGTATGGCCCGGCCGGCCTGCTGGTACTGGGGTTCGGCGTGCTTGGAGTGATCGTTCTGCGTCGCCGCAGCGAGCAGAAGAATCGCCCAGCCGCTGGCCTCTCCGCCGATGAGCAGGCGCGCCTCGCCGCGTTGCTCGAACAAGCCTCTCAGGACAAGAAAGACCGATGATCGATTTCTGGTTGCCCGCCGGGCTGCTGTTGCTGACTGCACTGGCGTTTCTGCTGATTCCGGTTCTGCGTATTCGCAAGCTGCAGGCCGAAGAAGACCGTACCGCACTCAACGTCACCCTCTATCAGGAGCGCCTGCAGGAGCTGGAAAACCAGCGTCAGGCCGGCGTACTCGATGAAGCGCAGATGGAGGCCGGCCGCGCCGAAGCGGCGCGCGAGCTGCTCGATGACACCGAAGGCGTGCAGCGCCGCAGCAGCGTGCTTGGCGGCAAGATTCCGTTGGTCTCGGCGCTGCTGGTACCCGTGCTGGGCGTGGCTCTGTACCTGCATTGGGGCGCCATCGATCAGGTCGAGCAGACTCGCCAGCTGGCCGCTGCGCAGCCGCAGAGCATCGAGGAAATGACTGCGCGTCTGGAGCAGACTGTCCAGCAGCAGCCAGACTCCGCCGAGGCCTGGTACTTCCTCGGCCGTACCTACATGGCGCAGGAGCGTGCTGGCGATGCCGCCAAGGCGTTCGAGCGTGCCGTGGAGATTGCCGGGCGAGCCCCGGAACTGCTCGGCCAGTGGGCGCAGGCGCTGTACTTCGCTGAAGGCAAGCAGTGGAGCGAGCAGATGCAGACGCTCACCGACGAAGCGCTGAAGGCCGACCCGCAAGAGGTCACCAGCCTGGGCCTGCTTGGTATCGCCGCTTATGAAAACCAGCGCTATGCTGATGCCGTGCGTTACTGGGAGCGCCTGGTCGCCGTGCTGCCGGAGCAGGACCCGTCGCGCGCGGCTATCGCCGGTGGTATCGAGCGCGCCCGTCAGCAGATGGGCGAGGGCGAGCAGCCCAGTGCGGCAGCAGCGCCGAGTGCCAAGGTGCATGCGTTGGAGGTCAGCGTGTCGCTGTCGCCCGAGGTGCAGCAGAACGTGCAGCCGGGCGATGCCGTATTCGTCTTCGCCCGAGCACTCAGTGGCCCGCCGATGCCGCTGGCAGTCAAACGCCTGAAGGTCTCCGACCTGCCGGTGCAGATCAGCCTTTCCGATGTGGATGCGATGATGCCCGAACTGAAGATTTCCCGATTCGACCAGGTGCAACTGGTGGCACGTGTATCCCGTGCGGGTAACGCCACCCAGGGCGAATGGACCGGCCAGACTGGCCCGGTCGCCAACACCGCCCGTGACGTTCAGGCGCTGCTGATCGACAGCCGCGACGGGCAGACCCAGTGAAGCGTCTGGTGCTGGCCTGCGCACTCGGGCTCGGCCTGAGTGGCTGCGTACTGCAGCAACCGAGCGCGCCGGTGGGTGACTTGCCACCGGTACAGCAGCCATCGCACCCGCGCTATGCGCCGCCGCCTGGGGTGAAGAGCCACTGGAATCCGGGACTGGGCGTCTATGTAGTCGAAGGCGCACGTGATCTGTACTACCGCGAGCGCATCTTCTACCGCTGGGACGGCGGCTGGAGCTGGTCTTCGCAAGCCGGCGGGCCGTGGAAGGAAACCGACAGCTCTGGCATTCCGCCGGGGTTGTTTCGTCAGTATCAGAACCGCTGATCGCGTAGGGCGGGTGAAACCTGCAAATCGACCTGGCAGGTCGCACTCACCTTACAACCGCATATGAAAACGGCGCCCGAAGGCGCCGTTTTCGTTGGTTGTGATCCGTGCTCAATGCGCCCAGATCATGCCCACCAGCAGATAGCAGATCAGCGTCACCAGCACCACGCCGAACAGGTTGAGGACGAAACCCGCCTTGATCATCGACTGTATCTTCATATGCCCGGTGCCGAACACGATGGCATTGGGCGGCGTCGCCACTGGCATCATGAAGGCGCAACTGGCAGCGATGGCGGCAGGAATCGCCAGCAGCTCGGCCGGCATGCCCTGCGAGACGGCCAATGCCCCCAGCAGCGGCAGGAAGGCTGCTGCGGTGGCAGTGTTGGAGGTGACTTCGGTGAGGAAGATGATCACCAGCACCACCACGCCGATCATCGCGATCACCGGCAGGGCGCCCAGCGCCCCCAGGCTCTGTGCGATCCATTCGGCCAGGCCGGTGCTGCGAATCACGCCCGCCAGCGACAGGCCGCCGCCGAACAGCAGCAGCACGCCCCAGGGCAGTTTGCTGGCGCTTTCCCAGTTCATCAGGAACACGCGCTGTTTGACGTCCACCGGAATCATGAACAGCGCCAGCGCCGCAGCAATGGCGATGCTGGTGTCGTTGACGCCGGGCACCCAGCCGGAGATCAGCGGCTGGAATACCCAGGCCAGCGCGGTAGTGACAAACACCAGCGCCACCAGCTTCTCGCCACGGCTCAGTGGTCCGAGTTCGGCCAGCTCGCTACGGATCAGTTGCGTGCTGTCATGACCGGCCAGGTTGAAACCACCACGGGTCAGCCACCACCAGATGAACGCTAGCATGATCACGGCTACTGGCACGCCGAGCAGCATCCACTGGCCGAAGCCGATCTGTACGTCATAGTTGTCGGCGAGGAAGGCGGCCAGCAAGGCATTCGGTGGGGTACCGATCAGCGTGGCGATGCCACCGACACTGGCGGCGTAGGCAATCGCCAGCAGCAAGGCAGTGGCGAAGCGCTCACGATCGGCTTCGCCGGTGCTCTTCTCGCTGGTGAGCATGCCGATTACCGAAAGGCCGATAGGCAGCATCATGATGGTGGTGGCAGTGTTGCTCACCCACATGCTGAGAAAGGCCGTGGCCATCATGAAACCAGCGATCTGCCGGCTCGGCTTGCTGCCCATGGCCAGCAGCGTCATCAGTGCGATGCGCTTGTGCAGGTTCCAGCGCTCCATGGCCAGGCCCAGGACGAAACCACCGAGGAACAGGTAGATGGTCGGGTTGGCGTAGGGCGCGGTGGCGGCATTGAGACTGTCGATGCCCAGCGCCGGGATCAACAGGATCGGCAGCAGCGAAGTGGCCGGGATCGGAATGGCTTCGGTCGACCACCAGGTGGCCATCAGCAGGGTCAGGCCGATGGTGGCCCAGGCGGTGCTGGAGAGGCCGGCTGGCGGCTCGGTGACCAGGCAGACGAGCAGTAGCAAGGGGCCCAGAATCAGACCAATCCAGGCAGCCTTGGCAGGTGCGGTGGATTCATTGGTGGTAACGGCCATGGCGCGCTTCCTTTAGCTAAAAAGTCGGGCTTTATAGCCCACAGGGCGACTTTATGACCACGCGCTGGCCAATCGGTTTTGCTTCAGTCTGTTTCAGGTGTGTTTTGCGTCGACGCTGACGGCTCGACCGGTCTGCTGAACAGCGGTCCACCGCAGCGGCTACAGAAGGCCGCGCTGTACTCGTGACGGTTCTTGCGACAATGCGGGCAGTCATGCTCTATCAGCCCGTCCTGGCGCATGGCGTTGGCCAGTTCGGCGGTGAAAATACCGGTAGGCACGGCGATGATCGAGTAGCCGGTGATCATCACCAGCGTAGCGAGCATCTGGCCTACGGGAGTTTGCGGAGTGATGTCGCCGAAACCTACGGTGGTCAGCGTCACCACCGCCCAGTAGATACCAGTAGGAATGCTGGTGAAGCCATTGGCTGGGCCTTCGATGACGTACATCAGCGCGCCATACACGGTGACCAGGGTCGAGACGCACACCAGAAACACCACGATCTTCTGCTTGCTGCCGCGCAGCGCTACCAGCAGGAAGTTGGCTTGGGTCAGGTACTGGCGCAGCTTGAGCACACGGAAGATACGGATCATGCGGATGACGCGGACGATCATCAGGTACTGCGCATCGGCGAACACCAACGCCAGGATCGCAGGCAGCACTGCGAGCAGATCCACCAGGCCGAAGAAACTGAAGGCATAGCGCATCGGCTTGGGCGAGCTGTACAGGCGCAAGCCGTACTCGATGGCGAACAGCGCGGTGAAAAACCACTCCAGCGCGCCGAACACAGCAGCGTGCTGGTTGTGGAAGTGCTCGATGCTGTCGAGCATCACCACCACCAGGCTGGCAAGGATGGTCACCAGCAGCCAGTTGTCGAAGCGCTGAGCGGCCGGCGTGCTGGTTTCGAAGATGATGATGTAGAGGCGTTGGCGCCAGCTCTGCCGGTTTTCCATGGCAAGGTCCAAATCAAGCGAAAGGGCACAGCCTAGGCAGGAAGGCGGAGTAAGGGCAAGGCCGTAGTTGTGCTTGCTGCTCTGTTCTCAATCCCCTTCCAGCGAAGACTCCTCCCGCGGATCACTCAGCACGAAGGTTTCACCTATGGCCGCTGTAATCCGCGCGGTGCCCAGATTGAGTAGCTGCCACTGCCATTCACCGTAACGGGTGCTCAAGATTCCATGGGCATGGCAGGGGCCGTGGAGGTACCAGGCGTGCTCCTGGCTGTGGGTGATGAGGAGGTCGTGACGCAGGAAATCGGCGACCAATGCTTCGCTGACCTTGAAGCTATGGCAGTTGTCTTGCGCCGGGCCGAGTCCATCTGCGATCACCACGATATCGCTGACCGGGCCAATCAGGCTCGGGTTTGACTCTGCGCAGGTCGTAGCGGTTGCCAGTAGCAAGCTGAGGCCGAGAGTTCGTCTGTCCATGTTCCGCGCGCTCCCTTTGCGGTCGGTTGCGCGATTCTAGAACGTCGGGGTGCTGTCCTTGACTGCCTTTTGCCAACTTTGTGCACCGGCCCTGATCAGCCAGCAGGCGAGGATGAAGGGCATGGTCAGGGCAGGTAGGCCCAGGGCGCTGAAACCGGGCTGCAGCAGGCCGAGCAGGATGCCGTAATAGCCATACAGGCCGATGGCGATATCGGCGGGCGGGTAGCCGCGGCGTTGCGCGAGTAGCATCGAGGTCAGGCCGCCGAGCAGGGCGCCGGGCAGCAGGTCAGGGGCGCCGATGAGGATGGCGATCAGCACCAGCAGGCCGCAGCCGGGGTGCTGTTGCAGGAAGATCTGGGAGAAGCCATTGAGCAGGGCGCGCAGGCTTTGCAGGGCAGGGTGTGAGGTTATTAGTCGAGGCATGTTGTCTGTGCCAAGAGAGCCTTCTCCCCCAGCCCCTCTCCCGCAAGCGGGAGAGGGGAGCCGTCCGTGTCGCTTGGAGGAGGTACGTAGGGTGTGCCGTGCGCACCGCCAACGAGACGCAAGGTGCGCATGGACTAGGCGGCCCCGCGACACCCTACGAATCAATACAACGCGCAGCCCGTACGAAATCCGGGGCACAGGGTCAGAGCATTCCCCGGATTTAATCCGAGCTACGGAGCTGTGTAGGGCGCCCCGTGCGCACCTTTTATTCGTGCGTACGGCTTTCGGTGCGCATGGCGCACCCTACAGGAGCAGCTCGGCTCAATGCAGCGTTTCGATCCTCAGGCTGTTGGTGCTGCCGGGTTGGCCGAAGGGTTCACCGGCGGTGATCACCACGGTTTCGCCACGTTGGGCCATGCCCTGGGCCTGGGCGATTTCCAGCGCTGTGCTGGTGACTTCCTCGACCTTGCGCAGGCGTTCGTTGACCACTGAATAGATGCCCCAGGCCACGGTCAGGCGCCGCGCCGTGGTCAGGCTCGGCGTGAGGCTCAGGATTGGCGCCTTGGGCCGCTCGCGCGAGGCGCGCAGGCTGCTGGCACCGGACTCGGTGTAGTTAACCAATGCGGCGACCGGCAGGATCGAGCTTATACGGCGGATGGCGCAGCTGATGGCGTCGCTGGCGGTGGCCTCGGCCTGCGGACGGCCGACGTCGAGCTGGCTCTGGTAGTCCGGGCCGTTTTCCACCTGGCGGATGATCTTGCTCATCATCTGCACGGTTTCCAGCGGATAGTCGCCGGAGGCGGTTTCGGCCGACAGCATTACCGCATCGGCGCCTTCGGCCACGGCGTTGGCCACGTCGGTGACTTCGGCGCGGGTCGGCGCCGGGGAGAAACGCATGGATTCGAGCATCTGCGTAGCCACGACCACCGGGCGGCCCAGTTGGCGGCAGGTGCGCACGATGTCTTTCTGGATACGCGGCACGTTCTCTGCCGGTACTTCCACGCCCAGGTCACCGCGCGCCACCATGATGGCGTCGCACAGCTTGGCGATTTCCTCCAGGTGGATCAACGCCGACGGCTTCTCGATCTTGGCCATGAGGAAGGCCTTGCCGCCGATCAGTTCGCGGGCTTCGACGATGTCCTCGGGGCGCTGCACGAAGGACAGCGCGACCCAGTCCACACCCAGCTCCAGGCCGAAGGTCAGGTCGCGGCGGTCTTTCTCGGTCAGCGGCGACAGCTGCAGCACGGCCTCGGGTACGTTGACGCCCTTGCGGTCGGACAGTTCGCCACCGGCGATCACTTCGGTGATCACGGCATCATTCTGCTTGGCAGTCACTTTCAGGCGCAGGCGGCCGTCGTCCAGCAGCAGGCTCATGCCCGGTTGCAGGGCCTCGATGATTTCCGGGTGGGGCAGGTTGACCCGCTTTGCGTCACCGGGCGTCTTGTCCAGATCCAGGCGCAGGCTCTGGCCGTTGACCAGTTGCACCTTGCCTTCGGCAAAGCGGCCGACGCGCAGCTTCGGCCCCTGCAGGTCCATGAGGATGCCGATGGGCTGGTTCAGCTCGCGCTCCACTTCGCGCACCCACTGGTGGCGCTGGGCGTGATCGGCGTGTTCGCCGTGGCTGAAGTTGAGGCGAAACAGGTTGACCCCGGCTTCCACCAGTTGGCGGATGTGTGCGGCATCGCGGATGGCCGGGCCGAGGGTGGCGAGGATTTTCACTTTCTTGTCGGGAGTCATCTGGCAGACCTTGGTCATGAGTTTTGTTGATGGCGTTGCGGAGTAGGGCGGGTGCAACCCGCCACCAACGCTTTGGCGGGTTGCACCCGCCCTACAGGGAGGAGCCCGGTGGTTCTGCACCTGCAGTTTCCAAGGTTGCGAGGATCAGAATGGCGCGGAAATCGTTGACGTTGGTACGGGTCGGGCCGGTGACGATCAGCTCGTCGAGGGCGGCGAAGTAGCCATAGCCGTTGTTGTCGTCCAGCTCGTCGCGGGCGCTCAGGCCCTTGATGCCGGCGCGGGCGTAGCTGTAGGGCGTCATGATGGCGCCGGCGTTGTCTTCGGAGCCGTCGATGCCGTCGGTATCACCGGCCAGCGCGTAGACGCCGGGCAGGCCCTTGAGGCTGTCGGTCAGGCTCAGGAGGAATTCGGCGTTGCGCCCGCCACGGCCGTTACCGCGCACGGTGACCGTGGTTTCGCCGCCGGAGAGGATTACGCAGGGCGGTTTGATCGGCTGGCCGTGCAGCTGCACCTGGCGGGCGATGCCGGCATGCACCTTGGCCACGTCGCGCGACTCGCCTTCCAGGTCGCCGAGGATCAGCACCGGGAAACCGGCGGCTTCAGCCTTGGCCGCGGCGGCGTCGAGCGACTGCTGCGGGGTGGCGATCAATTGGAAGTGGCTACGAGCGAGTACCGGATCGCCGGGCTTGACCGTTTCCGAGCGTGGGTCCTGCAGCCAGCTGCGTACGTTGGCCGGGATGTCGATGGCGTAGCGGGCAAGAATCGCCAGGGCTTCGGCCGAGGTGGTCGGGTCGCCCACGGTGGGGCCGGAGGCAATCACCGTGGCTTCGTCGCCGGGCACGTCGGAGATGGCGTAGGTGTACACGGTGGCCGGCCAGCAAGCCTTGGCCAGACGACCGCCCTTGATCGCCGAGAGGTGCTTGCGTACGCAGTTCATCTCGCCGATGGTGGCGCCGGATTTGAGCAGGGCCTTGTTGATCGCCTGCTTGTCTTTGAGGCTGATGCCCTCGGCCGGTAGCGCCAGCAGCGAGGAGCCACCACCGGAGAGAAGGAAGATCACGCGGTCGTCTTCGCTGAGGTTCGACACCAGCTCCAGCACGCGACGCGCGACACGCTCGCTGGCATCGTCCGGCACCGGGTGTGCGGCTTCGACCACTTCGATTTTCTTGCAGTCAGCGCCGTGCTCGTAGCGGGTCACCACCAGGCCGCTGACCTCGCCTTGCCATTCCTGCTCGATCACCTCGGCCATTGCCGCTGCGGCCTTGCCGGCGCCAATGACGATGACGCGGCCACTGCGGTCGGCGGGCAGATGATCGGCCAGCACCTGGCGCGGATGTGCGGCAGTGATGGCGGTAGCGAATAGGTCGCGCAGCAGGCGTTGCGGGTCGAAGGTCATGGCGATGTTCTCTTGTTCTGGGGGTGACGCTGGATGATCGTTCCCGCGTCCGCGTGGTAACGCCTGGGGAGTGGAATCGACCGACCTGGCAATCGGGTGGTGACACCTCCTGCCAGGAAGGTCGAAAGGGTGGGCCAGAAGCAAAGCCCCTCTCCCTAACCCTCTCCCATAAATGGGAGAGGGGACTGGTTTGGCGTACGCCGAAAATCGGTATAACGCCGAGCTGCTTGTCTCCCCTCTCCCGCATGCGGGAGAGGGGCAGGGGAGAGGGCGCTCTTTTACTCGCCGCGGATATTGAAGTTGGCCATATGCTCCAGACCCTTGATCAGGCCGGAATGGTCCCAACCGCTGCCGCCGAGGGCCGCGCAGGTGCTGAACACTTGCTGGGCGTTGGCGGTGTTGGGCAGGTTCAGGCCCAGTTCGCGAGCGCCGGACAGCGCCAGGTTGAGGTCCTTCTGGTGCAGGCTGATGCGGAAGCCCGGATCGAAGGTGCCCTTGATCATGCGCTCGCCGTGTACTTCGAGGATTTTCGAGCCGGCGAAGCCCCCCATCAGCGCTTCACGCACCTTGGCTGGATCGGCGCCGTTCTTGGCGGCGAACAGCAGAGCTTCGGCCACTGCCTGGATGTTCAGCGCGACGATGATCTGGTTGGCCACCTTGGCGGTCTGGCCGTCGCCGTTGCCGCCGACGCGGGTGATGTTCTTGCCCATGGCCTGGAACAGCGGCAGGGCGCGTTCGAAGGCATTCGGGCAGCCACCGACCATGATCGACAGGGTCGCGGCCTTGGCACCAACTTCACCACCGGACACCGGGGCGTCCAGGTAGGTGGCGCCGGTGGCCTTGATCTTCTCGGCGAAGGTCTTGGTCGCGGTGGGGGAGATCGAGCTCATGTCGATCACTACCTTGCCGGCGCCAACGCCCGCAGCAACGCCATCGGCGCGGAACAGCACGTCTTCGACCTGCGGGGTGTCGGGCACCATGACGATGATGAATTCGGCTTCCTGGGCGACTTCCTTCGGGTTGGCCAGGGCGATGCCGTTGTCGCCAACCAGGTCGGCCGGGGCCTTGTCGAAGTGCTCGGAGAAGAACAGGGTGTGGCCGCCTTTCTGCAGGTTCTGCGCCATGGGTTTGCCCATGATGCCGGTGCCGATGAATCCGATTTTAGCCATGAGAGATTGCTCCTGAAGAGTGGGGCTCAGATTGCGTTGTGTGCTTTCATCCAGCCGAGGCCGGCAGCGGTGGTGGTTGCCGGCTTGTATTCACAGCCGATCCAGCCCTGGTAGCCGATGCGATCCAGGTGCTCGAAGAGGAAGCGGTAGTTGATCTCGCCAGTGCCCGGCTCGTTGCGGCCCGGGTTATCGGCCAGCTGCACGTGGTTGATGGCGGCCAGGTTGCTTTCAACCGTACGGGCCAGGTCACCTTCCATGATCTGCATGTGGTAGATGTCGTACTGCAGATACAGGTTGGTGCTGCCGACCTTGTCGCGGATGTCCAGCGCCTGCTTGGTGTTGTTCAGGTAGAAGCCAGGGATGTCGTGAGTGTTGATGGCTTCCATGACCAGGCGAATGCCGGCGCCAGCCAGCTTGTCAGCGGCGTAGCGCAGGTTGTCGACGAAGGTCTTCTCGACGGTGGCGCAGTCCACGCCCTGCGGGCGGATGCCGGCCAGGCAGTTGATCTGCTTGTTGCCCAGCACCTTGGCGTAGGCGATGGCCTTGTTGACGCCAGCGCGAAATTCCTCGACGCGGTCCGGGTGGCAGGCGATGCCGCGCTCACCCTTGCCCCAGTCGCCGGCGGGCAGGTTGAACAGCACCTGTTCCAGCTTGTTGGCATCCAGGCGGGCCTTGATCTCTTCTACCGCGAAGTCATAGGGGAAGAGGTATTCCACGCCGCTGAAACCGGCTTCGGCGGCAGCGGCGAAACGGTCCAGAAAGTCCACTTCGGTGAACAGCATGGATAGGTTGGCAGCAAAACGGGGCATGGTTGGCTCCTTGTCGTGGTGCAATTTCGTAGGGTGCGCCGTGCGCACCTGGTGGTACGCGCTCATATGGCGGTGCGCGTGGCGCACCCTACTGATCAGTCGAGCAGCGAGATGGCGGTCGGGGCGTCGACGCCGCGCTCGGCCAGTTCCTCGAACTCGTTGATGGCGTTGATCTCGGTGCCCATGGAGATGTTGGTGACACGCTCCAGGATGATCTCCACCACCACCGGTACGCGGTGCTCGGCCATCAGGCGCTTGGCTTCGGCGAAGGCGTTCTGCAGCTCGTTCGGGTCGAACACGCGGATCGCCTTGCAGCCCAGACCCTCGACTACCGCGACGTGGTCGACGCCGTAACCGTTGAGCTCCGGCGCGTTGATGTTCTCGAACGCCAGTTGCACGCAGTAATCGATGTCGAAGCTGCGCTGCGCCTGACGGATCAGACCCAGGTAGGAGTTGTTCACCAGCACGTGGATGTAGGGCAGGTTGAACTGCGCACCGACGGCCAGCTCCTCGATCATGAACTGGAAGTCATAGTCGCCAGACAGTGCCACGACCTGACGCTGCGGGTCGGCCTTGACCACACCCAGGGCTGCCGGAATGGTCCAGCCCAGCGGACCGGCCTGGCCGCAGTTGATCCAGTGACGCGGCTTGTACACGTGCAGGAACTGAGCACCGGCGATCTGCGACAGACCGATGGTGCTGACGTAGCAAGTGTCCTTGCCGAAGGCTTCGTTCATCTCTTCGTAAACGCGCTGCGGTTTGGCCGGCACGTTGTCGAAGTGGGTCTTGCGCTGCAGGGTACGCTTGCGCTCGCGGCAGGACTCGACCCAGGCACTGCGATCTTTCAGCTTGCCGGCGGCTTTCCACTCGCGGGCTACTTCGAGGAAGGCGTCCAGTGCTTTGCCTGCGTCGGAGGCGATGCCCAGATCCGGGTTGAACACACGGCCAATCTGCGTCGGTTCGATGTCGACGTGGATGAACTTGCGGCCTTCGGTGTAGACGTCGACTGAACCGGTGTGGCGGTTAGCCCAGCGGTTGCCGATGCCGAATACCAGGTCAGAAGCGAGCAGGGTAGCGTTGCCGTAACGGTGCGAGGTCTGCAGACCGACCATGCCGACCATCAGCTTGTGATCGTCAGGGATCGCGCCCCAGCCCATCAGCGTCGGCACTACCGGCACGCCGGTCAATTCGGCGAATTCGACCAGTTTGTCCGCCGCATCGGCATTGAAGATACCGCCACCAGCGACCAGCAGCGGGCGCTCGGCCTCGTTGAGCATGGCGATGGCTTTCTCGGCCTGGACGCGGCTGGTGCTCGGCTTGGCCACCGGCAGCGGCTCGTAGGCGTCGATGTCGAATTCGATCTCGGCCATCTGTACGTCGAACGGCAGGTCGATCAGCACCGGGCCAGGACGGCCACTGCGCATTTCATGGAACGCACGCTGGAAGGCGCGCGGCACTTGGCCGGGCTCCATCGCGGTGGTGGCCCACTTGGTCACCGGACCGACGATGCTGGTGATGTCGACTGCCTGGAAATCTTCCTTGTGCATACGGGCACGCGGCGCCTGGCCGGTGATGCACAGAATCGGGATGGAGTCGGCTGAGGCCGAGTACAGGCCGGTGACCATATCAGTGCCGGCAGGGCCGGAGGTGCCGATGCACACGCCGATATTGCCGGCATTGGTGCGGGTATAACCCTCGGCCATGTGCGAAGCGCCTTCGACGTGACGGGCCAGGACGTGATCGATGCCACCGAGTTTCTTCAGTGCGGCATACAGGGGGTTGATGGCAGCGCCGGGGACGCCGAACGCGATATCAACGCCTTCGCGACGCATCACCAGTACGGCTGCCTCGATTGCTCTCATTCTGGCCATGACCATTCCTCTCGAATCGGTTGTTTTTTGTTGAGGGAGAGGATGACCGCTGGGCGAAAGAGGGGGAATTGATGGATACTTCAGTTCTGTCGATATCTGGAGTATCGAATGGACCGTCATACCCTTATCCGTAGTTTCGTTCTGGTTGCCGACAACGGCAGCTTCGCTTCGGCCGCCCTCAGTGAGGGCGTGACGCCCGTGGTGATGGGGCGGCGGCTGGATGCGCTGGAGCAACACCTGGGCGTCAAGCTGATGCACCGCTCCACGCGCGGGCTGCAATTGACCGACCTGGGCGAGCAGTACCTGGAGCGTGCCCGCAACCTGCTCAAGGAGTTCGACGAGGCCGACGCCAGCGTTGCGCGTGGTGGCAAGTCGGTGCGCGGGCATCTGGTGGTGTCCGCGCCGGCGGCGTTCGGTCGACGCCATATCGCGCCCCATGCACCGGCGTTCCTGGCGCAATACCCAGACCTCAAGCTGTCGTTCAACTTTACCGACAGCGTGGTGGATCTGGTGCGTCAGGGCTACGACATGGGCATTCGTATCGGTGAGGTCACCGACCCCAACTACGTGGCGCTCAAGCTGTTTCCCAATCGCCGAGTGGTCTGTGGCGCGCCCAGTTACTTCGAGCTGCATGGCGTGCCGCGCAGCCTCGAAGACCTGGCGCTGCACAACTGCCTGGCGTTCAACCTGCAGGGCGGTCAGCAGCGCGGTTGGACCTTCCTGCGTGACGGCCGACAGGTGGCGGTGAAGGTGGCTGGCAACCTCGACTGCAACGATGGCGAGCTGCTCTATAGCTGGGTCAAGCAGGGGCTGGGGATCGGCTGGCGCTCCACCTGGGAGATCCAGGCCGAGCTGAAAGCGGGCGAGTTGGTGACGGTGCTCGACGAGTACGCTCTGCCAGCCTACGACATCCAGGCGGTGTTCCCGCAGCAGCGTTATCTGCCGGCCAAGGTGCGTTTCTTCATTGATTATCTGAAAGGCATCTACAACACGCCGGGCTACTGGGAAGCCCGTCATGGGTGAGGAGTATTCGATACTTTAATTGAGTTATTTGATTTTATTTGTTGTGCACATAAATTGTTTTAATTGTGTTCGATTGTTGTAATCGGTTCCTCCTTCGGCTATTTCATAGGGCGTTTCTGATGCCGCGCACTTGTGTGTGGATGCCCGTATCTGCAGTTTTGGAGATTGCCTCTGTGAGTAGCCTTAACCTGAATGTCGCTTTGAACATCACTCTCAATGCCCTGGCCGTGGGGCGGGAGATAAAGGCGGCGCCGCTGACAGTGGCGGTGTTGGATGC
Organism: Pseudomonas sediminis; assembly: GCF_039555755.1. NCBI lineage: Bacteria > Pseudomonadati > Pseudomonadota > Gammaproteobacteria > Pseudomonadales > Pseudomonadaceae > Pseudomonas > Pseudomonas sediminis. The sequence continues at coordinate 3,592,593 of NZ_CP154631.1, forward strand.
CGGTGGACACTTGATCAGCCTGCAGCGCGAGGACGGCGCCAGCCTGCTGCGCCCGCAGATCGCCATTGGCAAGGCCTGGGGTGCATTGGCCCTGGGCAAGGGCTCGCGGCTGATCGCTGCCGACGCGCAGCAACGTCCGGCGTTCATCGGTGCGGTCGACAACCTGGCGCAGGGCAGCCTGATCCCGGCACCGGGCGGGGTTCTGATTCGTGACGAGCGCGGCGAGGTGATTGGTGCCGTCGGTATCACCGGCGACGCCTCGGATATCGATGAGCAGTGTGCGGTGAGTGCGCTGGAGTCGCTGGGTCTGCAGGCGGATGCAGGGGTATAGGGTTCAAGAGCAGCCGCAGGGCTGACCGGATCGCCGGCCGCTGGTAGCGACGCGAACAGTCATCCATTGCAACGGCGTACTGCTGCGCGAGTACGCCCTACGGGATGTGGTCTGAAGGCCGAAGCTGGGCGTGATATCTCAGTGCAGGCGTTGGGCGGACTCAGCGAGCGCCAGCGAGCAGTCCGCCTTTACCTGGAATGGCGTACGGCGCTCGAGCGCTCGGCGTATAACGCCCTACGGTGACGGATGTCGGGAAACCCTACAATGGACAGCCACTTAGGCGCTGGTCACCAACTCGGATGCCTTCGATGGCATCGGGCTGACGTCGCAGCCTTTGAGCACCAGGCGAATGATGGTCTGCGCGGCGGCTTCGTAGTCGGCATCGTCCAGGCTGGCCTTGCCGGTGACGGTGGATATCTGCCAGTCGAAATCGGCGTAGGTCTGGGTCGCCGCCCAGATGCTGAACAGCAGGTGGTGCGGGTCGACCTGCGCCATCTGTCGTTGATCGATCCAGCGCTGGATGCAGGCAATATTGTGCTTGGCCTGGGCGTTGAGCTGTTCGGTCTGTTCCGGTGACAGGTGTGGCGCACCGTGCATGATCTCGCTGGCGAATACCTTGGAGGCGTGAGGTAGTTCGCGGGAGATACGGATCTTCGAGCGGATGTAGGCGGTCAGCACTTCGCTCGGATGGCCCGGCTGGTTGAAGGGGGCAGAGGCGGCCAGCAGTGGCTCGATGATGCTTTCCAGGACCTCGCGGTAGAGGTTTTCCTTGGACTTGAAGTAGTAGTAGACGTTGGGTTTGGGCAGGCCTGCCTTGGCCGCAATGTCACTGGTCTTGGTGGCGGCGAAGCCCTTGTCGGCGAACTCCTCGCTGGCTGCGCGCAGGATGAGCTCTTTGTTACGCTCGCGGATGCTGGTCATAAGGCCCTGTGATTTGCTCTGCCGCCGGGCGGCGGTCGGGCATGGTAGCACCGGCTTTGCGCGAGGCTCAAGGCAGCGGCCACGGGCTGCTCAGCGCTTAACTGACTCCGTGGTCAAATTTCTGTATACAAGAAATCGCTTTTCTGTTTCTATCGCGCACAGCGTTATCCATGACATAAAAGTCTCGGCTCGTGACGCTGCAGGAGACCTACCGTGAACACCCATCAGCTCGTCGATCCCTTCGGTCGGCGCATCACCTATCTGCGTTTGTCGGTGACCGATCGCTGCGATTTTCGCTGCACCTACTGCATGAGCGAAGATATGCAGTTCGCGCCGCGCGCGCAGATTCTCAGTCTGGAAGAACTCTACGCCGTGGCCGATGCCTTCATCGGGCTGGGCGTGCGGCGTATCCGCATCACTGGTGGCGAGCCGCTGGTGCGCAAGAACCTGCTGAGCCTGCTGCAGCGCCTGGGTGAGCGTGTCGAGCTGGATGACCTGGCGATCACCACCAATGGCTCGCAACTGGCAGAGATGGCTGCACCGTTGCGCGCGGCTGGCGTTCGGCGCCTGAATATCAGCCTGGATTCCCTGCAGCGCGAACGCTTTGCCGCCTTTACCCGGCGCGACAAGCTCGATCAGGTGCTGGCTGGTATCGAGGCAGCACGCGCGGCCGGCTTCGAGCGGATCAAGCTCAACAGCGTGGTGCAGAGCGGGCGCAATGACGACGAGGTGCTGGATCTGGTCGAGTTCGCCATCGAGCGCGGCCTGGACATCAGCTTCATCGAGGAAATGCCGCTGGGCAGCGTGGTCAGCCACAGCCGCGAGCAAACCTTCTGCTCCAGCGACGAGGTGCGTCAGCGCATCGAACAGCGGCATGCGCTGGTGCGCAGCAGCAAGGTTACCGGTGGCCCATCGCGCTACTGGCAGGTGCTCGGTACGCAGACCCAGGTAGGGTTCATCTCGCCACATAGCCACAACTTCTGCGGCGACTGCAACCGTGTGCGGGTCACCGCCGAGGGCAAGTTGGTGCTCTGCCTTGGCCATGACAACGCGCTGGATCTCAAGCGCCTGTTGCGGGCACATCCGGGTGACGGCGAGCGCCTGCGCCAGGCGTTGATCGAGGCGCTGCGGCTCAAACCCGAGCGGCACCATTTCGCCACCGACGAGCAGGTGCAGGTGGTGCGCTTCATGAGCATGACCGGCGGTTAGTGTCGCGATACGAATAATCTGTTGCCTATGGGCCGAGACCGCCACATCAATTACAGCAGGCTGCACAGTCCTTGTAGGAGCCGCGCCCCGCGGCGAATGGGCCGGTTCAGGCGACTGAAAAGCTTCGCCCCGAGGCGGGGCTCCTACTCAGGCCTGCGCCTGAGCGACATCTTATGCCTGACGCGACACTAAGCCCTCACCGCAATCTCAAAACAACAATAAGGAGGCTCTCAATGCAGCCCGTACGACTGTGCCTGTTTTCCACCATTCTGCTGACGCCCGCTGCCCTGGCGCACCTACGTGGTTGGCGTCGAGGACCTGCCATTCGCCCCGCACTACTGCCTCGATGGCGAAGGTCAGTACCGTGGCTTCGCTCATGAGGTGCTGGATGCCTTCGCCGTCGATAGCGGGGTTAGCCTGAGCTACAAGGCGTTGCCGGTGGATCAGTTGTTGCCGGCCCTGCAGCGCGGCGAGATCTCCCCAGGTAAGAACGCACTCCTTCTCTGCACAACCGCCGGATCTACGCCACTTAGCCTTGATCACCAGAGCTTTGCGGTTTCTTGCCCGCTCGCCCTGCTCCATAGCGCCTTCTATCCGGTTCTGGTTCATCGGCTCGCAGATTACGCTCCACGCTTCCTCCCCACGCTCGGTCACCCTCACGCAGTTGCGCTTCAATTCGTTCGCTGTGATCAACTTACGGCGGGACTTGCACCCGCAGGAGTGCGCCCATGCTGGGCGCACAAGAAAAAGGGGGAAGGGCGCGAGCGCCATCCCCCTTTTACCCGGCCGCCGTCCCTACCCGATGTCGGCCAAGTTCGTTGCGACAGCGGTCAGAAGTGATACTTGACCAGTGCCTGCACGGCGGTCTGGTCAAAACGATCGTCCGACCCATCCACCGGTTTCACGCCGTACTTGGCGCGCCACATGTTGATTTCGGTGCCCACGTAAAGCTGACGCTCTTTGCCGAACAGGGCCTTGCCCGCATCCCACTTGACCTGGATCGAGGAGCCGACCGAGGTCTGGGTGCCGGCGTCGCGAGACGGCGAGCGCCAGTCGACGAAGCCGTCGACGAGGAAGTCCTGCTCGCCGAGGCTGAACGGGTAGGCCGCGCTGACGGTCAGCTGGGTCGCGTAGCCGTTGCTATTGCTGTCGGCGAAGAAGGTGTGGTTGTTGATCTTCACCTGATACAGGTTGGTCTTGAAGTAGGTGAAGCCGGGTACTTCCCAGTCCAGGCCAATACCGTAGAGGTAGTTCTCGGGGCCAGGGCCACCGTTGCCTTTCTCATAGGTGAAGGCAGCGAAGACGTCCTTGATCGGACCGGCGGCCAGCTTCTGTCCGGTCAGCCAGCTCAGGCTGACGCGCGGGGAGAACTCCATGTAGTAGAAGGAATCCTTGTCGTGCTGACGGAAGCTGCCGTTGTCGAAGCTGCCGCGCGTCTGCACGTTGTCTGCGCGGATGTAGTCGAGAAAGTAGAAGATGTCGCCCCAGGCCCAGCCGCTGGCGTGCTCGAAGGTGAAGGTGGTCTGGGTGCGCTGTTCTTCGCCGTTGAAGTTCATGCGCTGGAAGTTCTCGCCGTACAGGTAGGACAGGCTGTTGTCCTGCCAGTAGAGCAGGTCGCCAGCGAGTGCTTGCTGGCCGGAGAACAATCCGGCTGACAGGGCGAGGCAGTGGGGCAGATGCTTGAGTTTCATCGGTTTTCCTTATTGTTGGCGTGCAAGCGTGCGTCTCCCGGCAGCGTGCCGCCGGGAGTTGGTTCTAAGTCAGGGATCAGCTGGGTCGGGCGGCCGGGTCGAGGTCGCGGCTGAGCGTCTTGAGGCTGTCGTCGTCGCTGGCTACATCGTCCGGGCGGTTCTGCAGCACGGTGTGCAGGTGCGCCTCGGGGTCGTAGTCGTCTTCCTCGACTTCGTGGTTCTCGTCGGGCAGGAAGATGTTTAGCACGATGGCACTGAAGGCGCCGATGGTGATGGGCGAGCCGAAGATATTCTTCAGTACGTCCGGCATGTGCGAGAGCACGTCCGGTACGCCGGCCATGCCCAGGCCGAGGCCCAGGGAAATGGCCACGATCAGCACGTTGCGGCGGTGCAGGCCGGCTTCGCTGAGAATCTTGATGCCGGCCACCGCAACGGTGCCGAACATGATCAGGGTCGCGCCACCGAGCACGGGCTTGGGCATCATCTGCAACACCGCGCCGACCACCGGGAACAGGCCCAGCAGCACCAGGATGCCGGCGATGTAGAAGCCCACATGGCGGCTGGCTACGCCCGTGAGCTGAATCACTCCGTTGTTCTGGCTGAAGGTTGTCATCGGCAAGCTGTTGAACATGGCGGCGACTGCCGAGTTGCAGCCGTCGGCCAGCACCCCTGATTTGATCCGGCGCATGTATACCGGCCCTTTGACCGGCTGCTTGGAGATGATCGAGTTGGCGGTCAGGTCGCCTGCTGTTTCCAGTGGAGTGATCAGGAAGATCACGGCGATGGGCACGAAGGCGATCCAGTCGAAGCCGAAGCCGTACTTGAATGGCTGCGGCACGCTGATCAGCGGTACCTCGGCCATGTTGGCGAAGTCCACCCGGCCGGTGAACCAGGCAACGGCGAAGCCCAGGGTCAGGCCGATGATCACGGCAGAAAGGCGCAGCACCTGTGACGAGGCACGGTTGAGCAGGACGATGGTGCCCAGCACCAGGCCGCCGAGGGCCAGATGGTGCAGGGCGCCGAGATCCGGCGCGCCATAGCCGCCGGCCAGATCGGTCATGCCCACCTTGATCAGTGACAAGCCCATCAGGCAGATGATGGTGCCGGTGACCACCGGGGTGATGACCTTGCGCAGCTTGTTGATGAATTGGCTGAAGGCAATCTCGACGAAGGCGGCGCAGAAGCAGATGCCGAACAGTGTGGCGAGTATCTCTTCCTCACTGGCGCCACGCCCCTTGACGATGAAGCCGGCGCTGAGAATCACGCTGAGAAAGCCGAAGCTGGTGCCTTGCAGGCACAGCAGGCCGGAACCGATCGGGCCGATGCGTTTGGCCTGGACGAAGGTGCCGAGGCCGGAGACGAACAGCGCCATGCTGACCAGATAGGGCACGTGGGCACCCAGGCCCAGAGCACTGCCGACGATCAGGGTAGGGGTGATGATGCCGACGAAGCTGGCCAGCACATGCTGCAGCGCCGCGAAGATGGCCGGGGCGAAAGCTGGCGTGTCGTCCAGCTGATAGATCAGGTCGCTGTTGCCGACGGGCGTAGCTTGGGCTTGGGTGTTGCTGTCTGTGGTCATGTCATAGCCTGCCAGTTGTTCTTATATGGTCATGGGCTTACACGAGGCTTCACGGCACCTCTGCTCCGATCAATCGAAAAATTGTCCGACTGGTCAGGATGTCGTCGACTATAGCAACTTGTGGACACTGTTAAAAACAATTTATTTTTAGATTGTGCACAAAAAATGAACCGCCGGTCAGCTCGCGCTGCCGGCGGTTCATGGGTGTAAAAAGATGCCGCGCCGAGTCACGGGCGCGACATGTGTGGCAATCAGTTGATCTGAGCGCCTTTGCTGATCCAGCTGCCGATCAGGTCACGCTCGTCCTGGGTCATCTGGGTGATATTGCCCAGCGGCATGATCTGCGTGGCCACGGTCTGCGCGTGGATCTTTGCTGCCTGAGCCTTCATCTGCTCCGGCGTATCGAGCATCAGTCCGGCCGGCGCGGCGCTGAACATCGGGCTGCTCGGACTCGCCGAGTGGCATACGGTGCAGCGCTCGTGGATCACGCTTTCAACCTGGGCGAAATCGGTGCTGGCGGCAGGCGTGGCACTGTCAGCGGCAGTGGACGGTTCCTCGCTTGCATCGGCTTTGGCTTGGGTTTCCTCGGCAGCAGGCTCGTTGGTGGTGACGGGGTTGCCAGGGCGACCGGTAGCCGGAACGGGAGCGTACTTGATTGCCGGCGCTTGAGCCGTTGCCGGTGCGCTGACAGCCTTCGTTTGCGGGCCGGTGACATAAGCCAGGCAGATCATGCCCAGCGCTGCGGCCGGCAGCGTCCAAACGTACTTGCTGCTGTCGTGGCGGGTGTTGAAGTAGTGACGCACCAGCACGGCCAGAATCGCGATACCTGCCAGGATCAGCCAGTTGTATTGGCTGCCGTAGGTGCTCGGGAAGTGGTTGCTGATCATGATGAACAGCACTGGCAGGGTGAAGTAGTTGTTGTGGCGCGAGCGCAGCAGGCCTTTGGCCGGCAGGGTCGGGTCCGGCGTGGTGTTTTCCTCGATGGCCTTAACCAGTGCGCGCTGTGCCGGCATGATGGTGAAGAACACGTTACCGACCATGATGGTGCCGATGATGGCGCCGACATGAATGTACGCGGCGCGGCCGCTGAAGATCTGGCTGAAGCCGTAGGCGGCAGCGATGATCAGCACGAACAGCACGGCGCCGAGCAGGCCCGGACGCTTGCCAAGTGGCGAGTCGCAGAGAACGTGATAGATCAGGTAGCTGACGGCCATGGAGCCGAGGCCGATGGCGATGGCCGCGGCTGGCGCCAGGTCGACACCTGGCTTGACCAGATACAGGGTCGGATTGAGGTAGTACACCACCAGCAGCAGGGCGACGCCCGACAGCCAGGTGGCGTAGGCCTCCCATTTGAACCAGTGCAGGTTCTCCGGCATTTTCGGCGGCGCCAGCTTGTACTTTTCCAGGTGGTAGATACCGCCGCCGTGAATCGCCCAGAGGTCGCCCGACAGGCCCTCGCGTGGGTTGCTCCGGTTGAGGTTGTTCTCCAGCCAGACGAAATAGAAGGATGCGCCGATCCAGGCGACGCCGGTGATCATATGAATCCAGCGGATGCCCAGGTTTAGCCATTCGGTGAAGTGTGCTTCCACGATCTGTACCTCTTTCCCCGGGGGAGGCACGCCAGCCCCGGGCTTCTCTTATTGGTGGGGGGCGAGGAGAAGTAGGTCTTCCTCATTGAAGAAATGTTCATCGCAGTTGTTGCCAGAACCACTGCGATCAACCACCAGGAAGTCATCCCGCTTTTCGATCGTCAGCACCGGGTGGTGCCACACGCCGCGATGGTAATTGACGCCCTGCCTGCCATTGCTGAGGAAGGCACGGACGGAACCTGATACAGGTACATCGCCAACTGGCGCGACCACGATCAGAAAGGGGTTGCCGAGCAGCGGGATGAAAGCCTGGCTGCCCAGCGGATGGCGTTCCAGCATGCGGATGGTCAGCGGCATCTGCAGCGATTCGGCGCTGAAGATGCTGATGATGGCCTTGTCCTCGGGCTGTGCGGTCTCCACCGTGGCCAGCTTGTGATAGCGGCGGGTGGAACCGTTGTTGATCATGAAGAAATCGCTGTTTTCAGTTTCGATCACGTCACCGAAAGGGGCGAAGGCTTCTTTGCTCAGGAGCTCGATGGTCAGGCTGCGCATGGCTGTTCTACTTGTAGGTTGAGTGGATGAACCCGGCCCACGGTGGCCGAGGCAAGCGTCTGCAGGCTTAGAGCTGCTGCAGACGGAACATCGCGATCTTGTTGATCTCGGCCAGAGCGGTCTGGAACTCCTGCTCGGGCGTGTTGTGAATGCGTTCTTCGAAGGCCGCCAGGATCTGGTGCCGGTTGCTGCCCTTGACCGCCTTGATGAAGGGGAAGCCGAACTTGGCCTTGTAGGCATCGTTGAGTTCGGTGAAGCGGGCGAACTCCTCGGCACTGCATTCATGAATACCGGCACCGGATTGCTCGGCGGTGCTGGAGGCGGTCAGCTCGCCACGCACGGCAGCCTTGCCGGCCAGATCCGGGTGCGCGTTGATCAGCGCCAGCTGCGCATCGGCATTGGCGGACAGGAGAATGTCGGCCATGCGCTGTTGCAGCGTATCGATTTCGTCGATGGAGCTGTCCAGACCGAGGTCGTAGGCTTTCTCGGCGACCCACGGCGAGTGCTCGTAGATATCGGCGAACGCAGCGACGAACGCGTCGCGGCTCAGTTGAGATGGGGTCAGGGTCTGGAAACGGCTCATGGGCGGCTCTCTTGTCATTCGGTCGCGCGGAAGGGGTGAGTGGCGTGCCAGTGCCTGGCGATGTCGACGCGGCGGGCGCACCAGACCTTGTCGTGGCTTTTCACGTAATCGAGAAAGCGTGCCAGGGAGGCCAGGCGGCCAGGGCGGCCGAGCAGACGGCAATGCATGCCGATCGACAGCATTTTCGGCGCACCGGCCTGACCTTCGGCGTAGAGCACGTCGAAGGCATCCTTGAGGTATTCGAAGAAGTCGTCGCCCTTGTTGAAACCCTGCACCTGGGTGAAGCGCATGTCGTTGGTGTCCAGCGTGTAGGGGATCACCAGATGCGGTTTTTCCGGGGTACTGGCTGGATCCCAGTAGGGCAGGTCGTCGTCGTAGGTGTCGGAATCGTAGAGAAAGCCGCCTTCCTCACGCACGATGCGTCGGGTGTTCGGGCCCAGGCGGCCGGTGTACCAGCCCAGCGGACGCTCGCCGGTCAGTTCGGTGAGGATGCGGATAGCCTCGAGCATGTGCTCGCGCTCGGTGGCTTCGTCGGTGTTCTGGTAGTCGATCCAGCGGTAACCGTGGCTGCAGATCTCGTGGCCATTGGCGGCCATCTCGCGAATCACTTCGGGGTGACGCTGGGCAGCCATGGCCACGGCGAAGATGGTCAGGGGAATATCGTGCCTTTTGAACAGATTGAGCAGGCGCCATACACCGACGCGGCTGCCGTACTCGTAGAGCGACTCCATGCACAGGTTGCGCTGGCCCTGCAGTGGCTGAGCGGCGACCATCTCGGACAGAAACGCTTCGGACTCCTTGTCGCCATGGAGAATGTTGCGCTCGCCGCCTTCCTCATAATTGAGCACGAAAGACAGGGCCACGCGGGCATCGCCTGGCCAGTGCGGATGAGGTGGGTTTGCGCCGTAGCCGATCAAGTCACGTGGGTAATCAGCGTTCACTGCAGTCTTCCTATCTGGAATGTTGCGGTCACTGCGCGTCCTGAAACCGATGGCTGCGCGACCTGGATGGCTAATTGTATACAAAATTGATGGCCGTTTGTAAATCCGGTTTTCGTCATTTTCTTCGAGCCCTATTAAAGCAATAAACTTGCCTATCCGGTCAGCTATTGTGCAGGCTTCCAGCATTTATGCGCTGTATATAAGGCAGACGATGAGGTCTCCCACGGAGAGGGCATGATGATTGATGGGTTGATTGTGTACATTTTTTTGATAAAGTGTTTTATATTCTAGCTGCGTGCTATCCTGCCCAGGCGCTGGAGCATTGCGACGAGCCGATTTCAACAGAGCAGAGGAGGTGTGGTATCTGCAGGCCGCAGGCCGCAGGCCGCGGCGGATGCCCGAGAGCCATGGGACGTTTGACTACACATGTACTGGATGCCGCACACGGCTGCCCGGGGAGTGACATCAAGGTCGAGCTGTATCGCGTCGAAGGCGCGCAGCTGGAGCTGATCAACACCGTTGCGACCAACCACGACGGCCGTTGCGATGCGCCGGTGTTGCAGGGCGATGACTACCGCAGCGGTATCTATCAACTGCACTTCCACGCTGGCGACTACTACCGCGCTCGTGGCGTCAGTCTGCCGGAACCGGCTTTTCTTGACGTTGTAGTGCTGCGTTTCGGCATCGATGCCGGGCAGGAGCACTACCACGTACCGCTACTGATTTCCCCTTACAGCTATTCCACCTATCGCGGTAGCTGAGTGACTGGCAGACCTGCTGCCTGCCAGACGAATGCTTGTCACCCTCAGACTCGTTTGAGTCCTTACGCCCGCTCACACTGCGGGCTTTTTTTCGCCTGTATTTCGGGGTGCTGTTGCTGGGTTAGCGATCACACGGCCCATCGGTGGGGTGCCTATTAAGAACAGCGTGATGGGCGGCGTAGGGTGCGCCAAGGGCCACTAGCGTGTGGCGATCCAGATCAGCAGGCCGGCCTGAAACAGGCTGAACGCCACCAGGCAGGTGATGGTGAAGCGCAGGCCGCTGTCCTCGCGCTTGAGGCGTTCGAGCCGATCTTCCAGTTTGCGCAGTTTGACGTCCTGCTGCTGCAGCGTCTGGTCGGCCTGCTGCAGCATCGCGGCAGCATCCAGTAACTCGATGATCTGCACCTTCTCGGCATGCCAGTCGCCGTGCAGAGAGCTGACCCGTGGCGCGCTGTAGAACGGCTTGAGCTGCAACGGGTCGCTGTACTCGATGGTGAAACCCTGCGCTTTCAGCGCGTGGTCACGCCGGGCGCGGGCCGCTTCGTTGACGTTGTCCTTGGTCGGCAGGGCGCCGCCCTCGACCTGGTAGTGCGCGTATTGCTTGCGCGCCCAGGCGATGCCCTGCGCCATGAGAAAACGCCCCAGGCCGCGGTTGGCGGGCTCCACGCTGAGGCCCTTGTCCGGGCCGAAGCGAACCTCCTTGCGCTGATGGTCGGCCCAGACTTCCAGCAGGTTGGTCTGACGATGCAGGCGTTGGCCTGGCATCTGGATGGTCAGGCGCAGCAGGCTGGTGTCCTTGGCGTGGCGCTCCACGCGGCCGAGCTGAACGAAGCGTAGCGGTCGCGGCCCGGTCTCCCGGTCGACCGGCAGTGGCGCCAGGCGCAGCAGGCTGAACTGCTCGGCTGGCAGGTCAGTCCAGGGATGCGGCGCGGCGGGCGTCTCGCCTGCGACTGCGTCGGCGGCTTGCGCCTCCGGGGCTGGGTTTTCGCTCATGGGCGTCCTGTGTACTGTTTGGTGGCCTTCGATGCGTTATCGGCCATTTTCCTCAGCACTGGAGCGAATAAAGGACACGATCCGTTCGCCCAGCGCACGGGCCAAGGGTAGCTGCGGATCGTCGTAGGACGCTAGCTGTTCGTTCCAGGGCGCCGGGGTGATGCGCATGACGTGGTTCATGCTGGGGATCAACGCCAGCTCGGCATCGGGCTTGGCCTGCTTGAGTACCTCGGCGTTGTCCGGGCTGACCTGGGCGTCGTGGGTGCCCTGCACGATCAAGGCGGGTATCTGCAGAGCGGTGAAGTTTTCCGCCGGGTCCTGGCGCAGCAGGCTGATCAGGTAAGGCTGTACGCTGGGGCGATAGATCGCTTGCAGTTCCTTGGGGACCTTGGGCTGCAGCTTGCCGCGGATCAGGTTGGCGAGGATGTGCCGGCTCTCGTCCAGCAACGGTGGTGGCAGGCGCATGGCCAGTTGCATGTCCAGCACCTGGCCGATCGGGTAGGCGGGGCCGGCGATGGATACCAGAGCACTGGCCTGGCTGCCAGGTGCGGCCAGGCTGGCGATCAGCGCGCCTTCGCTGTGGCCGATGAGAATCAGTCGATCAAAACGCGGATCGTCCCTGAGCAGACTGGCCCAGCCTTCGACATCGGCGACGTAGCGCTCGACGCTGAGGTCTTTCTCATTCGGCGTCGCGGCGCGGCTGGCGGCCACGCCGCGTTTGTCATAGCGGAGGCTGGCGATGCCATTACGCGCCAGCACTTGGGCCAGCTTTTTCAATGCATCGTTATGGCCACCCTCGGGGTTGTTGCCGTCGCGGTCGGTGGGGCCGGAGCCGGCGATCAGCAGCGCCACCGGCACCGGTTTGTCGCTTTGCGGCACCAGCAGGCTGCCGTACAGGGTGCCCTGGTTGGTGTCGAGGCTGATGGGCAGTTGTCGGGTGGTGTTGGCCTGGGCCAGGCCGGTGATCAGGGTGAGGGACAAGAGCAGGGCTCGTAGCATGATGAGGGTAGGGTAGTGGCAGACTGGCATTGGACGCGTTCGGTTGGACAAGGTTCGGGGTGAACTGCAAGTAGGTGGCAGGTATACTCGCCCACCTTGTGAATCGGGCCTGCGCAGTGGCAGGCCGATGCTGAATCTCGCGGAGTGTCTTCCCATGTCCGGCAATACCTACGGCAAGCTGTTCACCGTCACCACCGCTGGCGAAAGCCATGGCCCGGCGCTGGTCGCCATCGTCGACGGTTGCCCCCCCGGTGTCGAGATTTCTCTGGAAGACCTGCAGCGTGACCTCGACCGCCGCAAGCCGGGCACCAGCCGCCACACCACGCAGCGCCAGGAGGCCGACGAGGTGGAGATTCTCTCCGGCGTGTTCGAGGGCAAGACCACCGGCTGCTCCATCGGCCTGCTGATCCGCAACACCGACCAAAAGTCCAAGGACTACTCGGCGATCAAGGACCTGTTCCGCCCGGCCCATGCCGACTACACCTATCACCACAAGTACGGCATCCGCGACTACCGTGGCGGTGGCCGCAGCTCGGCGCGCGAAACCGCCATGCGTGTGGCGGCCGGTGCCATCGCCAAGAAGTTCCTGGCCAGCCAGGGCATCGTCATCCGTGGCTACATGAGCCAGCTTGGCCCTATCGAGATTCCGTTCAAGACCTGGGATTCGGTGGAAGAGAACGCCTTCTTCAGCCCTGACCCGGACAAGGTGCCGGAGCTGGAGGCCTACATGGATCAGCTGCGCCGTGACCAGGATTCGGTCGGCGCGAAGATCACCGTGGTGGCCGAAGGCGTCATGCCGGGCCTCGGCGAGCCGATCTTCGACCGCCTCGATGCCGAGCTGGCCCACGCGCTGATGAGCATCAACGCGGTCAAGGGCGTGGAGATCGGCGCCGGTTTCGCCTGCGTCGCCCAGCGTGGCACCGAGCATCGCGACGAGCTGACCCCGGAGGGCTTCCTCTCCAATAACGCCGGCGGCATCCTCGGCGGTATCTCCAGCGGCCAGCCGATCATCGCCCACCTGGCGCTTAAACCGACCTCCAGCATCACCACGCCGGGGCGCTCCATTGACGTCGACGGCAACCCGGTGGACGTCATCACCAAGGGCCGTCACGACCCCTGCGTGGGCATTCGTGCCACGCCGATTGCCGAGGCCATGATGGCCATCGTGCTGATGGATCATCTGCTGCGCCATCGTGGGCAGAATGCCGACGTGCGCGTCAGCACACCGGTGCTACCACAACTGTGAGCCGGACGGCGGCATGAGCGCGGCCCTGCCTTACTGGCGGTTGTCCGGTTTCTACTTCTTCTACTTCGCTCTGCTCGGGGGTACGGCGCCGTTCCTGGCGCTGTACTTCGACCACCTGGGCTTTTCCCCAGCGCGGATCGGCGAACTGATCGCCATTCCCATGCTGATGCGTTGCCTGGCACCGAACCTCTGGGGCTGGTTGGGTGACCACACAGGTCAGCGCCTGCTGATCGTGCGCTTCGGCGCGCTATGCACCCTGGTCTGCTTCGCCGGCATCTTCTTCAGCCAGAGCTACGCCTGGCTGGCGCTGATCATGGCCACTCACGCTTTCTTCTGGCATGCGGTGCTGCCGCAGTTCGAGGTCATCACCCTGGCCCATCTGCGCGAGCAGGCGGCGCGCTACAGCCAGATTCGCCTGTGGGGCAGCATCGGCTTCATCGTCGCCGTAGTCGGCCTCGGCCTGCTGTTCGAGTGGCTGAGCCTGGACGCTTACCCGGCAGCGCTGCTGGTGATCATGGCCGGTATCGTCGCCAGCAGTTTGTGGGTGCCCAATGCGCAGCCTGTGCTGCGCCCGAGCACGCTGGAGTCGGATGGTTTTCTGCGCCAATTGCGTCGCCCCGGCATCCTCGCGTTCTACGCTTGCGTCGGGCTGATGCAACTGAGCAACGGTCCGTACTACACCTTCCTGACCCTGCACCTGGAGGGTGTTGGCTACAGCCGCGGTGCCATCGGGTTGTTCTGGGCGCTGGGGGTGGTGGCGGAGATTCTGCTGTTCCTGGTCATGGCGCGGCTGCTGCAACGCTATTCACTGCGCGCGGTATTGTTGGCCAGCTTCCTGATCACCGCCGTGCGCTGGCTGCTGTTGGGCAACCTGGCCCAGTATCTGCCGGTGCTGTTGCTGGCGCAGTGTATGCACGCCGCCACTTTTGGCGCTTTTCATGCTGCGTGCATTCACTTCGTGCAACGCAGCTTTGCCGATCGCCAGCAGGGCCAGGCCCAGGCACTGTACGTCAGTCTGGCCGGGATTGGCGGTGCGTTGGGCGCGCTGTATGCCGGTTACAGCTGGAAGAGCCTGGGCCCGGCCTGGACCTTCGCCATCGCCAGTCTGGTAGCCTTGCTAGCCGCGTTCATCATTGCCACCCGTCTGCCGCCCGAGCGGCCCTGAATCGAGTGAACCCTTCATGAGCAGCCTCGCCGTCTACCAGCACACCTCCCCGGAACTGCCGAACAAGATACTGAACCACGCCGACGACATCGCCAGCACCCTGGCGGCGGCGGGCATCGATTATCGCCAGGTGGAGCTGCCGGCCGCGTTGCGCCCAGGTTGCGAGCAGGCCGAGTTCGACGCGGCCTATGGTCTGTGGCTGCAGGCGTTCATGGGCAAGGAAGGCTATGTGCAGCAGGAGCTGTTCAACCTGCAGCGCAACCATCCGCAGAAACTGGAGTTGCGTGCGCGTCATCTGGATGAGCAGTCGCAATCGACGGCCAGTGCCTGGTTGTTCCTCGGTGGCTTCGCCCAGCTTAGCCTGCACCTCGACGATCACGTCTACATGCTGCAGGGCGAGAAGGGCGACCTGCTGTCGCTGCCAGCGGGTACCCGCTACTGGTTCGACCCGGGGGAGGAACCGCATGCGCTGGTGGTACGCCTGAGCGCCAGCGAGGACGCACCTGTGCGCACCGACGACGACATCGCCAGCCGATTTGCCAGGCTCGGTGACTAAGGGAACCCGCGCCGGTGGCCAGCTATCCTATGAAGGTAACCTTTCAGACAGGAGTGTCGTCATGGGTTCTACCTTCAATGGCCTGATTGGCCTGGTCATCCTCGCCCTGGATAT
Source organism: Pseudomonas sediminis (assembly GCF_039555755.1). Lineage (NCBI taxonomy): Bacteria > Pseudomonadati > Pseudomonadota > Gammaproteobacteria > Pseudomonadales > Pseudomonadaceae > Pseudomonas > Pseudomonas sediminis. The sequence goes on from NZ_CP154631.1 coordinate 3,607,823, forward strand.
CTGGGCCATCATCAACGTGGTCAAGAGCAACGCGGAAACTGGAATCAAGATTCTATGGATTCTGCTGATCGTGCTGTTGCCGGTAATCGGCCTGATCATCTGGGCGCTGATGGGGCCGCGCGGCACCGTCAGGATCTGACCGAAGCCGCTTCTGCCGGTGCGCCCTGAGAATCTGTTCACGATCTCGCGAGCTAGAGCCAGGCAAGGCGAAACCAGGCGAAAAAGCGCAGTTTACAAGTTGTAAATGAGCATTTTGAGCGTGGTTTCAACGCAGCATGGCCGACGCGCAGCAGATCGTGAACAGGTTCTGACATCCGGGGCGCGCCTCGCTCACAATGCCAGTTGCGCCTGCGCTTGCGGCAACACGCCCTCGAGTTCCAGCAACTGCTGCTTGCGCGGCAGGCCACCGGCATAACCGGTCAGGCTGCCGTCCCGGCCGATCACGCGATGGCAGGGCACGATGATGGAGATCGGGTTGGCGCCATTGGCCGTTCCCACCGCGCGTACGGCCTGCGGCCGCCCGATGACATTGGCCAGCTCCGAATAGCTGCAGGTGCGGCCGTAGGGAATGGCCAACAGCGCCTGCCACACCGCCTGCTGGAATGCTGTGCCCCTCGGTGCCAGGCGCAATTCGAACTGGCGGCGCTTGCCGGCGAAGTATTCGTCCAACTGACTGCAGACGGCGTCCAGCTCACGGCCCGCGGGCTGCCAATGGTCTTCGATGCGCCAGGGACGGCTGTCCAGCTCCATCAGGAGCAGTTGCAGGCCGTTTTCATCGGCCGCGAGAAACAGTGGGCCAACAGGGCTGTCGTGATGGCGGTAATGCATGGTTCAGCCTCCCGAATAGTTATGCCAGAGATGCGCCGCCGCATAAGCGCGCCACGGACGCCAGGCCTCGGCGTGAGCTTTGAGGCGCCGTGCGTCGATACCTTCCGCTCCCCACACTGGCGCCTTGAGTAGACCCAGATCGCTTGCGGGAAAGGCGTCTGCCTCACCGAACGCGCGCAGGGCGATGTACTCCGCTGTCCACGGGCCAATGCCAGGCAGGGCGCACAATCGCTCGATCAGTGCCAGGCTGCCTTCTTCCAGATCAAGCTTCAGGCTGCCATCGGCGATGCGCGCGGCGAAGTGCTGCAGGCACTGCACACGCTTGCCGGGCATGCCGATACCGGTCAGATCGGCATCGGCAAGCGCCTGCGGCGACGGGAACAGATGGCTGATGCCCAGTGTTTCCGGCGTCTCGATCGACGTGCCGACACGCTGTACCAGACGCCCGACGATGGTGACCGCCGCCTTGACCGTGACCTGCTGGCCGACGATGGCGCGCACCGCCTGTTCGAACGGATCGAACGCCACCGGCAGACGCAGGCCGGGATTGCGCAGCAGCAGCGGCGCGAGCAGTTCGTCAGCGCTCAGGTGCAGGGTAATCGCCTCGGGCTCGCTGTCGAGATCGAACATGCGCCGCACGCGCTGTTCGAGTTGATCGAGGTGTGCGGGTGAGGTCAGGCGACAGCGCAGTTCCAGCGCGTTCTGCCCTGGCAACGGGGCAACTCGAAACCAGCCGGGGGTGCCGTCGATGCTGAAGCCGCGGCTGTAGCTGTCCGCGCTCAGTGACTCCAGCCCAGGAATCGCACGCAAGGCAAAGTGGCTATGGAACTGTTGCCAGTCCCAGGGCGGTTGGTAGGGCAGAAGCAGCGTGATGATGTTCATGGCTGGCACCCTAGCGCGGCGCTTGCGGCTTGTCAGCGTGAAGATGACTTTCAAATCTCGGCAGGCCCGCGACCACTCCATGATGGCGTACTGCTTCGCGAGTACGCCCTACATCTAACTCCCCGGCGTCATTCCTTTCCAGATCGGGTGGATGTCGCTTTTCACATCCACCGCTTTGGCGGATCGATAAAGCGTGATCCACCCGTCCCGACTACGTTCTACTCACGCTTTGGCGCACCACCAGCCACAGCGCCAACGCGATCAACACGCAGCCAGGCAGGTAGGCCCAGCTCAGTGGCTCACCCAGCAGCAAAGCGCCCCATAGCACGCCAAATGGCGGGATGAGGAAGGTGGTGGTGCTGGCCTTGATCGGTCCGATATCGGCCAGCAAACGGAAATACAGCACGTAGGCGAACGCGGTGCAGACCAGGCCAAGGCCGGCCAGCGACAGCCACACCTCAATGCCGCCCCAGCTCGGCGGCGGTTGCAGCGCCAGGCTGCCGCCGAACAGCGGTAGCAGGAACAGGCTGGCGCCAGCGAGGCTGGCGAAGGCGGTGAGGCGATTGTCCAGGCCGCCCTGCTGACCAATCCAGCGTCGGGTAAGGAAACCAGCGAAGCCGTAGCAGGTGGTGGCCACCAAGCAGGCGCCGGCGCCGAGCAGCAGTTGCAGGTCGAAGGCCACCGGGCCGGTGCGGGTCAGCACCGCCACGCCAAGCAGACCGATAAATACACCCGCCGCCTTGCTGCGGGTGATGCCCTCATGGAAAAACAGTGCGCCGATCAATACACCCATCAGCGGGGTGGTGGCGTTGAAGATCGCTGAATAACCGGCCGGCAGGATCAGTGCTGCCATGCAATACATGGCCGACGGCAGGCCAGCATTGATCACGCCTAAACCCAGGCAGATGCGAAATTTGCCGCGAAAGTCCCAGTCCGTGCGCAGCAGCAAAAGCAGTACGAGCAGCCCCAGTGCGCCGAAGCTGGCGCGGAAGAACGCGGTCGGCATGCTACCCAACACGGGCGCCGCAACGCGCATGAACAGAAAGCTGGCGCCCCAGATGGCGGCGAGCAGCAGCAGGCGGAGCAGGTCGGCGGTACGCAAGGCGGAGTATCCGGCAGAGTGGGGCCGAGAGTGTTGCCGCTGGGCGGGGTTCTGGCAATCCGCATTGCACTTTCGAATATGTGTGGCGGTGCTGCGCGTGAGGGTGTGGGAGGGGCTTTAGCCGCGACGTGCAATCGTGGAGGCTGTGGCGATTCCCGATTGCATCCAGGCCAGTGTTGTCGGCTAAGCTCGGCTGATCACTGCAGATGAGGCATGCGTAATGGGGCAGCAATGGCCGGCTGGCGAGATCGCTCGCCTGATCCTCGAGGGGTTCGATGATTACCGCGAGCATTTTCGCCAGATCACCGATGGCGCGCGCTTGCGCTTCGAGCAGGCGCAATGGCAGGAGGCGCAGCAGGCTTCGGCGGCGCGCATCAACCTTTACGAAGAGAAGGTCGCAGAAACCCGCGAGCACTTGTTGCAAGGGTTCGATGCTTCGCTGCTGGAAGTCGGGCAGTGGCCGCTGGTCAAGAGTGCCTACATTGCCCTGATCGACCTGCGCTTCGACGATGAACTGGCGGAAACCTGGTTCAACTCGATCTTCTGCAGCCTGTTCAGCCATGACCAGATCAGCGATGGCTGCATGTTCATCCACACCACGCGGCCGTCTCTACGCAACCAGCCCAGCGCGGCGCAGACGCGCAGCTACCGGCCTGCTGGCGAGCTGCATCTGGCACTGCAGACGATCTTCGACGATTACCGTTTCGATGCTCCTTACGAGGACCTGCCTCGCGACCTGCAGCGTCTGGAAGAGCAACTGCGCGACAGCCTGCCGGACTGGGTCTGCAAGGACCCGCAACTGTGCATCGAGCTGTTCTCCTCGGTGCTGTATCGCAACAAGGGCGCCTACCTGATCGGGCGCATCTACAACCGTGAGGAGCAGTGGCCGCTGGCGATCCCGCTGCTGCACCGCGAAGGGCAGGGTATCCAGGCCGATGCGGCGATCACCGACGAGGCGGAGGTGTCGATCATCTTCTCCTTCACCCGCAGCTACTTCATGGTGGACGTGGCCATCCCGGCCGAGTTCGTCGGCTTTCTCAAACGCATCCTGCCAGGCAAGCACATCGCCGAGCTGTACACCTCGATCGGCTTCTACAAGCACGGCAAATCCGAGTTCTACCGCGCGCTGATCGGCCATCTAGCCAGCACTGACGACCGCTTCATCATGGCGCCCGGTGTGCGCGGCATGGTCATGAGTGTGTTCACCCTGCCGGGCTTCAATACCGTGTTCAAGATCATCAAGGACCGTTTCGCCCACGCCAAGACGGTGGACCGCAAGACGGTGATCGAGAAGTACCGCCTGGTGAAAAGCGTCGACCGCGTAGGGCGCATGGCCGATACCCAGGAGTTTGCCGACTTCCGCTTCCCCAAGGCCAAGTTCGAGCCCGAGTGCCTGGCTGAGCTGCTGGAAGTGGCACCTTCCACCGTGGTGGTGGAGGGCGACACCGTGCTGGTGCGCCACTGCTGGACCGAGCGGCGCATGACCCCGCTCAACCTCTATCTGGAGAGCGCCAACGAGGCGCAGGTGCGCGAGGCACTGGACGACTACGGCCTTGCCATCAAGCAACTGGCCGCCGCGAACATCTTCCCCGGCGACATGCTGCTGAAGAACTTCGGTGTTACCCGTCATGGCCGCGTGGTGTTCTACGACTACGACGAGATCTGCTTTCTCACCGAGGTGAATTTCCGCCGCATCCCGCCGCCGCGCTTTCCCGAGGACGAGATGAGTTCCGAGCCCTGGTATTCGGTGGGGCCGATGGACGTGTTCCCCGAGGAGTTTCCGCCGTTCCTGTTCGCCGATATCAAGCAGCGCCGTCTATTCAGCCAGCTGCATGGCAACCTTTACGAAGCCGATTACTGGAAACAGTTGCAGGAGGCGATTCGCGCAGGCAAGGTGATCGACGTGTTCCCTTATCGGCGTAAGAGCCCGGTAATTTGACGGCGCCTGGTTGAAATCCGGTTTGTCCGGCCTAATCTGATAAATGAGCCGCTGGCTCTTCCCTTTACTTGGCAGGAGGTCGTACCCATGCTCGCCAAGCTGCAAGAACAACTGCAAGCCCTGTTGCAGGCCCTTGGCCTTGTCCCGCAACCTCAGCCAATTCGTATCAGCGAAGCCGAGCAGGAGCGTCTACGGCGCGAAGCGCAGCAGCGTCGCTGAAATGCTCAAGTGAGCCGATGGGCGTCGAACCAGGCGCCTACCAGCTCACGCATCCGCTGCCCCGAAAAACTGCCGAAATGCACGCCGTGCACGGTGCGTACGGGTAGTTCGCGCAAGCGCGCAAGACTCCGTGCGTAATCCTCCAGGTTCGAGTGGTAAGCGTCCTCGATCAGCGGGCCTTCATAGAGGATGTCGCCGGAAAACAGCGTTTGTGTACTCGCTTCCCATAGGCTGATGCCGCCCGGTTAATGGCCGGGCGTGTGTAGCACCTGCAATACCCGATTACCCAGATCCAGCACGTCACCATATTCGATCATATCGTCACCCGTCGAGGTCCGTGGTCAGGGTTTTGGAACCGACTTGTGTGGCGAAAAAGTAGGCCTCGACCATGTGCTACGGGCTTTCGGTGCGTTCATAATGCCAGGCGTTATGGCATTAGTGTCGGATGTGTTGAATATGACTACTTCAGACCTTCCACGATCTGCTGAAGACGCAACTGAATAAGAACTGAAGCAGTGTCGCCTTTCTTCTCCGAAAGGCGTACAGCCCAACGCTGGCGCGCTTATTAGGCTGTGCTAGTACTTATTCGTACGTCTGCCTCAACTCCAACGCCACCAGGGAAGCCTAGATGCGCCAGAACCTGCCCGTGACTCAGCGGGAAAGAACCTTCCCCACGGAAGAACGCCTGATTTCCACCACCGACCTTAACAGCAAGATTACCTACTGCAACGATGCTTTTGTCGAGATCAGCGGTTTCACTCGCGAGGAGTTGATCGGCCAGCCGCATAACCTCGTACGACACCCGGACATGCCCCCTGCGGTGTTTGGCCATATGTGGGAGACGATCAAGCAGGGCAAGCCCTGGATGGGGATCGTCAAGAATCGTTCGAAGAACGGTGATTTCTACTGGGTCAGTGCGTATGTCACACCCATCTATGAGAACGGCAGAATTTCCGGCTACGAGTCGGTGCGCTCGTTGCCCACCGAGGCCCAGAAGCGTCGTGCCGAAGCACTCTATGCCCGGCTGCGGGCCGGAAAATCACCCGTGCCGAAGTTGGAATACTGGACCTATGATCTGGTGCGCTCCTGGCCGCTGATCGCCGCGTCGCTGCTGATTGTTGCGGCGCACTGGGTGGTTTCTGGCTGGGCGCTGATGGCTTTTATCGTGCTGACGCTGTTCGCGCTGGGCTCCTACCAGCTGTATCGGACTCGGCAACTGATTTGCCGCACGCTGGCAGAGCATCCGAAAGCCTTCACCAGCCGCCTCGTGGCGCTGACCTACAGCGATAATCGCGGTGCCCAGGCGCTGCTGGACATGGCGATGATCAGCGAGGAGGCGCGTTTGCAGACAGCGCTGACGCGGCTGGAAGATGCCGGCGAGAACGTCAAGAAGCGCGCCACCCAGTCTGCAGAATTGTCGCGTTCTGGCGCTCAGTTGCTTGACCAGCAGCGGGCAGAAACCGACCAGTCGGCGACGGCCATCAACCAGATGGCGGCGACCATCCAGGAGGTCGCGCTCAACGTACAGAGCACCTCGCATGCCGCCGAAGAGGCGGATCGTCTGGCGCGTGAGGGACGCGATCTGGCGGTGGGTAGCTTGGATTCGATGCGACAGATGGCCAAGGCGGTCAACGATATTGGTCAGGCGGTCAACGAACTGGCCAACTCCACGCAGTCGATCGGCAGCGTCGCTGACGTGATCACCTCGATTGCCGAGCAGACCAACCTGCTGGCGCTCAACGCTGCCATCGAGGCGGCCAGGGCAGGGGAGCAGGGGCGCGGTTTCGCTGTGGTCGCCGATGAAGTGCGCTCTCTGGCATCGCATACCCGTCAGTCCACCGAGCAGATTCACCAGATCATCGCTGACCTGCGTGCTGGAGCCGAGCGCGCCGTGGTGACGGCGGGCAAGGGCGAGGAAATTTCCCGTGGCAGCGTGCAGGGCGTGGAGTCGGTCCGCGATGCGTTGGAGGGCATCAGCTCGGCGGTGACGCGTATCACCGGTATGAGCCAGCAGATGGCGGCCGCCTCCGAGGAGCAGAGCCACGTGGCCGAGGACATCAGCCGGCAGATCACCCGTATCGCCCAGCTTTCCGATCACAGTGCTGGCCAGGCGCATCAGGGCGCGGCGATCAGCCGCGAGCTGGAGGAAATGGCCGATTACCTGCACAGCCTGGCGGAGCGTTTCAATCGCTGAACCGTAGCCGGATGTCATCCGAGGCATGCTTCGATGTTCCGGGTTGCAGCCGGACTACGCGTTGGCAGGGCGTTCTGGCACACTGCGCGGCATGCCTCGTCCGACCTGCTCCCGCTGCCAGCGCCCGCTCAGCCATTGCCTCTGTCCGCTGATTCCCGACCTCGAGAGTCGCACGCGTGTGCTCATCCTGCAGCATCCGAGCGAGGTCGGTCATGCCCTCAATACCGCTCGCCTGGCTGCGCTGGGTTTGCGCAACGCCGAGTTGCGCGTGGGTGAGGTGTTCGATGATCTGCCGCAATTGCTCGCGCAGCCTGACTATCGAGCCTGTCTGCTGTTTCCCGGCGAAGAGTCCGTCGCCTTGAGCGCTTACGCGCCCGACGAGAAACCGTTGTTGTTGGTGGTGCCCGATGGCACCTGGCGCAAGGCGCGCAAGCTGCTGCATCTCAACCCGTCGCTGGCGGCACTGCCGCGTGTGAGCCTGGGGGCAGTAGCGCCGTCGCGCTACCGTCTGCGCAAGGCGCCGGAAGAGGGGGCGCTGTCGACCATCGAGGCGATCGTTGCAGCGCTGGCTGTGCTTGAGGCGCCACGGGGTTTCGAGGCATTGCTGCAGCCATTCGATGCCTTGATCGAGGGACAGATTGCTGCGATGGGCGAAGCAGTGTTTGTCCGCAACCACCAGCGTTGACGCTGTGCGCACGGCGCACCCTACGCGCGTAGCCGTGGCAGATCTATAAGGGCGAAGGCATGTAGGGTGCGCCGCGCGCACCGGCTTTTGATCAATGCTACGGTTCGGGCTCGGTACGTATGGCGCATCTGGCGATGTCGCGTAGCCCGGATGAAATCCGGGCTACGCAGCAGCACGGCAGGTATTCAGCGTTCGCGCATGGCTTCCGAGCGGGCCTTGAGCACGGGCTTGAGCAGGTAGGTCAGCACGCTCTTTTCACCAGTAATGATGTCAACCGTGGCGACCATGCCGGGGATGATCAGCAACGGGTGTTCGTCGCTGCCGAGATGGCTTTTATCCGTGCGTACCTGGATCAGGTAGAAGCTGTTGCCTTCCTCGTCGGTGATGGTGTCGGCGCTGATCAGCTCGAGGTTGGCCTTGAGGCCGCCGTAGATGGTGTAGTCGTAGGCGGTGAACTTGACCATCGCCTTCTGCCCCGGATGCAGGAAGGCCACATCCTGCGGGCGCACTTTGGCCTCGATCAACAGACTGTCGTCCAGCGGTACGATCTCCAGCATGTCGCTACCCGGCTGCACCACGCCACCGATGGTATTGACCTTGAGCTGCTTGATCACCCCACGCACCGGCGAGGTGACGGTGGTGCGGGTTACCTTGTCCTGGATGGCGACACTGGTGGCGGTGATCTTCTGCAGCTCGGTACGTAATTCGTTGAGCTCCTTGAAGGCCTCGGCGCGGAAGGCCAGCTCGGATTCGTCCATCTTGCTTTTGATCTCGCTCATCGCCGCTTCTGCGCGGGGAATGGCCAGGTTGGTGGCTTCCAGTGATCCTCGAACTTCCACCACGCTACGGCGCAGGCGTAGCACTTCGACTTGGGAAATCGCCCCCGAGGCCACCAGCGGTTGCGACATGTTCAGCTCTTGCTGCAAAAGGCCGAGGCTGGAACGGTATTGCTGGGACTTGGAGCGAAATTCGGCAAGCTCTTGCTCCTTCTGCCGCAGTTGTTCGCCCAGGGTGCGTTGCTCACTGCGCAGGCGTTGTTGGCGTGAGCGGTACAGGGCCAATTGGTCTTCTGCCAGCTGCGGCGCGTCGCGGGTGATTTCTTCGGGCAGTTGCGGTTCTCGCCCTTCGGCCTCGGCGCTCAGTCGCTCGAGGCGGGCGATCAGTGCCAGTCGATCCGCTTCGGTTTCCCCACGATTGGATAGAAAGCGCGTGTCATCCAGCCGCAGCAGGGTGTCACCCTTTTCCACCACCTGGCCTTCACGCACGAAGATCTCGCTGACGATGCCGCCTTCGAGGTTCTGGATCACCTGCACCTTGCTCGACGGGATGGCCTTGCCTTCACCCGTGGTCACCTCCTCGAGCACGGCGAAATGCGCCCAGACCAGTGCGCTGAGCAGGCAGGCACTGACCGCCCACACGGTGATGCGGCTCAGCCAGGGCGAGTCTTCCAGAATGGCGCCTTCGACTTCCGGCATGAACTCGGTGTCCTGACGTTTCTCGCGCAGGCTGCCGAAGTAGTTGCCGAGATTCTGGGTCGCTTGCATCGCTCGTCGCTCCTACAGGCTGGCTGGGCCGACGCGGCCCTTGCGCAAGGCTTCGATCACCGCTTCCTTCGGCCCGTCTGCCACCACACGACCGTTGTCCAGCACGGCCAGGCGATCTACCAGGCTGAGCATGGAGGCGCGGTGGGTGATGAGGACCAGGGTCTTGCCCTGCACCCAGCTGTGCAGACGCTGGCGCAGCAGGTCTTCGCTGGTGTTGTCCATGGCGCTGGTGGGCTCGTCGAGCACCAGAATCGGTGGGTCGAGCAGTAGCGCCCTGGCCAGCAGCACGGCTTGGCGCTGGCCGCCGGAAAGCAGTTGGCCGCGCTCGCCCACCGGACGGTCGAAGCCCTGCGGGTGCTGTCGCGCCAGGTCGACGACGCCTGTCAGCTCGGCCACTTCGAGCATGCGCGCGTCGCTGATGTAACGCGCACCGAGGGTGAGGTTGTCGCGCAGGCTGCCGGCCAGCAGCGGCAGGTCGTGGGCGACGTAGCCGATCTGATGGCGCAGGTCGGCAACATCGAGCTGGCGCAGGTCGAGGTTGTCGAGCAGGATCTGCCCTTCGTCGGCGCTGTAGAACGCCATCATCAGACGCGCCAGGGTGCTTTTGCCCGAGCCGCTGCGACCGATGATGCCGAGCCGCTCGCCGGCGCCGAGGCGCAGGCTGACGTTGTGCAGCGCCGGGGCGTTCTGGCTGGGGTAGGTGAAGCTGATCTGGCGGATGTCCAGTGCCCCCTTGAGTTGGGTGCGATCCAGCGGGCGCTGCTTGTCCTGACGCTCCTGTGGCAATGCCATCAGTGCGTCGGTGCTGGTCATGGTCAGGCGCGCCTGTTGGTAGCGGGTGATCAGTCCGGCGATCTGGCCCAGTGGCGCAAGAATCCGGCTGCCTAGCATGTAGCAGGCCACCAGTGCGCCGACGCTGAGGTGGCCGGCGATGATCAGGTAGACCCCTGCGACGATGGTGGCCATGCCGGCGAATTGCTGCAGGAACAGGGTGCCGTTGGTGGCCAGCGAGGCGAGGAATTTTGCATGGCCGTCCAGGCGGGTGAGGGCACCGTGGGTTTGCTCCCACTGGTGCTGGCGCTCGCTTTCCGCGCCGCAGGCTTTGAGGGTTTCCAGGCCTCCAAGGGTTTCGATTAACAACGCCTGGCGCTGCGAGCCGAGTTGCAGGCTCTTCTGCACTGTGTCGCGCAGGCGCACCTGGATGATGTAGGCGAACAGTGCGGTAATGGGGAAGGCCAGCAGGGGGATGAACACCAGCGGGCCACCGATCAGGCCGATCACCAGCAGCATCAGCAGGGAGAAGGGCAGGTCGATCAGGCTGGTCAGGGTCACGGCCGTGAGAAAATCGCGCAGTCCCTGGAAGTCGTGAATGCTCTGTGCGAAACCGCCGATTGTGGCCGGTCGCGCTTTCATCGACATGCCAGTGATGCGTTCGAACAAGGTGGCCGACAGCACCACATCGGTCTTCTTGCCGGCGGTGTCCAGCAGGTGCGCGCGCAGTACCTTGAGCAGCAGTTCGAAACCGGTGCCGACAAACAGGCCAATGGCCAACACCCAGAGCGTCGAGGTCGCCTGATTGGGCACCACGCGATCGTAGGTTTGCATCACGAACAGCGGCACCATCAAACCCAGCAGGTTGATCAGCAGGCTGGCCAGCACGGCATCGGTGTAGAGCCAGCGCGACAGCTTCAAGGTGTCGCGAAACCAGGCTTCGATGCGCGGCACCAGCGGTGTGCGGGCTTCCTCAAGCTCATGCCGCGGGCGAGCAAAGAAGGCCCGGCCGCTGTACTCGGTGGCCAGTTGTTCGCGGCTGACCCATTGCTCGCCGCCATCCGTTTCGCAGGGCAGAATCTGCGCCTGCTGCTTTGGTCCCCACTGGCGCAGCACGGCGCTGCGGCCGTCCTTGAGCAGCAGCAGTACCGGCAGGTTGAGTGCTGAGATACTGGACAGGTCGCGTTGCAGCAAGCGTCCTTGCAACCCCGCTCGTGCTGCGGCGCGGGCCAGTAGGTCGGGGCTCAGGCGCTGCTCTGGCAGAGGCAGCCCAGCGCTCAGGCTGCCGCGACTGGCGGAACAGCCATGCAGCCTGCACAGGATCAACAAACCATCCAACAACGGATCGTCGTGACTGAGCCGCGGATCACTGGTCGGCCCTGGCCGTTCCATGGTGGTCAATTTCTACTACTCCTCAGGCCTGTTCAGACCGTTGCCGCACGTTGACCCTGCTTGCTCACGCGGGGTCTCGGGTCGGTACTACTTCATTTCCGGCAAGCGTGCTTCGCTCTTCACTTCGGTGAGGGCTACAGCTTCCGTCGGGACTACGACCTGTTGCTGGCGTAGCAGATCACCCATGGCCGCGACGACGCGGTACATCGAGAACTCTTCGCCGTAGCGAACCTCGGTGTAGCGGCGGTTGGCAGTGAACAGTTCGTTTTCGCTGTCGAGCAGGTCGAGCAGGGTGCGTTGCCCCAGGCTGAACTGCTGCTGGTAGGCCTCGCGAACCCGTGAGGTGTAGTCCGCGTAGTCACGGGCTTTGGGGGTTTGCAGGCGCGCGTTCTCCATGGCGTTCCAGGCCAGCGAGAGGTTTTCGTTAAGCACGCGCAGCGCGTTGTTGCGGATATCCATCGACTCGTTGATCTGGTGCGCGGCCGATTGCAGGCGGGCCTTGTCGCGCATGCCGTTGAACAGGTTGTAGTTCATCACCACGGCGGCTCGCCAGGTGTTGTAGTGCCCCTCGTCACCCTGCACGTTGTCGTTGGCATTGGTGGCCAACTCCAGGTCGAAGCGCGGGTAGAAGGGCGACTTGGCCACCTCGTACTGCTTCTCGGCAGCATTGACGTCCGACTGTGCCGACTTCAGGAAGGGGTTGTTGTCCATCACGGTCTGGCGGGCGGCGAGCAAATCGGCCGGCATGTTGCCCTTGACCGAGGAGGGTGTCTCCAGCTGATCCGGCAAACGCCCCACGGCGCTGAAGAAGTTGGCTTCGGCATCGGCCAGGTTGACCTCTTCGGTGTACAGGTTGTTCTGCGCCAGGGCCAGACGGGCCTCGGATTGGTCAAGGTCGGCGGTGCTGCCAACGCCCTGGCGGCTGCGCAAGCCGATCTGATCGTTGATGCGTTGGTGTGCCTGCAGGTTGTTGCGCGCCAGAGTGACCATCTCGCGGCGCATCAGCACATCGAGGTACACCTCTACGGTGCGAAGCGCCAGGCTTTCAGAGGTTCCGAGCAGACGGTAGGCGCGAGAGTTGACCACGGCTTGGGTGCGCGCCACTTCGTTGGGGGTGTTGAAACCATCGAACAGCATCTGCCGCAAACGCAGCTCGGCATCGCGGTAGTTCAGGGTCTCTGTGTTGTGTTTGCCCAGCGCCCTCGTGCTGGGGCTGTCTGTACGTTCCCGGCCGTAACCGACCAGCAGATCGACGGTGGGCAGGTAGCCGCCCTTGGCGAATTTCACATCCTCATCCGATGAGAGTCGGCTATTGGCGGCAGCGTGGATTTCCGGGTGATTGTCCAGTGTGCTCTGAATCGCTTCCGACAGATTCATGGCTTGCGCCTGACTGCAAACAGTCGCCAAAAGCATGGCGCTCCACAGCGGGGTTAAGGTGCGCATTGGCGTTTCTCCTGACTGAAGTTCTTATCCTGTCGCCATAAAAATGACGTTTTTCCCTGTCAAACCGTTTCAGGCTTGTAACATCACAGCTAAGAACAACTTTTTGAGAAGCTAAGAAGATTTTCTCATAATCTATATTCAGAAAAAATCTTATGAACTCTGAGAAAAGCAGCACATTGTTTGAGCCTGTGAGCTGCGCAACTCCTCATTTTTCGTGGGCTGCACAGCTGAAATGGGTTGTCAGGCATCAAAGGACGGGGATTCAACTGATGGAGTAGTTCGACGCATGCTGTAGTGACATTTTTTTGTCAGTAGCGTTTTTTGGATTTTGCGCCGTTCCATTTCAATCAGCTGTCTTGTTTCTCTCCTCGGCTACGAAAAGGTGTTCTGACCCTTTTGCTAGGTAAGTGTCGGCAGTGGTCGGCAGCTGTAGTGAGGATGGAATCATGGCTACTCTTATTGGTGTCGTCAGTCAGGTTGTCGGCGAGGTGTTCGCGGTAACGAGCGACGGATCGCGCCGGCCAATCAACGAAGGTGATCGGGTCTACGCGGGCGAGCAGCTAGTCACCGGTGTTTCCGGTGCGGTTGCGGTGGCCATGACCAACGGGCAGCAACTGACCCTGGGTCGGGACAGCAGCATCACCGTCGATACGCAAATGATCGCGGATCGCGGCGAGTCCCAGGCTCCGGTCGTCGAAACTCCACCGACTGTCCCCAGCGATGACGACCTCACCGATGTCGAGCGTCTGCAGGCTGCCATCGAGGCAGGGGACGATCCGACTCAAGAAAGCGAGGCGACTGCAGCCGGCCCTGGTGCTGGCGCAGGTGGTGCAGGAGGCGTAGGCGGTGGCCACTCGTTCGTGATGCTCAGTGAAGTAGGTGGAGCACTCGACCCGGTAATCGGCTTCCCCACTGCCGGGTTGCCAGGTGGGCCGGAATTCCCAGACGCTCTGCCAATCGCTACCGACGATCCTGAAGTGGATGGCATTCCCACGGGCGGCACTGCCTCCAATGCCGTGGATGAAGATGGCCTGCCCAATGGCATCAACGGTGGAGTGAACGACCTTGATGGCGATGCCACCGTGGTTACCGGTGTGCTTGGCTACAGCTTCGGCCCCGATGGGCCGGGCACCTTTACCTGGTCGATCGCTGGCCTGAACGAACTAGGTATCACTTCGGGCGGTATGCCGTTGTTCTATCAGGTCAGTCCAGATGGGTTGACACTAACGGCGTTTGCTGGCGAAACGATTGTCTTCGTCGTGCAAGTCACCAACCTTGTAACAGGTGCCTACCAGTTCGAGTTGTTCGCGCCGCTCGATCATGCCGCTCCACCGCTGGGCGGCAGCGACGAAAACGATATTCTCTTCCTTTTCAACTACACCATCACCGATGGCAACGGCACTCCAGCCAGTGGCAGCCTGAGCGTTCTGGTGGACGATGACAGCCCTACACTGGCAGGTGGTGAGGAGCGTCCGTTCATCAGGGGAGTGGTCAACGAAGACGCCCTGGGAACTGGCAATGCCGAGCCCGGCAGCTTGCCTTGGCAGACTACCCAGGTAATAGGTGGGCCAGGCACCCTCAACAGCTTGGTCGATTTTGGGGCAGATGGTCCCGGCAGATTCCAGCTCGATACTCGGCCGGAAGCCCTCAGTGACCTACAGGTATTGGGGCTGACCTCGGCAGGTCAGCCTCTGGTCTATTCCGTTTCGGACGATGGCACTACTCTCATTGCCACCGCTGGGGTGGAGGGGCCAACTGTATTCACCCTGGTTGTAGGAGCAGATGGTAGCTACACCTTCACCCTGTTCGGCCCCATTGATCATCCACAGCAGGATGGCCTTGACTCGGAAGCACTGGGTGGCAGTAACCTGGCCCTAGACTTCTCGAAGTTGCTGATCGCTACCGATTTCGACGGCGACGCAGTGCCTGGAGGCTTCGCTGGCGGCAGCTTCGTTATCGATATCGAGGACGATGTCCCGGTACAGGTTGGTGGTGAGGAGCGTCCTGTCGTTGTTGGCTTGGTGCAGGAGGATGCCCTGAGCGGCGGTAATACCGAGGGCAGTGGCCAGACGCTGACTGCCAGTGGAGGCCCCGGCGCCCTGGATGCTCTGGTCAACTTTGGTGCTGATGGTCGTGGTGGTTTCTTCCTGAGCCAGGAGCCCGGTGCACTGTCCGGCTTGCAGGCATTGGGTTTGACCTCCGGCGGTGTGCCGCTGGTTTACAGCGTCTCCAGCGATGGCACCACGTTGACCGCAACAGCGGGTGAAGGTGGTCAGCCGATCTTCAGCCTGGTGGTACGCCCGGACGGCAGCTACGACTTTACGCTACAAGGGCCCGTGGATCATCCGCAGCAGGATGGCGTGGATTCGGAAACCCTCGGCGGTAGCAACTTGGCCCTGGACTTCTCGGGTGTGCTGGTTGCCACCGACGGCGACGGTGATCCGATCTTCGGCGGCTTCGTTGGCGGCAGCTTCGTTATCGATATCGAAGATGACGTCCCGGTACAGGTCGGCGGTGAGGAGCGTCCTGTGGTGGTTGGCTTGGTGCAGGAAGATGCCCTGAGCGGCGGCAATACCGAGGGCAGTGGCCAGACGCTGACTGCCAGTGGAGGCCCCGGCACCCTGGATGCTCTGGTCAACTTTGGTGCTGATGGTCGTGGTGGTTTCTTCCTGAGCCAGGAGCCCGGTGCACTGTCCGGCTTGCAGGCATTGGGTTTGACCTCCGGCGGTGTGCCGCTGGTTTACAGCGTCTCCAGCGACGGCACCACGTTGACTGCAACAGCAGGTGAAGGTGGTCAGCCGATCTTCAGCCTAGTGGTGCGTCCGGACGGCAGCTACGATTTCACCCTGCAAGGGCCGGTGGATCATCCGCAGCAGGATGGTGTGGATTCGGAAACCCTCGGCGGTAGCAAATTGGCCCTGGACTTCTCGGGTGTGTTGGTTGCCACCGACGGCGACGGTGATCCGATCTTCGGCGGCTTCGTTGGCGGCAGCTTCGTTATCGATATCGAAGATGACGTCCCGGTAGAGGTCGGCGGTGAGGAGCGTCCTGTGGTGGTTGGCTTGGTGCAGGAAGATGCGTTGGGGAGCGGCAATGCCGAACCCGGCAGCGAACCGCAGCAAACCTTGACCGCCGAAGGCGGGCCGCGCACGCTGGATGCGCTGGTCAACTTCGGTGCAGATGGTCGCGGTGGTTTCCACCTGAGCCAGGAGCCCGGCGCGCTGTCCGGTTTGCAGGCGCTCGGCTTGACCTCCGGTGGCGTGGCGCTGTTCTACGCCGTGTCGGCGGACGGCACGACATTGACTGCTACTGCGGGTGACGGTGGTAGTCCGGTATTCACTCTGCAAGTAGGTACCGATGGTAGTTACCTGTTCACGCTCAATGGTGCGTTGGATCATCAGGAGGCGGATGGTGTCGACTCGGAAACCTTGGGTGACAACAGCCAGGCGTTGGATTTCTCTGGAGTGCTGGTAGCCACTGATGGCGACGGCGACCCCATCGCCGCAGGTTTCCCGTCTGGCAGCTTCGTCATCGACGTAGAAGATGATGTGCCGATTCTCAAACCCCTTGACCCGCAGCAGCCTGCTCTGGGCGGTACGGTACACGAGGATCTGTTGACCAGCCCGAACACGGGCAACCCGGATGGCGGTACGCAAACGCTGGTTGTCAGCACCGAGGGTGGTGCCGGCAATCTGAGCTCGCTGGTTTCCTTCGGCGCCGATGGCCCGGGGGCCTTTGGGTTGGTCGACAGCGGTACCGCGACGGGACTGCTCTATGCTCAGGGGCTCACATCGGGCCAAGAAAGTCTGGTCTATGAGGTGGTTGAAACCCGCGTTGACGGCAAACTGGTCAGTACCACGCTGACTGCGGTTTCCGCCGACAGTCTGGGCAATTACCCAGTGTTCACCCTGACGGTCAATGCCGATGGCAGCTTCCGCTTCGAGCTGCAGGGGCCGATCGACCATCCGCTTGCCGACGGCAATGATGGTGAACTGTGGGCTAACGATGGGGCGTTAGGTATCGACTTCACCCAGCTATTCACCGCCACCGATGGCGACGGTGACCACCTGCAGTTGCCGGAGGGCACCACGGGGCTGTTCGTCATCAATGTCCAGGATGACGTGCCGGAATTGGTCGTCAGCGAACCGGACTACTGCCTGACGCTGACCTACAAAGGCGGTGATGCAGCGATGTTCAATAGCTACGGCTATTACACCAAGAACGCTGATGGCACGCCGGCCAGTGGTGAGATCATCTGGAGCAATACGCGCTTTCTCGGGGTTGGCACCACCACCACTCTGGAAGGGCTCGATCCGGATAGCGTCGGCTTCTTCATCATCCCCAACGGCGCCTTCAATGGTGTCAGTGACGGTACCGAGGTTACCTTCCAACTGGTCGATGGCCAGTGGCAGGCCTTTGTCGGCGGTAGCGCACTCAATGGTGGCGGTGGTGCTGCGGTTGTCTTCGACAACCCGGCGCTCAACCCCAATGGCAAATCCCATGTCGAGGACAACGCCGCGCCCGGCAACCAGAACTGGGAAGACGTCAACAACGGCAATAGCGACAACGACTACAACGACGTCAATATCCAGACCACCTGGACGGCCAAGACACCGCCTGCCATCGGTGGTACGGTGCATGAAGACAAGCTGACGACCCCCAATGTCGGGAATCAGGAGGCTGGGCAGACGCTGGTTGTAAGCACGGCTGGCGGTGCCGGCACGCTGGCCTCGCTAGTAGCCTTCGGTGCCGACGGCCCTGGCAGCTTCGGCCTGGTGGACAGCGCCACGGTCGCTTCGCAGCTGAACGAGCAGGGGCTGACTTCCGGCGATAAGCCGCTGGTCTATACGGTCAGCGAGTGCTTCGATGACGACGGCAATCTGCTCAGCACCACGCTGACCGCTGCGGCTGCCGCGGACGTTGGTGGCTATCCGGTATTCACCCTGGTGATCAATGCCGATGGCAGCTTCACCTTCACCCTGCAAGGGCCGATCGACCATCCGCAGGCCGATGGCAACGACAGTGAGCTGTGGTCGAGCGCTGGCCAGATCGGCATCGACTTCACCCATCTGTTGGCCATCACCGATGGTGACGGCGATCCGCTGAACATCCCCGAAGGTGTTGGCGGCCTGTTCGTGATCAATATCGAGGACGATGTGCCGACCCTGAGCCTCGGGGTCAACACTCAGGCATTGGCTCAGCTGGAAGTGGCGTTGGACGAAACCCGTGGCAATCAGGATCGTTACGCCGCGAACGACGACCAGAGCCAGGGCTACGTGAACGACGACAATGGCGCGTTGGCCAAGGTCACCACCCAACTTGCCGGTGGCCTGACTTCGCTGTTCACCATCGGTGGGGCAGCTGGGGCTGATGGCCAGGCTTCGCTGAGCGTCACGCTGAGCTTCTCCGGGGTGCCTCCCCAGGGGCTGGCCACCACCTTGTCGGCCACCAATGGCGGTGCCATCCGCCTGTTCGTCGACCCGGCCAACAGCCAGGTCATCAAGGGTGTCGATGCCACTGGCGATACGGTCTTCACCATCGCCATCGTCACTGTCGATGGTCAGCCGCAACTGCAGACCACGCTGTTCGAAGCGATCCGCCATCCGGACAACGATCAGCGTTTCGACGAGGCGGTCGATCTGCTGATCAAACACCAGGGCTCGTTGCAGCTGCAGTATCAGGTCACCCGTGTCGACGGTGATGGTGACGCGGTGACCCGTACCGCGAAGGTCGAGCTTGCCGGCGGCAATTCGTCCTACTTCTCCTTCCAGGACGACGGCCCGAAAATCATCAAGTTCGAGCAGGGCCACAGCGTCAAGCTATACGTCGACGAATCTGTTGGCAAAGGTGGTTCCAGCCAGAACGAACCCGGTCAGGCTGCGCCGAATGACGAGCAGGGCCACGGCAATGTGCTGGGTTACGCCCGGATCGACGGCGACAAGCTGTTCAAGTTGACCGCCGATGGTGGTTCGGATGGCCTGGACAGCGGCCGTACCCGCTTCTCCCTGAGCCTTGCCAGTAATGGCGTGGACTCCGGGCTGAATGCCACGGCCGGCGGCGACATCCTGCTGTACAAGGAAGCCGATGGCAGCATCCTGGGTAAAGCCAATGGCGTTACGGTATACAAGATCAGCGTCAATGCCGCTGACGGTAGCGTGACCCTGGTGCAGTACAAGGCCATCGCTCATGGCGACACCAGCAGCCATGACGAGCTTGCGCTGCTCAGGGATGGCGTGCTGAAACTGAACGTGACGGTCTATGACAAGGACGGCGATTCGCAGAGCGCCAGCCTGGATCTGGGCAAGGTGGTCGGCTTCGAGGACGACGGCCCGAAAATCACCAAGTTCGAGCTGCAGCATGGCACTAAGCTGTACGTCGACGAATCGGTGGGCACCACAGGTTCCAGCCAGAACGAGAATGGCCATGTCGCGCCGAACGATGAGCAAGGCCATGGCGATGTGCTTGGCTATGCCAGCATCGATGGCAAGGATCTGTTCAAGCTCACGGTGGATGCCGGTTCGGATGGCCAGGATACGTCGCGTACCCGTTTCGAGTTGAACCTGAGCCAGGACGGCGTCGACTCCGGGCTGGATGCTACCGCAGGCGGCGATATTCGCCTGTACAAGGATGCCGACGGCAATGTGCTGGGTGTGGCCAATGGCGTCACGGTATTCAAGGTCAGCGTCAATGCAGGCAGTGGCAGCGTGACCCTCGTGCAGTGCGAGGCCATCGCCCATGGCAATACCAGCAATCATGACGAGCTGGCGCTTATTCGCGCTGGCGTGCTGAAGCTCGGCGTGACCGTCTATGACAAGGATGGCGATTCCCACAGTGCCAGTCTGGATCTGGGCAAGGTAGTCGGCTTCGAGGACGATGGCCCCTCCGCGGGCATCACCAATGCCGCCTACGCGCTGGACGATGAAGGTCTGCCCAATGGCATCAACGGTGGTGAGGGCGACGTGACCGGGACGAACACCACGGTCTCCGGCACGCTGGTATTCGACGCCGGCTCTGATGGTCTGCGTGGCATCTCCCTGTCCGGGCCGAGCGTGTTGGGCACCGAGAACGTCACCTCGACCTGGAATGCCGTAAGCAAAACGCTGACCATCAGCAGTGCCGAGCGCGGCACGCTGGTGACCGTGGTGTTGACCGATCCGGCGCTCGGCAAGTACGAGCTGGAGTTGCATCAGCCCCTGATGCATCCGGCTGGCCAGGACGAAAACGACATCAAACTGCAGATCGGCTACACCGTGACCGACGGTGATGGTGACACCGCCGTGGGCAAGCTGGTGGTCACGGTCAACGACGATACCCCGACCATCCAGGCCATGCAGCCGGGCTTCGAGTCGCAGGCCACCTTCCTCGGCACCGATGCCGGCTATCACAACAGCTACGGCTATTACTCGCGAGATGCCGAGGGCAATCCATCCGTGGGCAAGGTGATCTGGGCTGATGTGAAAGCGCAGGCGGCGGGAACCCCCTTCGATCTGGATGGGCTCGACCCGAGTGAGGTGGGTTTCTTCATCATCCCCAATGGCGCGGCCAACGTCGCGCTCAGCAATGGCGCCGAACTGACCTTCCAGCAGGACGCTGATGGTAATTGGCAGGCCTTACTGGGTGGCGTGCCACTGACCGGCGCTGGCGGTGCCAATGTGCTGTTCGATCGCGCCGAGTTCAACCCGGGCGGCTCGCACCTGCAGGACAACGCCGAACCAGGCAACCAGAATTGGGAGGATCTCACCGACGCTCCTGATTATGACTACAACGACGTCAATACCAACGTGACCTGGGGCATGCCGCTGCAGGTGGACGAGACCTATCTGGGCACGCCCGATGCAACGGTCAGCCGCAACTTCAGCTCGGCCTTCAACGCCGAATATGGTGCCGACGGCCCTGGTTCTCTGGTCTACGAACTGGTGATCAAATCGCCGAACTCCGGGCTGGTCGATACCGCGAGCGATGAAGCGGTCAAGCTGGTGTTCAACGGCTCGGTGCTCGAAGGTCGTACCGAAACCAGTAACGAGCTGGTCTTTACCCTGAGCGTCAACGCCGCAGGGCTGGTGAGCCTGACGCAACTGCGGGCTGTGGTTCATCCCACTGCCCAGCCGGATGAGTTGCACTTGCTGGGCAGTGACAAGGTTGGACTGCAGGCCACCATCACCGACGCCGACGGCGATCAGGCTTCGGCCAGCATCGACCTGGGCCAGGTACTGGGCTTCCGTGATGACGCACCGATGGCGGTCAGCGATGAGATCGTCGGTGAAGTCTCACGCACGGCAGTCGATCAGGTCGTCGGAAACATCAACGACCTCACCGGCAATGACAGCTTTGGCAACGATGGCAAGGCAAGCGTCTCGCCGGTGCAGATCATCGGCCAGGGCAGTCAGGGCGGTACGCTGGTCATCGATCCCAGCGGTAATCTGGTCTACAGCGCCGGCAGTGGGGCCAGCGCCGGTACGGAGGTGTTCACCTATCAGATCACCGACGGCGATGGCGACGTTTCCACGGCCACCGTGACCCTCACGCTCGGTGGCAATGAGCCGGTCGGCGGTCAGGCCTCTGGCAGCGTCGACGAGGATGGCTTGACCCATGGTCTGGCCGGAGGCCCCAACGACCTGGCTGGTGAAGCCGCCACGGCTGGTGGGCCACTGGGTTATCAGGTAGACAACTTCGGTGGTTTCGCCTGGGATGCCAGTGGCCTTGGCAGCCTGTCTTCAGGCGGCTCGGCACTCAACTATCAGCTCAGTGCTGATGGCAAGACGCTGAGCGCGTTCGATGCTGGTGGCAATCCGGTCTTCACTCTCAGCCTGACCAACTCGGATACCGGGCAATACAGCTTCAAGCTGTTCAAACCGCTCGATCATCCGGCGCCGGACGTTGCCGGTACGGCAGACGAGAACGACCTGAACCTGGCCTTCTCCTACAAGGTTTGGGACTCCGCTGCGCCTTCGGTTCCGGCCACGGGTAGCTTGACGATCACGGTAGATGACGACTCGCCGGCCACGCCCGACGACATCGCCAAGTCTGCTAGCGAACCGCAAGGCATCCAAACCAACCTCATGGTGGTGCTGGATCTGTCCGGCAGCATGGATGACGCCCCGTCGGGTGTCAGCGGTTTCAGCAGCAAGCTGGCGCTGGCTAAGGATGCCGTGCAACGTCTGATCGACAGCTACGACAACCTCGGCGACGTGATGGTACGCATCGTCACCTTCGCCAACACGGCCAGTGCTGTGGGCAATGTCTGGATGACCGCCGCTGATGCCAAGGCCTGGCTCACCGCGTTGGCCAACAACGCCGGCAACGGTTCGACAAACTATGACGATGCGCTGATCAAGGCGATGAATGCCTACGACTCGTCCGGCAAGCTCGCCGGCGCTGGGGTACAGAACGTTTCGTACTTCCTCTCCGACGGCCAGCCGACGTTGTCCAACGCCAATCCGGGCAGCAACAACAGCGGCAGCCAGTACAACCCGGAACTGGGCGATGGCATCGGCGCCAGCGAGGAGGCGGACTGGATCGCCTTCCTCACGGCCAAGGACATCAAGTCCTATGCGCTGGGCATGGGGCTGGGCAGTGACGTCGACAAGACCCTGCTCAACCCCATCGCCTATGACGGCCAGACCGGAACCAACACCAACGGCATTCTGGTTTCCAACCTCAACCAGCTCAACGACACCCTGCTGGGTACGGTTACCGGTACGGTCATTTCCGGCAACCTGATCAGCGAAGGCGGCAATGGTTTCGGTGCCGATGGCCCGGGTCTGCAGCCGATTGCCGCGATCACCCATAACGGAGTGACCTACACCAGCGAGTCGGCGGCCTACGATGCCACGAGCCATACGCTGACCTTCCCCACCGTGGGTGGCGGCTCGTTCAGCGTCAACCTGGTCACCGGGGCTTACACCTACAATTTCAACGGCGATGTCGCCGAGGATGTGACGGATACCATCCGCTACACCCTGATCGATCGCGATGGCGATGCGGTGTCTGCCGACCTGAATCTGACCATTACCGACAGCAGCGAGGTCTATGCCTACGACAACTACAACCAGGCTATCGTCGGGCAGAAGTGGGTCACGCCCGACCCGGTAACCAAGGTACTTGCGGACTTTTCCAATACCAGCAATTCGGCGTCTTCCGGGCCCAACTACAACCCCTGGATATTCGATACCACCGACAACGGCAACGTGAGTGGCAATGAAACCACGGTGATCACGCAGACCAATGTCCTGGATGTTTCGGGTAGCAAATGGGGCGTGACTGCACTCGGCTCGTCCAATGGCGTCAGTGCGCAGAACCGTGCCCTGCAGCTCGTCGACAGCGACCGTAAGCCCGACGTCAGCACGAAGGCCGCCACGCCGACTTTCGAGGTGGCCGAGGGCAACACGGCCAAGGTCTCCTTCGACCTGGGCAGCATCAGGAACTTCAGCAGCAGCGGCTCGGGAGACCAGTTCACCTGGACGTTGTACAAGCAGAACGGCAGTGCCTGGACGCTGGTGCAGAGCGGCACCCATGCATCCAGTAACTCGACTACCGTCACCAGCAACAGCGTTGGCGAGGGTACTTATCGCCTCTTCTTCGAGGTCAATGATCGTACCAACAACAGCAACAGCTTCCGTGTGCGGGTGGACAACATCACCCTGATCACCGTGGCCGCCGCGATGCTGGTCGACACGGCCACGGCAGTGGCGGGCAATGTGCTGACCGATGCCAACAACTATCTCTACAGCGACCATCCATGGGGTGCGGTGGACAGTAAGGGGAGTGAAGGGGCGACGCTCAGCGTGCTGGACAACGGCAGCTTCGTGACCGTGGGTACCTCTAAGACCATCGATGGGCAGTGGGGCAGCCTGGTGCTGCACAGCGACGGGGCCTACACCTACACGCCGGACCCCGACTACACCAACCTGGGCAAGGAAGATGTCTTCACCTACCAGTTGACCCAGCCAGATGGCGACGTCAGCACGGCGCGCCTGGTGGTTGGTATCGGCTCCAGCGTGGCGGTGCAGCCCAACGTGGTAATGGGGAATGAGGCGCTCAACGACACCCTGCTAGGTAGCGACGGCAGTGATGTGCTGCTGGGGTTGGGCGGCAACGATACGCTCCATGGGCTGGGTGGCAATGATCGTCTGGAGGGCGGTGATGGCAACGACACCCTGATCGGCGGCAAGGGCAACGACATCCTCATTGGCGGTGCCGGCAACGACACCTTCGTCTGGACTGCTGATGACCGCGGCGGTAACTATCACGATATCGTCAAGGATTTCGGCAATGGCGAGGACAAGCTGGATCTGTCGCAACTGTTGCAGGGCGTCACTGACCCAGGGAGCGCCGATGTGTTGACCCAGTACCTCAGCTTCGACTTCGTTAGGGAGCCGGGCAGTACGGTGATCAACATCGCCAGTGCAGGCAGTGGTGCACCGGTGGATCAGACCATCACCCTGGAAAACACCATTCTTTCCGGTGGTAATGCGGCGGATATCATCCAGAACATGCTGAACGACGGCCAGCTGGTCGCTTGATCCGGCAGCTGGTGCACAGGGACGTGCGCTTTGGAGTGTTCACCGGGGCGGCTCTCAACTAGAGTAAGCCCGCTACCCGTTCCGGGCGGCGGGCTTTTCTATGGGCGTTTGCTGGAGGTACCGATGGTCTATGTACAGCGCGACGCCGCGGGGCGGTTGCTGCGGGTCGAATACGAGCCTTTCGAGGGAATGACGGAAAACCTGGCGGTCGAGAGCGACGAGCTGCAGACCTGGTTGGCGGCCAAGGAAGAGGTCAAGGCGCGTCTGGACAGCCTGAAACAGTCTGACCTGGAGCTGGTGCGCGTGCTGGAAGACCTAGTCAGCGTGCTGGTAGAACGCGGTGTGATCCGCTACACCGACCTGCCCGAGGCCGCACGCCAGAAGCTCGATCAGCGTGCCATCGCGCGGGCGGAGATCGATGGGTTGAGCGGCCTGCTCGGCGACGACGAGCATCATCTGGTGTGAGGCTCGGTTGGCAGGTAAACGAGCCGATTGTTTCTGCTTAGGGCGATGATGCCCTCTCCCCAACCCTCTCCCATAAATGGGAGAGGGAGCAGAACGTAGCCCGGTGCAATCCGGGGATGCTCGGCGCGATATTTCCCGGATTTCATCCGGGTTACAGAAGCACTCACTGCCATGGTGCCGGTGCGCCGATCAGACGGCCCATGGCGCCGTGGATGCCCAGTTCGGTCAGCACTGCGAGTTCCTCTTCGGTTTCCACCATCTCGGCGATCAACGGCAGGTCGATGTTGTTGGTGGCGCGGAAGATCGCTTCGATGAACATCCGCTTGTCGCCCTCCTGGTCGATGGCGCGGATGTAGGTACCGTCGATCTTCAGGTACGCCAGGCCCAGGTGGGTGAGGTTACCAATCAGGCTGAAGCGCCCACCGAAATGCTGCAGGCCCAGGCTGAAACCTGCCTCACGAATCGCCTGGCTCAGCGCTTCCAGCTCGGCGGGTGGCGGTAGGTGGCGTTCATCGACTTCCAGCGTCATCAGGTGCGCTACGTCTTTGTGCCTGTTCAGCGCATCCAGCAGGCGCGCTTTGTCCTGTTGATTACGCAGGGTCGCGGCAGACAGGCTCAACGCCAGAGGGCGAGGATGTTGCGTCAGGTGCTCCAGGCTGTGTTCGAGCATCGCCAGATCGAAGCGCGCGGTCCAGCCCAGGCGCTCGATCCAGGGCAGGAAGCGCCCGGCGGTGATTGCTTCGCCGGCTGGATCAAGCAGGCGTGCCAGGACCTTGTGCTGCATGAGCCTGCCCGTCGCGCATTCGGCGACAGGCTGGAAATATAACTGCAGTTTGCCCTGAGTCAGCGCATCGTCGATCCAGCTGCGCCAGTCATGCAAGCCCTGAGTGGTCCGGGCGGTGAAGTCGTCGAGGCGTTCCCAGCACTTGTCGGTGTTGCTCTGTGCCTGAGCTAACGCCTGGTCCGCGCGACTCAGCACCACCTCGCTCTGTTCGCCGGGACGAAAGGCGGCAATCCCGATGTGGGCAACGGGATCGCAGTCGCTGGCACCGGTCTGCTTCAGGCTGTTCAGCGCTTCGCTTAGCTCACTGGCCAGGCGCTCTGCGTCCTCGCTATTGAGACCGGGCGCCAGCAGCGTGAACTCGCCGCCGCGGTTGCGCGATGCCAGCCATTGGCTGCGCCCTGGTAGCGCCAGCAGTTGTCTGAGTTGATCGCCCAGCGCGGCGATCAGCGCGTCGGTGCGTTGACCACCGAGACGCTGGTTGAGGCCGCCCAGGTCGTTGAGGCGCAGCAGCAACAGATAGCCATCTGGATGCTGCTCGTTGATCACCAACTGGTTGCTCAGGCGTATGTCGAACTGACGGCGGTTGGCCAGGCCGGTGAGACTGTCCTGATAGGCTTCTTCGCGCAATTTCTCGCTGCGCGTGGCCTCTTCGGCGAACAGCGTCTTGAGCTTGTCGACCATCTGGTTCATCGCCAGCACCACACGTTTGAGTTCCGGTGTGCGTGGCACGCGGGGCAGGGTGAGAAATTCACGGCGAGTAATGGCCTGCGCCTGCTGCACCATGTTGTCCAATGGTCGCAGTTGGGTACGCAGCAGCCAGCCGCCGAGCACGGCACTGACCAGGCCGCAGAGCAATAGCCAGAGCAAGCTGCCAATGGCGCTGTCCCACAGGCGGGCGAGGGCGAACTGCGGGTGGCTTAGCACTTCGACCCGTGCTGCCTGCTCCCAGCCGCGCATGATCAATGCATCGCCACCCTGGGGCCGCAGATCGACCAGGTCGACGAACCAGTCGGGTACGTTTTCGGGTTTGATCTCGGTGCTGCGCTCGACGATCACGCTGTCGTCGGCGATGCGCACCACGCGAATGCTGGTGAAGTAGCCACTGTCGAAGATCGAACTGACCATCAGCTCGATCATCGCCGGATCGTCCACGTGCGGGGTCAGCGACAGGCCCAGTGCCGTGGCGGCATCCTGAGCGTGCGAGCGCAGTTGACTGATCGACTGTTCGCGCGAGCTTTCGACACTGGCGATGAAGCTGCCGGTGAAGGCAACCACCAGGAACAGGCAGATGGCGAGGAACAGTTGTTTGAGCAGGGACATGGTTTCCTCCTAGCCTTCGCCCACGGCGAAACCTTCGGCATGCATTTTTTTCAGGATGTCCTGCCAGCGCGAGAGCTTCTTGGAGTCGCTCTTGCGCGTGTTCGAACCGGGCAGGTAGAGGCCTTCGGCATTGAAGGCGTACACCGGCAGCAGGTCGTTGCGTTGTGAGGCAGGGCGGATGTCGTTGATCAGGTTGTCCAGTACCAACGGCTCGGCAGTGGGGCTGGCGTAGTAGGTCAGCACCATGTGCGCCTGGTTGTAATTCAGCGCCTTGACGTAGGTGATGCGCAGCTTCTCGCTGGGGATACCGAGGCGGCGCAGGGTGAAGTACTTGGCGATGGAGTAGTCCTCGCAATCGCCTGCGCCCTTGACCAGCATTTCTACTGGCGTGGCCCAGTAGTCGTTCTCGCGCCAGAGTTGGATGTCATCGACGAAGCGGATGGTGCGGTTGAAGAAGCGATTGACCTCGTTGAGCTTGTCCGCCTCGTTCAGGCTGGCGCTGCTCTTGATCAACTCTTCCCAGTCGAGAATGCGTTTGCGAGCCGGGCCGAGGTTGCCGTAGCGGGTTTCCGCGTTCTTCACGATCACGGCAAAGTCCCAGTCGGCGACTGCCAACGCGGCCAGCAGCGCGCCGCCAATCCACAGGATCAGCAGCCGCCACCGCCATCCCTGAACGCGCAGCCGTCGCATGGGGTCGTCGTCTCCAGGCTCGATTGACAGAGTCTAGGCGAGGTGTCGGATTTTTGCCGGCCGCTTCGTTAGAGCAAGGAAGTAGCGTCAAAAGCTTGTCGAAGAGGTGGCTGGTAGCCGTAGCCGAATGCAATCCGGGATGCGTTTAGCGCTCAGGGATTGGGCAGGGTTTTCTGCTTGAGGATGTACAGGCTGACCAGCACCGCACTGCTCAGCATGAATACGCGCGCCCAGAGCATGGGCACCAGATAGCAGGAAAAGCTGATGCTGGCCCACATCAGCACCAGGGCGTAGATCTTGCCCTTGAGCGGGATGCCCTGGCCTTCCAGGTAATCGCGAATCCATGGACCCAGGTGCGGGTGGGTGACCAGCCAGAGGTAGAAACGCCGTGAGCTGCGTACGAAGCAGGCCGCCGCCAGCAGCAGGAACGGCGTGGTCGGCAGTACGGGCAGGAAGATGCCAATGACCCCGAGGGCCACGCTCAGCCAGCCGATGCTCAGCAGCAGGTAGCGGACACTGCGGTGGCGGCTTGGCTGGATATCACGCGGCATGTGTGGGTCTTGGCGGCAGCCGGGGCTGGGCCCCGGCTGGCACTGTCAGTGGCGGGGTTTGAGCAGCGCAGGTTTTTCTTCCGGAGCCTGGCACAGCAGGAAGAGGGCGGTCAGCAGCTCGGGAATCTGGTCGATCATGCTATCCACCAGGTCGCGGTCGCGAGCGATCTCGGCAAATTCCTGCTGCTCGTCGAACAGACCCGAGCCGACCATGATCGGCAGCAGCAGCTCGCTGACTTCGTCTTCGGCATCTTCGAACCACACGGCTTCACGCAGGAACACGCCTTCCATGAAACCGATGCACCAGCCGCGCAGGTCGGAGTCGTCCGGCTCTTCGCCGAGGTCCAGGTCGCAGGGCAGTTCAGGCTCTTCTTCGCCAGCCAGCTGACGGGCGATATGCGCCTTCAGGTGGATCAGGGTGCTTTCGATCTCTTCGCGTTCGGCGTCGCTGCGGTAGTGCGGCGGCTCAGCGAACAGCGCGTCGATCCACTCGCGGTCTGGCACCTGATCGGGGCAGATCGCCAGGGCTGTCAGGTAGCCATGGGCGGCCACGTAGTCCAACGCCTCTTCGTGCAGCTCATCGGCATCGAGAAAGGCTTGCAGGCGGGACAGTTGCTCAGCGAAGGACATCGTGGGGTTACCTTGAGGCTTAGGGGATAAACGAGGAAGGATTCTAGTTCACCGCTGCCTCTGCGACCAGCGCGGGTGCTCTACTGACGGCGATTCAACGGCTTCGGACGGGTAGGCGCCCTGTTACCTGCGATCCTGCGGCATAATGCGCGGCTAGATTTGGAGGCCTTCATGCTCGACCACGCCATGCGCATTCTCAAAGACGTTTTCGGCTACGACGCCTTTCGCGGCAATCAGGCCGCGATCATCGAGCGTGTGGCTGGCGGCGGCGATGCCTTGGTGTTGATGCCTACCGGCGGCGGCAAGTCGCTATGCTTCCAGGTGCCGGCACTGATGCGCGAGGGTCTGGCGGTGGTGGTTTCACCGCTGATCGCCTTGATGGACGATCAGGTGGCCACCCTCGACGAGTTGGGTGTGGCAGCTGTGGCGCTGAATTCCACCTTGAGCCCTGACGAGCAGCGCGAGATCGCAGACCGTATCCGTCGCGGGCAGATCAAGATGCTCTACCTGGCGCCCGAGCGCCTGGTGCAGCCGCGCATGCTGAGTTTCCTGCAGGGCCTGGATATCGCCCTGTTTGCCATCGATGAAGCGCACTGCGTGTCGCAGTGGGGGCATGATTTCCGGCCTGAGTACCTGCAGCTCGGTCAGCTTGCTGAGCTGTTTCCCAATGTACCGCGCATCGCCCTGACCGCCACCGCGGACAAACGTACCCGTGAGGAAATCGTCCAGCGCCTGCATCTGGATAACGCCGAGCGCTTTCTGTCGAGCTTCGACCGGCCGAACATCTTCTATCGCATTCAGCCCAAGGATCAGCCGCGCAAGCAACTGCTCGGTTTTCTCGCCGCGCGCAAGGGCGATGCCGGCATCGTCTATTGCCTGTCGCGCAAGAAGGTCGAGGAGGTTGCCGACTTTCTCAGCAGTCAGGGCTTCCCGGCCTTGCCTTATCACGCCGGCCTGCCCAACGAATTGCGTGCCTTCAATCAAAAGCGCTTTCTCAATGAGGAAGGCCTGATCATGGTGGCCACAATTGCCTTCGGCATGGGCATCGACAAGCCCAACGTGCGCTTCGTCTGTCACCTCGATCTGCCCAAATCGCTGGAAGCCTACTACCAGGAGACCGGTCGCGCCGGTCGTGACGGTCTGCCGGCCGATGCCTGGATGGCTTACGGCCTGCAGGACGTGATCTTCCTCAAGCAGATGCTCAACAATTCCGAAGGCGACGAGCGCCACAAACGTATCGAGCAGCACAAGCTCGATGCCATGCTCGCCTTGTGCGAGGAAACACGCTGTCGCCGTCAGGCGCTGCTGGCCTACTTCGATGAAGAATTGCCCAACCCCTGCGGGCATTGCGATAACTGTATCGATGGCGTCGAGACCTGGGATGCCACCGAGCCGGCGCGTCAGGCGTTGTCGGCGGTCTACCGCAGTGGCCAGCGCTACGGCGTCGGCCATCTGGTGGACATTCTGCTGGGCCGTGACAACGAGAAGATTCGCGCCGCGGGTCATCAGCACCTGGCAGTGTTCGGCGTCGGCAAGGGTTTTTCCGAAGTCGAGTGGCGAACCCTGTTCCGCCAGTTGGTCGCCCGCGGCTTGGCCGATGTCGATCTGGAAGGTTTCGGTGGTTTGCGCCTGAGTGAGACCTGCAGGCCGCTGCTGCGTGGTGAGGTCAGCCTGCAACTGCGTCGTGAGCCCAAGCCGGCGCAGGCGGCCAAGGCCTCCAGTAGCGCTGCCAGCCAACTGGTGCGCGGCCATGAGCGGGACATGTGGGAGGCGCTACGCAGTCTGCGTCGTAAGTTGGCCGAAGAGCACAGCGTACCGCCGTACGTGATCTTCCCTGATGCCACGTTGCTGGAAATGTTGCGCAGCCAGCCCAGCTCGCTGAGTGAAATGGCCGAGGTCAGCGGCGTCGGAGCGCGCAAGCTGGAACGCTACGGCCAGGCCTTCCTGGAAGTACTCAATGGCAGCGGCGCGGATGACACGCCACCGCCGGTGGCCGATCTGCGTCATGAGCTGGTCAGCCTGGCTCGCGCCGGTATGACCCCGACGCAAATCGCCGGCCAGTTGGGTTGCACCGAAAAGAACGTCTACAGCCTGCTAGCCGAGGCAATCGCCCAGCAGCAACTGACTTTGGAGCAGGCGCTGGATCTTCCTGAGGAACTGTTGGGCGAGATTCAGGAGACCTTCCTCGATGGCGAGGGCGAATTACCGGCGGTCAGCGAGATTGCCCCGCTATTCGCCGGGCGGGTCGACGAAGCGGTGCTCTACTGCGTGCGTGCGGCGCTGCAGGCCGAGTTCGAGATCTAAGCGTCCTCGGTGAAACTTGGCAGCCTGATTCTGGCGGCATTTCGCTCGCAGGGCTAAGGTGTGGGCAGGCCGCCATATAACGAGGTGAGGGTGCCTGACTATCACGCCTGGTACGACGAGGTTCGTCCGAGCCCTTATGCCGAGCAGTTGAGCCTGGGGTTTCGGCGGTTGCGTTTTTCCCGCGCTCTCGAGCGTGAATATCGTGCGCATATGCTTGAGGACGGCTTCGAACTCAAACGTATCGCGCTCTGCGTCGCCACGGTCATCTGGCTGGCCCTGACGGTGCTGGACATGTTGGTGGTGCCTGCATCGCACCTGGGCTGGGTGATCGCAGTGCGCCTGGTGGCGCTGGTCATCCTGCTGGTTTGCGCGACCCTGATCCTGCGGCGGCGCCACAGCCATCTTCTGTTGCCGCTGAGCATGATCTGTATCCTCGTGCTCGGCGTGGGGGCAACGGTGATTGTCGGTATCGCTCATCGCGCCGACCCTGGCTACCCCTATGAAGGCCTGCTGCTGGTGAGCATGGCGGCGTACTTTCTGGTCGGCCTGCGTTTGAGCGAGGCCCTTGCCTGTTCTCTGGTGGTGTTGCTCGCCTATGTGCTGGCGGAATTGGCTGCAGGGCTGCCGGCTCCACGATTGATCAACAACCTGCTGTTCCTGGGGTTCGGTAATCTTATCGGCGCCGTCGGTTGCTACCTCCTGTAATACAAATCACGCGAGCATTTTCTGATCAGCCGCCTGATGCATCTGCTTGCCCACCACGACAGCCTGACCGGGCTGCACAACCGTCGCAGCTTCAACCGGCAGTTCGAGCGTCTCTGGCGCCAGGCGCAGCGTGAGGGTATATCGCTGGCACTGCTACTCTGCGACATCGACCATTTCAAGGCATACAACGATTGCTACGGCCATCAGGCTGGCGACGCGGCTTTGCAGCGTGTCGGAGCACTGATCGAGCAGGCTGCGCGGCGGCCACTGGATATGGGCGTACGGCTTGGCGGTGAGGAGTTCGCGCTGTTGTTGTTCGACATCAGCGCCGATGAAGCCAGGCTACGGGCCGAGGCTTTGCGCCATTCGCTGGAGGAAGCGGGCATTGCTCACCGCGGCTCCGGGAGCGCCGATGTACTGACCATGTCCATCGGCATCGCTTGCCTGAGCCCCGATAGCCAACCTGAATTTAGCCAGCTGTACGAGCAGGCTGACCGAGCGCTATACGAGGCAAAGGCTTTCGGGCGTAACAGGGTTGCGGTCTGAATTGGAGTGGTGGGCAAGGTGTCGGTCGCATTCTGCAATGCACGTGGCGCAATCTGCGCTTGCCCTGTGCATCGGGTTATGGCTAGCTGGCTAATAATTAGTTTTTGACCTTTGTATGAGTCCGCTTGCCCATGTCTTATCCCGATCAACATCGCTTTGCCATGCAGGTTGCCCAGCTTTCCCGTGCCTGGCGTTCCGAACTCGACAGGCGCCTGGTGGGCCTTGGCTTGTCCCAGGCTCGCTGGCTGGTGCTGCTTCACCTGGCGCGTTTCAGCGAAATGCCGACCCAGCGTGAATTGGCGCAGAGCGTCGGCGTAGAAGGGCCGACTCTGGCGCGTCTACTCGACAGCCTCGAAAGCCAGGGGCTGGTGATTCGTGTGGCGGTACCCGAAGACCGCCGTGCCAAGAAGATTGCGTTGCAACCGAATGCGCAGCCTCTGATCGAGAAGATCGAGGCGATTTCCACCCAACTGCGCCATGAGGTCTTCGCCGGTATCGACGAGGATGATCTGCGCCGCTGTCAGCAGGTGCATGCTCGAGTGCTCGGCAACCTGATGAAGTGACTACCTGGATCGTCAAAAAACCGATCATTTTTTGATCGGATGTTTTTTTGTGCCTAGTTTTTGACTGATTCAGCTTGATGGCACTGTGCTTTCGTCGGCAAACTGGCGTCCAAGCCGCTACTTTGTGAATTAGTAGCCATAATGCAATTCGAGGCGGTCTCGACAAGGACCTTGTCGCTCGTTCTCGGAATTATCAAGGGCGCCAGCCTCCCGGCCAAGGGAAGCTCAGACAGGAAGTCGAGGAGGGGGCGTTCGAGCCGGATAAGCCTGGAGGTCACATGGCTCGGGTGCGTCAGTTAATGTTGGGTTTGGCGTCGGGGTCCGCTCTCTATTCGGGAATGGCGCCAGCGCTCGGTCTGGGTGAAATCACGCTCCATTCGGCGCTCAATCAGCCTTTCGAGGCGGAAATCGAGCTGCTCGAATTGGGCGACCTGGGCGCGCAGGATCTGCGTGTCGGTCTGGCCTCGGCCGAGGTGTTCAGCCGTTCGGGTGTCGAGCGCTTCTACTTTCTCAATGACCTGCGTTTTACGCCGCTTCTGCAGGGTTCACGTAACGTGATTCGCGTGGTGTCCAACCGCCCGGTGCGCGAGCCATACCTGAACTTTATCGTCGAAGTGGCGCGTCCCAACGGCCAGCTACTGCGTGAATACACGGTTCTGCTCGATCCACCTGGCTCTTCGGCTTATTCCGCTGTAGCCGCGCCAAGCGCTGCTGCCGTATCGCAACCCTCTAGCCGCACCGCTGCACCAGCCTCGTCAGTCAGAGCGGTTACGCCGCCGAGTGCATCTGCTGGGCACCGTCATCAGGTCAGCCGTGGCGACAGTCTTTGGTCCATCGCCGCGCGTCTGCGTGAGCAGGGCAGCACGTTGTCTCAACAGACGTTGATGGAAGGCATTCTTGCTCTCAACCCGAATGCCTTTGCTGGCGGCGATCCAAGTCGTCTACAGGCTGGCGCCGACCTGCTGCTGCCGGATGCCGCCCGTGCGGAGGCTGTCCAGCCGACCGCTGCTCCGGTCGCTGCCGAGGCTGCACCTGCGCTCGCTGAAAACACTGCCGAAGGGCCTGTAAGCGCACCTCTGGCTGCCCTCGAATCCGCACCGCAACAAACCGAAAGCCTGGAGCTGTTGGCCGAGAAACAGCGCCAGGTCGATCTGGAGCTGGCCAACCAGGCCGCGGAAAACCTGCAACTGCAACAAGGGCTGGCGCAACTGCAAGTTCAACTGCAGCAGTTGCAGGAGCAATTGGCGCAGAAGGACGCTCAGTTGGCTGAGCTTGCAGCGCGTACGCCGGCCGAGCCGGTCCCCAAGCCCATTGCCGCCGCGCCGGTCAGTATCGAGCAGGCGCCCGCAGAGCGTGGCTGGTGGTCGACATTGTTGGCCGGTGGCATTGGGCTTCTGCTATTGCTCGGTGCGCTGTTCTGGGCTGTGCGGCGCCGTGGCGAGAAAACCAAACCGGTGGTGCAGGTCCAGCCAAAGGCGCAGCCACCTCAGCAACCGCCTCGTCCGCAACTCGCGGCGGTTGCTGTTCCCGTTGATGCTGCTCCGGTGGCCAAGGCTGTCCCGACGCCAGTCCCGGTACGTGCTCAAGGGCCGGTCGACCCGCTCGAGGCGGCCAATGTCTACATTGCCTACGGTCGTGTCAGCGAGGCGCGTGGTGAGCTGAGCAAGGCACTGGCTCAGGACCCGCAGCGCAGCGATCTGCGCTTCCGTCTACTGGAGGTGCTGGCGCTGTTGGGCGATGGGGCGGGTTTTGCGCGTGAGGAGGCCGTGCTGCGTGCCGAAGAGTTCGACACCGCACGCATCGATGCGCTGAAGGCGCGTCATCCTGATCTGCTGGCGAGTCAGCAGGCTCCGACCGAGCCTGTGGCTGCGCTGCAGCCGGCGGCAGCGCCTGCGACTGAACCTGATTTCCAGCTCAACCTCGACGACCTGTCGCTGGATGCCGACTGGGATCTGGTCAGCCCTTTCCTTGCTGCCGCCAAGGCCAAACCCAAGGCCGCTGCAGAGCCGGAGTTCGACCCGTCGTTCGCCAGCAATCTGCAGGAGCTGCCGGAGGTGTTCGAGCTGCATCATGAAGACGAGCAGTTGAGCGCTTTCGGTGAGATGGAAATGGTGCTGAGCGATGACGCGCCGGGGCTGGATGACAACTTCCTCGACGTTTTTGCCGGCGATGCTGATGCCACTGCCGCGCTGCAGGGCGATATCGATCACCTGGCAGGCAACCCGGAGCATATGGCCCAGCTCAACCAGGCGCTGGCTTATATCAAGCAGGGCGATATCGCCACCGCCTGCGACATCCTCAACGAGGTGATCGATCACGGCGATGACGAGCAGAGGAAGGCCGCGCGCCAGTTGCTGGCGGAAATCGCCTGACAGACTTGTGCTGCTAAACCTGACGAGGCCGCGCGTATGTCGCGGCCTCGTCGTTTCAGAAACTCTTGCCCAGATTGAGATACAGCGCCTTCTCCCGCTCGTCGCTGAAGCCGTAGCTGAAGTTCAGCGGGCCTAGCGGGGTGTCCAGGCCGAGAAAGATGCTGGCTGCATTGATATAGCCACTGTCGAAGGCGTTGTCGTTGTTCCAGGCGCGGCCGCGCTCCAGCGACATGCCCAGGTACAGCGGGAAGTTCAGCGGCAGCATCGAGGTTTGCGTCATGCGCCGGTAGTAGATCATCCGTGCCAAGGCCATGTTCTGGCCGCTCAGCGAGTCCTGGCGAAAGCCCGACAATTCCTGGGCGCCACCGAGGATGAAGCCCGAGGTGACCACCTCCGCCTGATCCAGGGTGCGCCCGTAGCGCCCACCGAACAGCCAGGTATTGGGGCCGTGGCTATAGGCCTTGTCCAGTTTCAGCTGCCATTGGCGATATTCCTCGTCCGAGCTCAGGCCGCGATCATACTTGCGCAGCATCAGACCGATGTCCTCGCCTGTGCGCGGGAAGTCGAGATTGTCCAGGGTGTCGAAGGAGTACAGCAGCTCGTAATACCCCTCGCTGAAACTGAAGCTGGGCAGGTCGCGCTCGCCGACGAGTACATCCGCCTCGCCCCAGGCCTGGGCGATACCGAAGCGAATCTCGCCGTTGTTGGCGATCTGCCGACCGAGGTTGAGACCGTAGCCGTAGCGCTCCAGGCGATATTCGGCGATCGGGTCGTTGTCCAGAATCGCTTCGACGTTCTGCGCCTCGCCGAGCAGGTAGGGCGCGACGAAGTAACGTGAGCCGGCGTCCAGCGGCTGATAGAACTCGCTGTAGAGCTCCTGGCGGTCACCCAACTGCAAGCGAGTCAGCCATTCGGCACCGAGCTCGTTGATGCCATTGATGCGGTAACTGGCGCCGATATTGAAGGCGCTGTCGCCGCGCATGTCGTCGGACAGGTTCAGCCCCAGGCGCAGATAGTCGGTGCCGGTGCGCTTGCCGCGGGCATCGATCACCAGGGCGCTACCGCGCTCGTCCAGTGGCTCTACGCGGTATTGCACGCGCTCGAAGTAGTCCAGACCGTAAAGGGTGCCCATGTCTTTTTGCAGGCGATCCATGTCCAGTGGCTCGCCGAGCGGCTGGCGAATGTGCCGGCGAATCACCGCGTCGCCGACTTTCGAGTCGTTCTCCACATGGATTTCGCGAATCACCGGTGTACGCTGTTCGCGCGAGCGCGCCATGGCCAGCGCCGGGTTGCCGGCACTGCCGGTGCGCAAGCGAGCCAAACGCTCTGCCTGAATCTGTGTGGCGCGATAGCCGGCCTCCATCATCTGCTCGCCCCGATTGAAGTCGGCAACGCCAAAGCCAGCCAGAGGTGGCAGGATCAGTACGTCGTCTGCTTCCAGCGTTTCGAGTTGCGCCTCGGAGTTCTTGCGCATCATCAGGTTGATCGACTGGTTCATCACGTCGACCACGGTGAGCAGCTCCTTGGCCGGTTTCAGTGGCATACCCAGGTCGACGACGATGACGTGATCGACGCCCATCTGTCGCGCCACGTCGATGGGCACGTTGTTGACCATGCCGCCGTCGACCAGCAGGCGGCCGTCCACTTCCACCGGGGCGAACACCGCAGGGATCGACATGCTGGCGCGCATCACCTGCGGTAGGTGACCGCTGCCCATGATCACCTGTTCGCCGGTGACCACATCGGTGGCCACGGCGCGATAAGGGATCGGTAGATGATCGAAGTCGCGAGTGGCACTGCGGTGTACCAGCAGACTTTCCAGCAGCAGCGCCAGGTTCTGGCCCTGGATCACGCCCAGCGGCAGGCCAAGGCTGCCGTCGTCGCGAAAGCTGAGCTTCTGCTTGATCAGAAAATCGCGGTCGTCCTGCTTGCGCCGGAAAGGTACGTCCTCACGTGGCGGTGAGTCGGACAGTGCCTGTTGCCAGTCCAGTTCCAGCGCCAGGCGTTCAAGTTCCGCCACCGAATAGCCGGCCGCGTACAGCCCGCCAACGATGGCTCCCATGCTGGTGCCGGCGATGGCGTCGATGCGAATACCTTGTTCCTCCAGCGCCTTGAGCACGCCAATGTGCGCCAGGCCGCGGGCGGCGCCGCCGGACAACACCAGGCCGACGCGGTCGGCGGCGATGACGGGCAGGCTGGAGAGAGCGAACAGGCAGAGCAACGAAAAGAGCTGGCGGCGCATGGCGGATTCCGGCAGGAGCAAAGACAAAGGCCGTTATTATAGGCATCAAGCCCCACAGTAGAGCCGCTGCCATGCCCGATCAGAAGCCCGAAATCGTCATCACCTATTGCACTCAGTGTCAGTGGCTGCTGCGCGCCGCCTGGCTGGCTCAAGAGCTGCTGAGCACCTTTGCCGACGAGTTGGGCCGGGTCAGTCTGGAGCCAGGCACCGGCGGCGTTTTTCGCATCCTCTGTGATGGCCAGCAGATATGGGAGCGCAAGGCCGATGGTGGCTTCCCAGAGGCCAAGGTGCTCAAGCAGCGGGTGCGCGATCTGATCGATCCAGGTCGCGATCTGGGCCACAACGACCGCGCCTCATAAGGTAATTATCAGAAGCTTTACCCCCTCTTTACACAGGGCTTACCCCGATCCAGCCACTGCGAGCGAATAATTTGCCTCGGGCCGATATGGCCATCCTGTGAGAGGTGAAGTATGTCGCTGCAACGCTCCGTGAGCCTGATATTGATGAGCCTGGTGCTTTCTGCCCAAGCGCTGGCAGGCCCGCCTGGTCCTGGCGGGCCAGCGCCAGGTGGCCCTGGTTGGGGTAAGTGGGGACCGGGCCCTGGCGGCCATCGCCATGGTTTGCCGGATGGCGCTCGTGAGCTGTGGATTGGCAGCGCGCTGTACTTCGTCGCAGCAGGCACCTACTACCTGTGGAACACCAACGCCCAGCGTTATGAGGTCGTCACACCGCCGCCAGTCATACAAGGCAACAGCGTCGCCAGCTATGAAGTGATCGCCTATCCAGCCAACGGGCAGAGTGTCGAGCAACAGGGGCGTGATCGTTATGAGTGCCATAGCTGGGCGGTGGGGCAGAGCGGTTTCGACCCTGCCACCACAACTCGTCCAGTGGGTGCCGACGCCACTGAGCGTTATCGCCGGGCATTAGGCGCCTGCCTGACGGGGCGTGGTTACAGCGTCAACTGATCAGCAGGGCGCATGTCTATTGGATGTTGCAGGAGCCGGTTCGCTGGCGATGATCACCGCATCGTCGGCAAACCGGCTCCTACATTTGCCTGCGTTGCAGCAAGGCGTTCAGGCGTCAACGCGCCATCCGCGCTGATACGAATATTGCGCTGACGATCAGCAGGCCGCCGGCCAGCATGCGCAGAGTCGGCTGCTCGCTGAACAGCCACCAGGCGAACAGAATCCCGTAGACCGGCTCCAGAGCGAAGATGACCGCCGTGGTGCGCGCCTTGAGCACGCGTAGGCTGGCGACGAACAGGCTGTGCGCCAGGCCCGTGCAAAAGATGCCGAGCATCGCCAGCCACAGCCAGTTTACCGGGCGCACGCTGGGCAGCAGTGGCCAGGCCAGCGGCAGGAAGCAGATCAGCACCGTGATGTTCTGGTACAGCGCAGCCTTCACCGGGTCGAGGCCACGTGTGCTGGCGCGGTTGAGCAGTGACAGTAGGGCGAACAAGAAGCCCGATAGCACGGCCCACAGCAGGCCGACGGTGGTGTCGCTGTCGAGACTGAATTCGGGCGTGACCAGAATCAGCCCCACGCATACCACGCCGACCATGGCGAACTCGCCGGGGCGGGTGCGCTCGCGAAACAGCAGGCCCTCCAGCAGGACGGTGAAGGCCGGGAAGCTGGCGAAGCCCAGGGTGGCGATGGCCACGCCGGAGACTTTCACCGCTTCGAAGAAGGTGACCCAATGCGTGCCCAGCAGCAAGCCGCTGAGTGCCAGCAGGGCCATCTGCCTCAGGCTAGGACGCACCGCATTGCGGCTGCGCCAGAGCGTGGCAGCCAGGCCCAGGGCGAGCACGGCAAAGAGTGCGCGGCCGCCTGCAATCATGTTCGGCGTGGTCGCCGCGAGTTTGCCGAAAATGCCCGACAGGCCGAACAGCAGGGCACCCAGGTGAATCGCCAGCAGGGCGTTACGCTGCGTCATGCCAGGCGCGCACCGTTGGGCAGTGGCTGGTCGAAACCTGCCAGGACGACGCGGTTCTCGCTGTCATAGACACCGGTGACCAGCACCTCCGAGCGCACCCCGGCGATTCGTTTAGGGGCGAAGTTGCAGACGCACAGCACCTGACGACCAATCAGCGCGTCGCAATCGTAATGCGCGGTGATTTGGGCGCTGGAGGTCTTGATGCCCAGTTCGCCGAGATCGACTTCCAGCACGTAGGCTGGCTTCAGCGCTTTTTCATTGGGACGAGCGTTGCGAATGGTGCCGACGCGCAGCTCCACCTTCTCGAAATCCTGCCATTCGATGGTTTGCATAAGGTACTCCTTCGATGATGTGGCGCAGTCTAGGGCCGCGCGCGATAGCTGTCTGTCGCGGGAGTGGTGAGTTTTGTCGCCAGGCTATCGAGGAAAGGTGCGGGCATCGTTAACGGCCGGATGCCCGGTGCACCCTACGGTTCGTGTGCTTGTTAACGCGTGC
Source organism: Pseudomonas sediminis (assembly GCF_039555755.1). Classification (NCBI taxonomy): domain Bacteria; kingdom Pseudomonadati; phylum Pseudomonadota; class Gammaproteobacteria; order Pseudomonadales; family Pseudomonadaceae; genus Pseudomonas; species Pseudomonas sediminis. The sequence goes on from NZ_CP154631.1 coordinate 3,647,943, forward strand.
GGCGCAATTGCCGTGGCGTTATGCCCAGGTGGCGTGAGAGGGCGGCGGTGAAGGCGCTTTGCGAGCTGTAACCGACCCGTGCGGCGATTTCGCCAACCGCCAGGTCGCTGCCACGCAACAGCTGTTCGGCGAGTTGCAGGCGCCGTTGGCGAATATGTTCCATCGGCGTGCGCCCGGTCTCGGCGAGGAAACGCGCATGGAAGCGCGCTACCGACAGACCGGCCAGGCGTGCCAGATCCGCCACCTGCAGCGGATGCGCTGCGTGCTGTTCGATATAGCGATTCAGGGCTGTCAGCGGCAAGCCGGTCGTCTCTGCGTGCTGGCGGCTGCAGGCCAGGCTGCCGAGCAGCAAGGCCGCACCCTGGCTAGCGATGATTGGATCATTGATCGGGCTGCTGGCCAGCCAGTTGAGTAGCTGCCCCTGCGAGGGATCGAGTTGCAGTGCGTTGGGTTTGTCCAACAGACGCTGGATGTCGCTCGCATGGTGGCCAAGCTGGCGCTCCAGCCAGTCATTGGCCGGCAGGTCCAGCACCAGGCATTGGCTGCCACGCGGGCTGCCGCAGGTATGGCGCGCTTCGGCTGGTACCACGGCCAGGTGATGGCGCAGTACCTGACTGCCCTGGCCGTCCACTTCGAATTGCAGCTCGCCCGCCAAGCCGAACACCAGTTGCGCGTGGTCGTGGCTATGGCTGAGCACTTCGTGGCTGTAGTGACGCAGGGACATGATCGGGAGCATGGTGGTTTCCTCGGCAACCGCCGCAGTGTAACGCCTGGGCCGGGGCGATGCTGCGTCATCGAACGGTCTTTTTCCCGTCACAAGCCTTTCACCGCAACGCCTCAAGCTCGACTAAACCCAGCCGGAGGTCGCCCATGACCAGCGCTCAGCTCGCCAAGCCCAGCCGCAAGCAACGTGTCCGCACCCTGTGGATTTCCGACGTGCATCTCGGTACGCGTGATTGCCAGGCCGAGCACCTGGCAGCGTTTCTCAAGCGTTACCACGCCGACCGTATCTACCTGGTAGGCGACATCATCGATGGTTGGAAGCTGCGTGGCGGCATCTACTGGCCGCAGGCGCACACCAATGTGATCCGCCGCCTGCTGACCATGAGCAAGCGCGGCACCGAGGTGATCTACGTCACCGGCAACCACGACGAGTTCCTGCGTCGCTACTCCAGCCTGCTGCTGGGCAATATCCAGCTGGTCGACGAGGCCGTGCACGTCACGGCCGATGGCCGGCAACTGCTGGTCATCCACGGCGATCAGTTCGATGTGATTACCCGCTATCACCGCTGGCTGGCCTTTCTCGGCGACTCGGCCTACGAGTTCACCCTGACCCTCAATCGCTGGCTCAATCACTGGCGCAGCCGCTGGGGCTATGGCTACTGGTCGCTGTCGGCGTACCTCAAGCACAAGGTCAAGACCGCGGTGAACTTCATCAGCGACTTTGAGGAGGCCATCGCTCACGAGTGCGTCAAGCGCGGCCTGCAGGGCGTGGTCTGCGGCCATATTCACCATGCCGAGATTCGCCAGGTGAGTGGTGTGGAATACATGAACTGCGGCGACTGGGTGGAATCCTGCACAGCACTGATCGAGCACTGGGATGGGCAGATCGAGCTCTATCGTCTGGCCGAGGCGCAACTGGCCAGCGAGGAGCGGGCCGTCGCCCTCGAGACCGGCGCATGAGGATACTGATCGTCTCCGACGCCTGGGCGCCTCAGGTCAATGGTGTGGTCACCAGCCTGGCCGCGCTGGTCGGCGAACTGCGTGGGTTGGGTCATCAGGTCAAGCTGCTGTCGCCCGCCGATTTTCGCGCCGTGCCGTGCCCCACTTATCCGGAGATTCCGCTGGTGTGGGATCTGTGGCGCGTCGGTGCGGCGATTCGCAACTTTCGTCCTGACTGCGTGCACCTCGCTACCGAGGGGCCGTTGGGGTGGGCAGCGCGGCGTTGGCTGGTCAAGCGTGGGCTGGCGTTTTCCACGGCGATCCATACGCGCTTCCCGGAGTACGTCAGCACACGCTGGCCGTGGATTGCGCCGCGTTGGGGTTATGCCTTCCTGCGCTTTTTTCATCGCCCCAGCCAAGCCGTGCTGGTGACCACCGAGCGTTTGCGTGAAGAGTTCGCCGGCTGGGCTCTGCAACGGCTGCAATTGTGGCGCAAAGGTGTGGACACCCGACTGTTTCGGCCGGACGAGACGCGCCTCCGACCTGTGCGACCGGTGTTTCTCTACGTCGGACGCATCGCCCCGGAAAAGAACCTGCAGGCCTTTCTCAATCTGGACCTGCCCGGCGAGAAACGCGTGGTCGGTGACGGACCGCAGCGCGAGGCGTTGCAGCAGCAATATCCGTTGGTGCGTTTTCTCGGCTACCGCCATGGCCAGGCGTTGGCCGAAATCTATCAGCAGGCCTCGGTGCTGGTCTTTCCTTCGCGTACCGATACCTATGGCCTGGTGATGCTGGAAGCACTGGCATGCGGTACGCCGGTGGCTGCGTTTCCGGTGGCCGGGCCACTGGATGTGCTGCAGCAGGGGGGCAGTGGAGTGATGGCCGAGGATCTGCAAGCCGCCTGCCTGGCGGCGCTGGAGCTGGACCGGGGGCGTTGCGCAGAACTGGCGGCAGCGCAGTCCTGGCGCGCATCGGCGCTGGAGTTTCTGGCGTTGCAGCCGTTGATCGACGGTGAGCCAGTGTTGACCGAGGCAATGGAGGTTTAGGGCGTACCGGGACGCCGGCCGCTCGGAAGCAGTACGCCGTTGGATCTGTGCCACACCAAAGAACGGCGGACTGTTCGCTGGCGCTCCTGAGTACGCCCTACTGGTTGGATCTCGGGCGTTCCGCTCCGCCCTACGAGCGGGCGCCGTCTCGATCTTACAGAATGACCTTGTCGCGAAGCTTTTCGGCGGCCTGGTTGAGTGCCTGGATCACCCGTTCCTTGTCGAAGTTCTGAATACCGTTGGTGTCCAGGTACATGGAGAAGCCCGGTAGTTCGTGCTCGACGTAGCTGGAGGTGGCACCCAGGTCGCGGCGGAAGTCCACCACCTGGTAGATCTGTACCGGGCGGGTGAAGCCCTTGACCGTGATCTGGCCCTTGTCGCGGCACATGATCACGTCCTTGACCAGCGAATAGGTCTCGTGGGAGATCAGGATCTCGCCGGATTCGGCGGCGCTCTCCAGACGGCTGGCGAGGTTCACGTCGCGGCCAATGATGGTGTAATCCATGCGCGTGTCGGCGCCGAAGTTGCCCACCGTGCAGTAGCCGGTGTTGAGGCCCATGCGAATTTCCAGTGGTTTGGTGATGCCTTGGGCGCGCCACTGTTGGCGCAGCACCTTCATGTGCTTGCGCATGGCGATGGCCATGGAAACCGCTGCGACCGCATCCTTCTTGGCGCCATTGCTGCTGGGGTCGCCGAAGAACACCATGACGCAGTCACCGATGAACTTGTCGATGGTGCCGCCGTATTTCAGGGTGATCTTCGACATTTCATTGAGGTAGGTGTTGAGCAGGTCGGTCAGCGCCTCGGCTTCCAGCTCTTCCGACAGTTCGGTGAAGCCCTTGATGTCGGAGAAAAACACCGTGAGCTTCTTGCGCTGGGTTTCCAGGCGCACGCTTTTCTTGCCGGTGAAGATCGACTCCCACACCTGCGGTGACAGGTATTTCGCCAGGTTGCGCGCCAGGCGTGCGGCCTTTTCCTGCTCGCGCTTGATCTCGCTGCGCACCTGGGCCAGGCGCAGGCCTTGCTGGTTGACGAAATAAGCGGTGATGCAGATGTACAGGGTGGCGAAGAGGATGCTGACCAGCGTCACCAGCGTTGGAGTGTCGGTATTGGGATGAACGCCCACCAGCGCGGCGCACAGTGCCATGCCGCTGCTGGCCACCAGCAGCGACAGGCCAAGATAACGCAGCCCACCGATGACCAGTGCGCTGAAACACAGGATCAGTAGGAACATCAGGCTGGGTACGACGGAGAAGCTCAGCAGCACGCAGGACGCGCCTGCGTGCAGGGCGTCGACGAATAGCAGGGCCAGGTCGGTCTGCTGCGGATAGTCGCGCTTGAAACGGCGGCTGAGATTGTGCGCCAGATGGGGATAGAGCAGGGCGTAGGGTACCATCCACAGGATGTCGTAGCCGAAGTGTCCCACGTAGGTGCCGGCGGCAATACTGGCAGCCGTGGCGATATAGGCCAGCACGCGCGAATAGTATTCACGCAACGGCGGCGTCGGCAGCCCGTTGGCACGGCTGGGGGTTGCTGGCTTCATCTGCTGGAACTGTCCCTGCTGGATTTCTGGCGCCTCTACTGGACGCCTGGCTGGTCGGCAAGACCTGAGCCAGAGGCTCGCTGGGCGGCGATCATAACCAAGGGGGCGGCGGCCAGCCAAGCACGACCGTCGAACGGTGGCGCAGCAGAGGCCAGCGGTCAGGTGCTGGTGCTGTCCATGGCGGCCTGGTAGATGGAAATCTTCGGTCGGGCGAACACGCGCTGCAGCATGGGTTCGAAGAAACTTAGCGGCAAGCTTTCGTAGTCGGGGTCGAAGGCAGCCGCGTCGTACTTGGCACAGAAATCGATGGTCGCCTGGTATTGCGGGTGGTCCTTGAATTGCTCGCGCAGGTGGCGATCCATGCCCAGGTGGTGGAAGAAGTAATAGCCCTGGAAGATGCCGTGTTTCTCCACCATCCAGTGGTTCTCGGCACTGACGAAAGGTTTGAGGATGGCCGCGGCGATGTCTGGGTGGTTGTAGCTGCCGAGCGTATCGCCAATATCGTGCAGCAGCGCGCAGATCACGTACTCCTCGTCACGGCCGTCGCGATGGGCGCGGCTGGCGGTCTGCAGCGAGTGGGTCAGGCGGTCGACCGGAAAACCACCGAAATCGCCGTCGAGCAGGCGCAGGTGGGCGAGGATGCGAGCGGGCAGTTCGGCGGCGTAGGCGGCGAAGTCCTGAGCGATGATGGCCCAATCCTCGGCCTGGCCGTCTCGCATATGGGTGAAGCGGGCTCGGCTATTCATGGCATTTCTCGTTCTTGTTGTTCTGGGGCATGACGGTCAACCTTGCTGCGGTACGTGTGGCTGCGGGCTAGAAGCGGATACGGCCGGTAAAGGCATCCTTGAGCATCACCCAGTCGCCCATCAGGCTATACAGCGGGTAATCGAAGGTCGCCGGGCGGTTCTTCTCGAAGATGAAGTGGCCGATCCAGGCGAAGCCGTAACCGGCCAGAGGCATGGCCAGCAGCCACAGCCATTGTTGGGTAAGCAGGGCATAGGCGAGGATCGTCAGCACCAGCAGGCTGCCGACGTAATGCAGGCGGCGGCACACGGGGTTGCTGTGCTCCTGCAGGTAGTAGGGATAGAACTCGGCGAAGCTCTGGTAGCGCTCGGTAGTCTGGGCGGTCATGGCGCACCTCCTGTTATTGTCTCGGTTGAGTGTAGGGTGGCTGTCTCCATCGGCCACTGACTTAAAGTGCCAGTCTAGTATCCTTGCGCCGCCAACCATGGCCTTGCTGATTGATCATAAGAACAAGACGATGAGTGAAAGAACCACCTCCTCCAACTGGGCATTGGCCATCGTGCAGGCGCTGGAGCTGGGCGGCGTCGACTGCGTCAGCCTGTTCGCCGAGCTGGGCATGGAGTACGCCGCGCTGAACGATCCGGATGCACGTTTTCCGCAGGACGGCATGACCCGCCTGTGGCAGCGCGCGGTGGCGTTGTCAGGCAACCCGGCGATCGGCCTGAACATGGCGCAGGTGGTACGTCCGGCGTCCTTCCATGTGGTGGGTTACGCGCTGATGTCCAGCCGCAACCTGCGTGATGGTTTCACTCGTCTGGTGCGCTATCAGCGCATTATTGGTGAAGGGGCGGACCTGAACTTCCTGCCGCAACCCGACGGCTACGCGCTGACCCTGGCCATTCATGGCGACCGTTTGCCGCCGGCACGGCAGAGCGCGGAGGCTTCGATGGCCTACTGCCTGGCGTTCTGCCGTTGGATGACCGGCAAGTTGATCCGGCCGCGTGAAATTCGTCTGCAAGGCCCGGCCCCCGCTGATCTGGCGCCTTATCAGCAGGTGTTCCAGGCGCCGCTCAAGTTCAACGCCGAGCACTATGGGCTGATCTTCGAGCGTGCTGATCTGGAGACGCCGCTGCCCAGTGCCAATGAGGCGTTGGCACAACTGCATGATCGTTTTGCTGGCGAGTACCTGGCGCGTTTCTGCAGTAGCCGTGTCACCCATCAGGCGCGCCAGGTGCTGTGCCGCCTGTTGCCGCAGGGCGAGCCACGCCGTGAGGTGGTGGCGCAGGCGCTGCATCTGTCGCAGCGCACCTTGCAGCGACGCCTGCAGGAGGAGGGCACCAGCTATCAGCAACTGCTCGACGACACGCGCCGAGAGCTGGCCGAACAGTATCTTGGCCAGGTCGACCTGACGCTGCTGGAGGTCGCCTATCTGCTGGGCTTTGCCGACCCGAGCAACTTCTTCAGGGCGTTTCGCCGCTGGTTCGGAGAAACGCCTGGTGAGTATCGCAGTCGCCGTGGACTGGCCGGTTAAGGTCCGTCAACCACTCAATGGCGCCAGAAGGCGGGGAACAACAGCACCAGCACCGTGAGGATTTCCAGGCGCCCGAGCAGCATACCCAGGCTCAGTAGCCACTTGGCCGTATCGGGGATGGTGGCGTAGTTGCCGGCCGGGCCGACCATCTCGCCCATGCCCGGGCCAACACCGGAGACCATTGCGGCAGCGCCGGTCAGCGCAGTGATCCAGTCCACGCCGCACATCGCTACTGCCAGGGCCAGCGTGGCGATGGTGATGGTGTAGAAGAAGGCGAAGGCCAGGATCGAACGAACGATGTCTTCATCCAGCCGGTGATGGTTGTACTGCTGCTTGATCACGGCGCGCGGGTGGATGAGCTGCTTGAGGTTGGCCTTGAGCAGGATGTAGGCGACCTGGAAACGGAAGATCTTCAGACCGCCTGCGGTAGAGCCGGAGCACCCGCCAACGAAGCCAAGGTAGAAGAACATCATGCTGGCGAAGGGGCCCCACAGGTGGTAATCACCCACGGCGAAGCCGGTGGTGCTCATGATCGAGGTAATGTTCACCGCCACCAGGCGTAGTGCATCGAGCCAATACAGGTCGGTGGTGAACCATTTCCAGCCAGCCAGCACGAACCAGCTACCCACCAGCAGCAGCAGAAAGCCACGCACTTGCGCATCGCGAATCAGTGCGCGGTAGTTGCCACGTAACGTGCTGACGTAGAGCACGAACGGCAGGCTGCCGAGCACCATCACCACGATGGCGACCCAGTGAACCGCAGGCTGTTGCCATTTACCCAGCGACGCGTCCGAGGTGGAGAAACCACCGGTGGCGATCGCCGACATGGCGTGGTTGATCGCATCGAACACGCCCATGCCTGCCAACCAGAAGGCCAGTACGGCGAAGGTGCTGAGGCCGACGTAGGCCAGCACCATGTACTTGGCGACCATGTGCGAGCGCGGCATGACCTTTTCCGAACGGTCCGAGGACTCGGTCTGGAACAGGCGCATGCCACCGATACGCAGGATCGGCAAGATCGCCACGGCCATGCCGATGAAGCCGATGCCGCCCAGCCAGTGCAGCAGCGAACGCCAGATCAGCGTGCCGGGCGACATGTCGTCGAGGCCGCTGAATACGGTGGCGCCGGTGGCGGTAATGCCGGACATGCTCTCGAAGTAAGCGTCGGTAATGCTTGCGCGTTCGGCGAACATGAATGGCAGCGCAGCGAAGATCGATACCATCACCCAGCTCGACACCGTCAGCATGTACATGTCGCGTGGGCGCAGTTGCGTCTGTTTGGGTCTGCCCTGGGCGATCATGGCGATGCCGACGAGTGCGGTGATCAGGCTCGACCAGAGGAAGGCATTGATCTTCTGTGGCTGCTCGAAAATCAACAGGGTGATCACCGGCACCAGCATGCTCAGTGCCAGAGTGATGAGGAAAATGCCGTTGATGAAGGCGAGGATGCGCAGGCTGGCTAAAGGCATCGGTCAGTGTTTCCAGAAGCTGCGGGTGATCAGCACCAGCACGGTCAGAATTTCCAGGCGGCCCAGCAGCATGCCGGCACTTAGCAGCCACTTGGCTGAATCCGGCAGGCTGGCGAAGTTGCCGGCCGGGCCGATGATCGGGCCGAGGCCCGGGCCGACGTTGCACACCGCGGTGGCAGCGCCGGTCAGCGCGGTGACCCAATCCAGGCCGGTAAGGGTCAGGGCCAGGGCCAGCACGCCGATAGTGATGGTGAAGAAGAAGGAGAAGGTGATCATCGAACGCACGATCTCTTCATCGAGATTGTGGTTGTTGTACTGCTGCTTGATCACCGCGCGGGGGTGCACCAACTGCATCAGGTTGGCCTTGAGCAGGACATAGGCGACCTGGAAGCGGAAGATCTTCAGGCCGCCTGCGGTGGAGCCCGAGCAGCCGCCGACGAAGGTCAGGTAGAAGAACAGCAGCACGGCGAAGCTGCCCCAGGTGGTGTAGTCGCCGAGGGCGAAGCCGGTGGTGGTGACCACCGAGGTGACGTTTACCGCGACGATGCGAAAGGCGTCGAGCCAGGCGTAGTCCGAGTTGATCCACAACCAGGTGCCGAAGACCAGCCAGGTCAGCAGCAAAAAACCGATGAAGCCGCGAACCTGATGATCTTTGAACAGGGCGTTGCGATTGCCGCGAATAAAGGCGACGTAAAGCATGAACGGCATGCCGCCAAGCAGCATCAGGACCACCGCCGTCCAATGCACGGCCGGTTCTGGCCAGTGCGCCAGGGACACGTCCGAGGTGGAGAATCCGCCGGTGGAGATCGCTGCCATGGAGTGGTTGATGGCGTCGAAAGGGCTCATGCCTGCCGCCCAGAAGGCCAGGAAACCCAGCAGCGTCAGGGCCAGATAAATCACTAACAGATACTTCGCCGCCATGTGCGAGCGTGGCATTACCTTCTCGCCCCAGTCCGAGGATTCGGTCTGGAACAGGCGCATGCCACCGACGCGCAGCAGCGGCAGAATGGCGACGGCCATGCCAATGAAGCCGATCCCGCCGAGCCAATGCAGCATCGAGCGCCAGATCAGGATGCCGGGTGACATGCTGTCCAGGCCAACCAGTACGGTGGAGCCGGTGGTGGTGATGCCGGACATGGTTTCGAAGATGGCGTCGGTGTAACTGATATGTGCAATCAGCATCAACGGCAGCGCGGCGAAGGCGCACACCACGGTCCAGCTTCCGGTGGTGAGCAGGTACATATCTCGTGGTCGCAACTGAGCGTTTTGCGGTCGACCGGGAGCCACCAGAGCGAGCCCTGTGATCAGGGTGATCAGGCTGGACCAGAGGAAAGCGTTGAGATCTTCCGGGTGCTCGAAGATCAGCAGCGTCAGCATCGGAATGGCCATGCTGATCGCCAGGGTAATCAGGAATATGCCGATGATGAAACCGATGGTACGTAGCGTCGGCAAGGCCATTTAGGGGGCTCTGGCGGGTTGTAAAAGTGCGCCATTCTACCCGTGGACGGGCGGCTGTAAACCGCTGCACCAAGGGGCTTTACAAGCGCATCGCCAAGCATAGAATAGCCGCCAGTTGCCGACGTCCGTCGGTTTCCGAGTCCTCCCCAAATGTCCGAAGCTAATCCTTGCCTTACGTGCGGCGCCTGCTGCGCGTTTTTTCGTGTGTCCTTCTTCTGGGGTGAGTGCCAATCCGCGGGCGGTAGCGTGCCGGATGAGCAGGTTATCCAGATCAGCCCTCATTACGTCGCCATGCGTGGCACGGAGAGCAAACCGGCACGTTGCACGCAACTGTTGGGCGATGTCGGTTGTGGGGTGCGTTGCACCATGTATGAACAGCGTTCGAGTAGCTGCCGCGAGTTCGAAGCGTCATGGGCGAACGGTGAGCACAACCCGCGTTGCGACGATGCGCGCAAGGCTTACGGTCTGCCACCGCTCACTCCGCCGGTGCAGCCGGTGATATCGCCTGACCGCGTCGCCTGACGGCAGCTCAAAACGCAGGTAAAGCAGGGCATCGTCTGGACAGCCGAAGCGCGTTTGTGGAGGGTGTCTCGGGGCGAAGCTTTGCCATTGCAGCGTTCTCTCGATTCGCGGCGGGGCGCCGCTCCTACAAGGCGATGCGGTGCCTGCGGCGTTTGCTTAGGAGCCCCGCCCCGGAGTGAGGCCTTTTGCTTTACGGTGTGTTTGCGATTCGCCGCGAGGCGCGGCTCCTACAAGACTCTTGCATACCGCTGAGCTTGCAGCTTGCAGCTTGCAGCATTGAGAATGCGCCATCTTTGTTTTTGGAGGTGGCCGATGGAAGCTCTCGACGCTCTGCTCAACCGTGTTTCTGTTCCTCGCCTGGTCGAACCAGCCCCGGATGCCGCGCAGCGTGACCTGATGTTTCGTGCCGCCCTGCGCGCCCCGGATCATGGCCAACTGCGTCCCTGGCGTTTTCTGACGATCGAAGGGGCGGCGCGTGAGCGCATGGGCGAACTGTTCGCCGAAGCCTTGCAGGTCGCCGATGCGCAGGCCGCGCCGGAGGCGCTGAACAAGGCGCGTGGCATGCCGCTGCGTGCTCCATTGCTGGTGGTGGTGATCGCTCGCGTGCAGGCTCATCCCAAGGTGCCGGCCTCCGAGCAGGTGATCGCGGCTGGCTGTGCCGCGCATGGCATGCTGCTGGCTGCGCATGCTCAGGGCATCGGCGCGGTCTGGCGCACCGGCGACATGGCCTACGACGCCCACGTGGGCAAAGGTCTGGGCCTGGCGGCGGACGAACAGATCATCGCCTATCTCTACCTCGGCACGCCGGAGCGTGAGCTGCGCCGCGCCCCGGAAGTGGTCGTCGAGGATTTCGTCAGCGCCTGGCAGGGCTGATCGACACGCGCTTCAGCCTGCCTGCTGCCTGGTCGGCAGGCTGAGCGTGGCAACGAAGCCGCCTTCTGGATGGTTGGCCAGCAGCAGCTCGCCGCCATGGCGCTGCGCGGCTCGGCGTGCGATGGCCAGCCCGAGGCCGTGGCCGGTGCTGCTCTGACCGGGTGCACGAAAGAAAGGTTTGCCCAACTGCTGCAGGTGCTCGCTGGCCACGCCAGGGCCATGGTCGCGCACGCTCAGCGTGACGCTTGCACCCTGGCGCTGCATGCTGATGACGACAGGCTGATCCGCTGGGCTGAAGCGCAAGGCATTGCGTAGCAGGTTGTCCAGCGCGCGTTCCAGCATGTCTGGCCAGCCTTCCAGGCGTGCCGCGGGGTCGAGATCGATCTGCAACTGTTGCTGTGGGGCGGTCAGGCGAGCGTCTTCCTGCAGTTTGCCGAGCAGGGCGGCCAGATCGACGGGGTGCGCATCGCCCGGGTCTGCATCCAGGCGCGCCAAGGCAAGAATTTCGCTGATCAGCGCTTCCAGCCGGTCACACTCCTGACTCAGGCGTGGCCACAGCCTTTCTCGTTCTGCCACGTCGGCGCGCTCTGTCAGAGCCAGGGCGATGCGCAGGCGCGCCAGGGGGGAACGTAACTCGTGGGAGACATCGCGCAGTAGCTGGCGCTGGCTACCGATCAACCCTTGCAGGCGCTCGCCCATGCGGTTGAAGTCCTTGGCCAGCAGGCCCAGCTCGTCGCGGCGGGTGGCCAGACGAGCCAGGCTGTTCTGCTGATAGGCGGTCTGACCGAGGTCATGCACTGCGCCGCGCAAGCGGTCCAGTGGGCGGGTAATCGACAGCGTCAGCATCAGGCTGAACAGCGTCAGCACCACCAGGGCAATAGCGATGGCGCTGAGTGGCCAGAACAGGCTGCCGCGGTGCCAGGCTGCCAGTTCCGGGTGTGGAATTCGGTAGATGAACAGGTAGCTTTCGCCGCTTTCCGGGCTGGTGTATTCGGCGGTCAGACGCCGCCAGGGCAAGCGACGGTCGTCGCCTTGACGCGCCTCGAAGGCTGCGGCACGGGACGGAAAAGTGCCTTTGACCAGTTGCTGGCCGCTCTCGCCAAGCACTTGCGTGTCGATGCGGTATTCGCGTTTGCGCTGTTCGAGAAAGTCCTGTGCGGCTGCTGGCCCCTGCTGTTCGTAGCGCTTGACCCATTTGCTGTCGAGGCCATCCAGGCCTGGGTGCAGGCTCAGAATCCAGGCGTCCTGATTGAGGGCGCGCCCCAGCAGCAGCGACAGGCCGGCGACCAGTGCGATGCCCAGCCAGAAAGTCGCCAGAATGCGCCAGAACAGTGAACGCACGGTAATTCCTCATGCAAAAGCCGCCGGGCTCTGGGAGCGCGGCGGCGGGTTTAGGGGCGTCGATCAGTTGCTCTTGCTGTCCTTCTCAGCCTTCCAGGCCTTGAATTCGGCCATCTCGGCGCGACGGGCTTCCATTTTTTTCTGGTGCTCGTCGAAGGCCTTCTGCTGCTCGGGGTTGAGCAGGTCACGCAGGGCCTTGTGCTGGTCGGCGCGGGCCTTGTCCAGTTCTTTCTTCATGGCCTGCTTTTCTGCTTCCGGCAGCTTGTCCAGGTAGCGCTTGGTGATGTCGCGATGGGTTTTCATCTGATCGCCCATCAGTTTGCGAAATTCCTGGCGCTGTTCCTTGCTCAGGTTCAGCTCCTTGAACATGCCGGGGCCGCGGTCGTGGTGGCGAGGGCCACCGTCTTGCATGGGCATGGCGAAAGCCAGGGTCGGCAGGGTGGCAGCGAGCAGCAGGGCGGTGAGGGTCTTACGCATGGTGATTCTCCTTGTCTTGAGAACCTGTTTTACGATCTAGCGAGCCAGAGTCATGCAAGGCGAAAACAGACGAGGAAGCGGAGTGTACTGTTGTACATGAGCATTCCGAGTCTGTTTTCAACGCAGCAGGGCCGGCGCGCAGCAGGTCGTAAACATGTTCCGAGGCCGGTAAGTACCGGATGGGCTCATTATGCGGCGGTCAAGGTCAAGGGCAGTCAGGTGTGGGTAAAGCTTGGGTAAAGGCGATGTTGCGGGTTATTTACGCTGCGCCAGGCAGTCACTGCGCGTAGTAATAACCGCGACTGCGCAAGGCGAGAATGCGTGGGCGGCCATCCGGATGCGGGCCGAGCTTCTTGCGCAGGTTGCTGACGTGCATGTCCAGGCTACGGTCATACAGCGTCAATTTGCGGCCCAGGGCGAGTTGCGCCAGGGCCTGTTTGTCCACTGGCTCGCCCGGCTGCTGCAGCAGGGCCTCCAGCAGGCGGCTTTCGGAAAGCGTCAGGGGAACGTCATGTTCGCCAATACTGACCACCCCACGATTGGGGCTGAATCGGAGGTCGCCCAGCTCCAACTGGCTGCTTGCCGGTGCGGGCACGGTGCGGCGCAGCACAGCGCGCAGGCGTGCGGTCAGCTCGCGAGGGTCACAAGGCTTGGCCAGGTAGTCATCGGCGCCTAGCTCCAGGCCAAGGATACGATCCAGGGGTTCGCCCCTGGCCGAGAGCATCAGCACTGGCAGTTCCGGATGCTCGCCACGCAATTGCTTGAGCAGCTCCAGGCCGCTGCCGTCCGGCAGCATGACATCCAGCACCACGGCCTCCGGCGCGTGCGTGACGAGGGCCTGGCAGGCGCCGCCGGCATCGTGGCAAGCCGTGACCTGAAAGCCTTCCTGGGTCAGCCAGCGGGTAAGCAGCTCGCAGAGTTCCTGATCATCATCGATCAGCAGTAGTCGGTTCATGGGTTAGTTGATCCACTCGCGACGGGTCTTGCGAGAGCCGCGCAACAGTGCGCCGAATACCATCGAGATCAGGCTCAGGGCAGCGCCAACGGCGAACCAGGTCTGTTCTTCGCTGAGCAGGCGAGGTTGAGCCTGAGCCTGGCTTTCCTTCAGTTGCATGCGCAGGCGCTGGTTTTCCTGGCGCAGGCGTTGCAGTTGCACGGCGCTGCTCGCTTCCTGCTCGTTGCGCAATTGCTCACTTTGCGCCAGGCGCTGCTCCAGCGCCTGGGTGTCGAGCGGCGCTGCAGGGGCAGATGGCTCAGAGGGTTGTTCTTCTGCCTGTACCGAAGCACAAGTCAGCATCACGGTGACCAGCAGGGACAGCGGGATCGAGCGCATCGCGATTCCTTGTGTGCGAGAGCAGCGTTGGTAGAACTCTTTCAGGGCAGTACTTTCTTGAAGGGTTTGACCAGAACGTTGGCATACACTCCGGCGGTTCGATATGGGTCGGCGTCGGCCCATTTCTGCGCAGCTTCGAGGGAGTCGAACTCGGCAACCACCAGGCTGCCACTGAACCCTGCTGGGCCCGGATCGTTGCTGTCGACGGCCGGATGCGGGCCGGCCAGCAGCAGGCGGCCTTCCTGCTTCAACTGCTCCAGGCGAGCGAGATGAGCGGGGCGGGTGGCCAGGCGATTTTCCAGGGAGTTTTCGACGTCGGTGGCGATGATGGCGTAGAGCATCTCAATCCTTATTTGGGGTCGAAGCGGGGAGGGATGAAGCATTTTCGCCGCACGGCAAAAGCCTGCTTGCGGCGGATGTGGGGCATAATAACAAACATCAATCTCAACGAAAGCGCCGCCATGATTGTCGATTTGCACTGCCACAGCACCGCCTCCGATGGCGCCCTGGCTCCCGCCGTACTGGTGGCCCGAGCGCATGAACGGGGCGTGCGGCTATTGGCGTTGACCGATCATGACACCCTGGAAGGTCTCGATGAGGCGCGTCGTGCTGCCGAACCGTTGGGTGTGAAGCTGGTCAACGGTATCGAGTTATCCTGCACCTGGGGTGGGGCGACCATCCACGTATTGGGCTATGCCTTCGAGCGCGAGGCGCCAGCGCTGTGTGCTGCCATAGAGGCCCTGCATCACGGGCGCTGGCAGCGTGCCGAGGAAATCGACCGACGCCTCTCGGCTAAAGGCATGCCGGGCGCACTTGAGGGCGCACGTGCTGTCCAACAGGAATTGGGCGACAGTGGCAACGCGCCGGCGCGTCCACATTTCGCCGAATTTCTTGTGCGCGCCGGCCATGTGCGCGATCGCGCCGAGGCGTTTCGCAAGTGGCTGGGCTCGGGTAAGTTGGGTGACGTCAAGCAACATTGGCCTATGCTGGAAGAAACCGTCGCCACTTTGCGTTCGGCCCGGGCCTGGATCAGCCTGGCGCATCCGTGGCAGTACGACTTTACTCGCAGTAAGCGTCGACGTTTGGTGGCCGATTTCGCGGCGGCCGGCGGTCATGCCCTGGAAGTGGTCAATGGCATGCAGCCGGCCGAGCAAGTCGGCGGTTTGGCGATTCTGGCGCGCGAATTTGGCTTGATGGCCAGTGTCGGCAGCGATTTCCATGCGCCCGGCGACTGGTCCGAGTTGGGCATGTATCGCCCATTGCCTGATGACCTGACTGCGCTCTGGGAGCGCTTCGAACATGCACAGCCATCCGCTGTCACTTCATGAGCTGGGAGCAAGTGTGAGTCAATTTTTCCAGGTTCACCCGGAAAACCCACAGGCACGCCTGATAAAACAGGCTGTGGAAATCATTCGTGGCGGCGGCGTGGTGGTCTATCCGACCGACTCTTCCTATGCGCTGGGCTGCATGATCGGTGACAAGAATGCGGTAGAGCGCATTCGCCGTCTGCGTCAGCTCGACGACAAGCACAACTTCACCCTGGTTTGCCGCGACCTCTCGCAGATCGGTCTGTTCGCCAAGGTCGACACTGCCGCTTTCCGCCTGCTGAAGAATCACACCCCGGGCCCTTACACCTTCATCCTCAACGCCACTCGCGAAGTGCCGCGAATGTTGCTGCACCCCAAACGTCGCACCATCGGCATCCGCGTACCCGGCCACCCGATCGCCCTGGCGTTGCTGGAGCAACTGGGCGAGCCGTTGATGAGCGTCAGCCTGATCATGCCGGGCGATGAGTTGCCGATGTCCGACCCCTACGAGATGCGCCAGATTCTCGAGCATCATGTGGACCTGATCATCGATGGCGGTTTTGGTGGTCTGGAAGCCTCTACCGTGGTCAATCTGGCCGACGACAGCCCCGAGGTCGTGCGCGTCGGTTGCGGTGACCCGACGCCGTTCAGCGATCTCTGAAGCGAGGCCGGAAAAATCCGTCATGCCCGCGCCGGCGGGCATCCAGAATGTTCGAGTGATCTGGGCTTCCGTCTTCGCCGGAGTGACGATCAAGCGCTTTTTCAAAACATCCCTGACACCGCCTTTTCCGTTGTGAGCGCAGCTACCCTATACTCCGTGGTCTTGTCTGGATTATGGATAGAACGGTTTGAGCCTTAACGACTCTGAGCGTCGGGTGTTGTCAGGGATGCGTCCGAGTGGTCGCCTGCACCTCGGGCACTACCACGGTGTATTGAAGAACTGGGTCAAGTTGCAGCACGAGTACGACTGCTTCTTCTGTATCGTCGACTGGCATGCCCTGACCACCGAATACGCCGATACCGGCCAGCTTTCCCAGCACGTCATGGATATGGCAGTGGATTGGCTGGCCGCAGGCGTAAGCCCCAGCTCTGCAACGCTGTTCGTACAGTCACAGGTGCCGGAGCATGCCGAGCTCCACGTGTTGCTGTCGATGATCTGCCCGCTCAGCTGGCTGGAGCGCGTGCCGTCCTACAAGGAGCAGCAGGAGCACCAGAGCGGTAAAGACCTCTCCACCTACGGTTTTCTCGGCTACCCGCTGCTGCAGGCCGCGGACATCCTGCTGTACCGCGCCGGGCAGGTGCCGGTCGGTGCCGATCAGCTCCCTCACATCGAATTTGCCCGTGAAGTGGCGCGCCGCTTCAACCACCTGTACGGCAGCGAACCGGATTTCGAGCGCAAGGCTGAAGCTGCCATCGGCAAACTGGGCAAGAAGCTCGGTAAGCTCTACAGCAACCTGCGCAAGGCTTATCAGGAGCAGGGTGACGCACAGGCCCTTGAGACGGCGCGGGCCTTGCTCAAGGAGCAGACCAGCATCACCCTCGGCGACCAGGAGCGCCTGTACGGCTATCTCGAAGGTGGCGGCAAGGTGATTCTGAGCGAGCC
Source organism: Pseudomonas sediminis (assembly GCF_039555755.1). Lineage (NCBI taxonomy): Bacteria > Pseudomonadati > Pseudomonadota > Gammaproteobacteria > Pseudomonadales > Pseudomonadaceae > Pseudomonas > Pseudomonas sediminis. The sequence goes on from NZ_CP154631.1 coordinate 3,664,852, forward strand.
GCAGCCGATTCTTGCCGAGTTTTCGCGGGTACCTGGCCTGGACGGACAGAAGATGGCCAAGTCCAGCGGCAACGCAATATTCCTGCGCGATAGCGATGCTGAACTCGAGGAAAAACTGCGGCGCATGCCCACCGATCCGGCCCGCGTACACCGTGACGATCCAGGTGAGCCGCAGCGTTGCCCGGTCTGGTCGCTGCATCAGCTGTATTCCAGCGACGAGCAATTGCATTGGGTGATCGAGGGTTGTCGTAGCGCCTCGATTGGTTGCCTCGACTGCAAGAGCACGCTGTGCTCCTCTCTGCAGGCCGAGCTTGCGCCGCTCCAGCAGCGCGCCATCGACTACGAGGAAAGCCCGGACCTGGTGCGCAGTATTCTCGCCGAAGGCGCCGAGCGCGCGCGTGACGAGGCGCGTGAAACCCTGGCCGAGGTGCGCATGGCCGTGGGCCTGAATTACCGTTGAAGGAGCGCCCGTCGATGAGCGAGCCCGCCACGCCAACCCCCGACAGTCAGGCCGGTGCCCAGCAGGAGCTGCCGTTCGCCCTGGTGTATGGCGAGGCGGTCACCGAGCTGCCACTGGATCTGTACATTCCCCCGGATGCCCTGGAAGTCTTCCTCGAGGCCTTCGAGGGGCCGCTGGACCTGCTGCTCTATCTGATTCGCAAACAGAACATCGACATCCTCGACATCCCGGTGGCCGAGATCACCAAGCAGTACATGGGCTACGTTGAGCTCATGCACTCGGTGCGTCTGGAGCTGGCTGCCGAATACCTGGTGATGGCCGCCATGCTGGCCGAGATCAAGTCGCGCATGCTGCTGCCGCGCTCGACCGAGGCCGAGGAAGAAGAGGACGACCCGCGTGCCGAGCTGATTCGTCGCCTGCAGGAATACGAGCGCTTCAAGGCCGCTGCCGAAGGTATCGACGAGCTGCCGCGTGTCGGCCGCGACGTGACCGTACCGAAACTGGATGCTCCCGAAGCCCGCGCGCGCAAGCTGCTGCCGGACGTCAGCCTGGAGGAGGTGCTGCTGTCGATGGCCGAGGTGCTGCGCCGCGCCGACATGTTTGAAAGCCACCAGGTTACCCGTGAGGCCCTGTCGACCCGCGAGCGTATGAGTGAGGTGCTGGAGCGCCTCAAGGGCGGGGCGTTCGTGCCGTTCGTCGAGCTGTTCGCTGCCGAAGAGGGCCGACTAGGCGTGGTGGTGACCTTCATGGCAGTGCTCGAATTGATCAAGGAATCCCTGGTCGAGCTGGTGCAGAATGAGCCCTTCGCCGTTATTCACGTCCGAGCCCGTGCCGAATGAATCTCAACGATCCCAAAGACCTGGCCCAATTGCTCGAAGCCTTTCTGCTGGCTTCGGGCAAGGCGCAGTCGCTCGAACGCCTT